>CAMNFR010000006.1 GCA_946537305.1 uncultured Lachnospiraceae bacterium | reverse complement strand
AAGCCGATGCATGGGATAATCTGATCCGGGTGGAGAACACACAGGCCGCGGCTGAACTACTGGAGATGTCAGATGTCGCTGCAAATGAATAACCCCATTTGCTGGAGGCAATGATGGACATGTCGAAGGGAAGGACGTATAGCGCCGACAACATTAGCAGCGATGTGCTGTTCAGGATGGCAGCGGAACTGATCGGATAAAAAGAAGAAGTCCCCCGCAAAAAGTGCGATATTCCCGCCGAAAATGATTGAGAGAACACGCCCCGCATGATATAATGAATTGTCATGTTGGGCTCTTTCTTACAGGAATGCAGCCCTCTGATACGGGCAGCGTTCCTGTCCGATTTTTCGAAGGAGAATACATAGAAATGAAATTAGGTATCGTCGGCCTTCCCAATGTCGGGAAGAGCACTTTGTTTAACTCGCTGACCAAGGCCGGTGCGGAGTCGGCCAACTATCCCTTCTGCACCATTGACCCCAACGTTGGTATCGTTCCGGTGCCGGATCACCGCCTGAAGCTGCTTGGGGATTTCTATCACTCGAAGAAGGTGACGCCCGCGGTGGTGGAATTCGTGGATATCGCCGGTCTGGTAAAGGGTGCCAGCAAGGGCGAGGGTCTTGGCAACCAGTTCCTGGCCAATATCCGTGAATGTGACGCCATCGTACACGTGGTGCGCTGCTTTGAGGACTCCAACGTCATCCATGTGGACGGCAGTGTGGATCCCATTCGCGACATCGAGACTATCGACCTGGAGCTGATCTTCGCAGACCTGGAGGTGCTGGAGCGCCGCATGAGCAAGACCGGCAAGAGCTCACGGGTGGGTGACAAGACGGCTGCCAAGGAATATGCCATGGAAGAGCGTCTGAAGAAGCACCTGGAGGACGGCAATGATGCGATTTCCTTCGAGCGGGAGAATGAGGACGAGGACATCTGGTTCAATGAGATGAATCTCCTGACCGCCAAGCCCGTGATCTACGCCGCCAATGTCTCCGAGGACGACCTGGCGGATGACGGTGCCGGGAATCCCTATGTGCAGCAGGTGCGGGATCTGGCGGCAAAGTCCGGCAGCGAAGTATTTGTGATCTGCGCCCAGATTGAAGCTGAGATGGCGGAGCTGGACGATGAGGAGCGGGCGGAGTTCCTGGAGGATCTGGGGATCACCTCCTCCGGTCTGGACAAGCTGATCCAGGCGAGCTATCGTACGCTGGGCCTGATGAGCTTCCTGACCTCCGGCGAGGACGAGACTCGTGCCTGGACCATCAAGATCGGCACCAAGGCCCCTCAGGCCGCCGGGAAGATCCACACCGATTTTGAGCGCGGTTTCATCAAAGCAGAAGTCGTTAACTTCCAGGATCTGCTGGACTGCGGCTCCTATGCCGGCGCCAGAGACAAAGGACTGATCCGGATGGAAGGAAAAGAATATGTGGTTCAGGACGGAGATGTCATCCTGTTCCGTTTCAACGTGTAACACTAAATAACATATATGAATGCGGAGGATAACAATTTATGAGCAACGAAATGTACACAGAACCCGAAGAGGTAATCATCAATCTGGAGCTGGATGACGGAACGGAAATGGAGTGCGTGGTACTCTCCCGCTTCCCGCTGTTGGGCCGCCAGTATGTAGCCCTGCTGCCTACCGCCAACCTGGACGATGATGAGGCTGAGGTCTACCTGTACCGCTTCGCCGAGGGCGAAGGGGACGAAGTGATCCTGGACAACATCGAGGACGACGAGGAATTCGAAGCCGTCGCCGACCGCTACGATGAAATCCTGGACGAACTTGAATACGAGGATCTGACCGCAGACGAAGAAGAATAAATTAAGAAAAAGCCCGCTGCCGCGGGCTTTAATTTATTCTACTGGTGTGATGCGAAGACCGAACAGCTTTGTTACGGCCGGAATGACCATGGTGTCATACTGTTTCTGTTCTTCGGAGCACTGCATGGTGGATACGGCTTCTGTCATGGAGCCTGTCACGGAGCCGCCGGTGACGACGGTTACCTTGCCGCCGCGGTGCAGGTATCCCAGACGGATCTCTCCGGCGATATCTCCGCCCATGGAGTCGACCTGAAAATCCGAGAATTCTACCAGTTCCAGGTAATCGCCCTGGCGCAGGTCCTGCTCGCTGTGGGTTCCGCCGCTCACGCGGAAGTTATAGACCTGGGAACTGTCTGCAAGTCCCAGATATTCGGAGAACTGGCGGCTGCCCCAGAAATGCTCTGCCACGCCGTCGCGGATCAGGAAACGTTCGCTGATCCGACAGCCCTCGGAGTCCACCGGAATATTCCGGGAGGAGCCGGGAAGCTCCGGAAGGGCCTCCAGACTGATGCGATCGCCCTGCAGATCCTCTGCCACGGGAGCACCGATCTCCCAGGGAGAGATTTTCTGCACCTTATAGGCTGCGTTCGTGCGGTCCGCGAAATATTCATAGATGCTGCAGGCATCCGATGTGGAAAAGATGACCGGGATCCCGTCCGTGCGGGGCGTGGGAACTGCTGTCAGGCGGTCTCTGCCAAATTGCATGGCCCGGGCGATTTCCGCCTCCAGTATTTTCTCATCACAGATGCCGGAGGTGAAATTACGGTACAGCTCGATCTCTTTTTCGTCATCTCTGGCATTGATAACAACCTCCAGCATGGAATCCGGCCAGGATACCCTTGCCTCCACACCGCGGGAATTGCAGAAATGCCGCGTTTTTCCTCTCACAAAGATCTCGTAAGAGTTTATATCCTCTGTCTTTGTCTCCGACAGATGCTGCATGGCGGAAAGGAAGGCGCCTGCCATATCCGCCGGCGCGGGCATGACCGCCTTCGGAAGGCCGTTTACCGGCGTATCGGTAAGCGTGTAGGCCGGATTTTTTACCAGCCCCGCCTGGAACAGCAGATCCTTCAGGACCTTATCGATCTCCGCTTCTGAAGCCGTAGGAGAAATTTCCCCGGAGGCACTGCCCAGGAATTTTCCGTCCTCCAGCAGGCGATAGACCTTTACCTCAAATGCTCTGGTCTCGACCGCCCGGTTCTGGTCCAGCTGATGACGGATATAATAGAATTCCCAACTGTCTGTCAGCGTCTCGGTCAGCTCCCAGGCGTCACAGCCAAGCTTTTCCAGTTTATTCTTTATGATCTGAAACATATCTGACGCGCCTCCTTAACCCAGTCTGGCCCTGCTCTTTAAATAGGGGCCGCCGTCGGCCACCTTGACCCACTCCTTATAGCCCTTACCGCAGGCGCCGGTGCCTTCTACCTCGCGGTCCGTGCTGGCCATGCAGATGCCGCCCAGCAGATCCGGCACATAGCCGGTCATGACTACGGGGGCCACCACTTTTCCTGTCAGCTTTCCATCTTTAATCTCGTAGCCACGGGAAATGATGCACTGAATGCCCCAGTGCTTGGGATCCTCCATGCCGCTCTCGGTGCCCTTCAGCAGATATCCGTGCTTCACGGAGGCGATCATATCCTCCAGGGTGTCTGTGCCCGAATCAAAGACCGTATTGGTCATGCGGGTGTAGACCTTATGGGCGTAGTTTTCTCTCTTACCGTTGCCGGTAGGCGCGGTGCCCAGGCGAAGGGCGCTCAGTGCATCGCAGATACCCGTCTTCAGAATACCATGATCAATCTCCGTTACATCGCCCGCCAGGGTCCCCTCGTCATCAAAGGCATACGCTGTCACGCTCTCGTCGCACAGCGCGCCTTCATGCATGGTGACCAGGTCTGAACCGACCCGCTGGCCGATATACTGGCTGCCCAGGGCGCGGTTCTTCACGAACATATCCATCTCCACGCCGTGGCCAAACGCTTCGTGTGCGATCAGACCGGCAATGCCCGGATCGGCGATGATCTCGTACTCCCCGGGGACCACCTTTCCGGCGGATACGACCTCTTTCATGGTCTGCGGCATGCCTGCCAGCTTTTCTTCCAGCCCTTTCAGGATCTCCAGGCCGCCGCAGCCGGAAACACCCTCGTATACCACACGGGTATCACCGCTCTCGGTAGGCGCATAGGAAATCAACGTTCCCTCGGTATATACATAACTCTGACGCAGATCCCGGTGTTCCGTCAGGAACAGCTTGGAAATATGTGTGGAAATGCCCCGGGCAATGCAGTCCAGCGCTCCGGGAATGGTCTCCATACCGCGGTCGGAAAGAGACATCATCTCTTTCACCAATGCGTCCGGATCTGCCTTCTCCGGCAGGATCTCTGCGTTCTTTTCTACGAACAGCGTGCAGGGCTCATCCGGCAGCAAACCTGTGGTATAGGTATCGGAACCGACCGCTTTCAGCAGCGCGAACTGCTGCTCCAGCACCCGGGTGATCCTTTCCGCCAGCGCGGGGATATCCTGCGCATCCCAGTCATTCATGGCATATTCGCTGTAGCGACCCTCCCGGCACACGCGCACCACCACGCCGCGCTCGGTGGTCATGTTGCTGCCCGATACGCTCTTGCTGGCCTGGGACATCCGCACGGATATTCCCACAGAATCCGTGGCCAGGACGCTCACATATTCAAAGGACTGCCGCAGCAGCCCCACCAGTTCCTTCAGCGCGGGGGCCCGCTCCGTCAGATAATCGGAAAATGGTGCCTTCATCCTTATCTCCTCTCCTGCGGATCATTTCCGCTGTATTATGAAATAAGCGGCGGCCTTTTCGGTGCCGCCGCTTCGTATCCTATTACAGGAAATCTCTGATTCGTTTGCTGCGCACCGGATTGCGAAGCTTGCGGAGTGCCTTGGCCTCGATCTGGCGGATGCGCTCACGGGTCACGTTGAACTCCTTGCCCACTTCCTCCAGGGTGCGGGGATGCCCGTCCTCCAGGCCGAAGCGGAGGATCACCACCTGCTTCTCACGGTCCTTCAGGTCATCCAGCAGAATATCAATGTGCTCCCGCAGCATCACCTGCTCTACATTGCCCTCCGGCGTGACGGCGTTACTGTCCGCCACAAAATCGCCCAGGTTGGAATCATCCTCTTCGCCGATGGGCGTCTCCAGGGATGCAGGCTCTCTGGCGATTTGCATGATCTCCATGACCTTCTCCTCGGACATCTCCAGGGCATCCGCCAGCTCGGCGGTAGAGGGTTCATACCCCAGCTCCAGCGTCAGCTTACGTTGCATCTTGGACATCTTATTAATGGTTTCCACCATGTGCACGGGCACGCGGATGGTGCGGGCCTGATCTGCCAGCGCGCGCGTCACGGACTGACGGATCCACCAGGTGGCATATGTGCTCAGCTTATATCCCTTGGTATAATCAAACTTTTCCACACCTTTGATGAGCCCAAGGTTGCCTTCCTGAACCAGGTCCAGAAAACTCATGCCCCGGCCGGTGTAGCGCTTGGCTATACTGACGACCAGTCTCAGATTTGCTTCGATCAGACGTTCCTTTGCTCTTACATCGCCCTCGGCCTTTCTGCGGGCCAGCTCCACTTCCTCTTCGGCGGTCAGCAGGGGAACGGTACCGATCTCCTTCAGGTACATGCGCACGGGGTCCTCCGTGCCGATGCCTTCCAGCAGATCGATGGCGTCCAGATCGATCTCCTCTTCTTCCTCGTCACCCGGGTGGAAATGATCATCATCGTCATCAATGATCATTTCTTCCATGGCTGTCGGCTCATCGTTCATCACGCGCAGCACATCAATATTCTTGCTTTCGAGGTAGTTGTATACCTCCTCCATCTGCTCGGCATCCAGCTTTTCTTCTTTGAAGAAATCGTTGATGTCGTTGATGTCCAGCGCATCGTGTTTCGTGTGAGCCACGGCCACCAGCTTCTCCAGCTGCTGCAAAAACTTGGTTTTATCCACGGCTTCCTCCTTTCCTGAAGGCCGGTACGCTCCTCCTTCCCAGGACCATACCGGATAATGCCAGTAACGCCAAGGCTAAAACCTCGGCGAATTTATATCATACACCAAGCTTATATGGATTGTCAAGTGTTTTTTTATTATTTTCCAAAAAAATTACACTCAAAAATAATATCTCCGTCCTTCCAGTGGGCTCCGATGCTTCCGCCCATCTGTTTCACCAGACTTTCCGCCACGGAAAGTCCAATGCCATATCCGCCTTTATCGGTATTGTGGGAGTCATCCTGCCGGTAAAACCGGTCAAAGAAACGGGCCGTATCCACGCTGTTCCCATCCTTAAAGGAATTGATCACAGCAAGACGGATCTTCTTTCCCTGTTTTTCCAGTATAGCCGACACCCTGCCGCCGGCATCACAATACTTCACAGCATTATCGATCAGAAGAGACACCAGCTGTCTTACGGCTCCTTCTTCCGCAAGCATCTGTATCCCGTCTGCCACATGGATCTCCAGGCTCTTCCCTTCACTGGCAGCCACCGCGGCAAAGGATTCCGCCGTCTCACGAACAGGCACAGAAATATCCAGGCGGGAAAGATTTCCCGTATCCTTTTCTCTGGCCCGGGCGATCATCACCAGATTGGCGATCAGCCCCTCCATGCGACCCACTTGTCTGAGGGTGGACTGTGTCCATTCTGTCTCGCCCTCCAGCATCTCCTGCATCTCGGTGTTGGCACGGATGACCGCCAGCGGGGTCTTCAATTCGTGACTGGCATTCGTGATAAACTGCTTCTGCCGTTCCGCATTTTCAATCTCGCCCCGCACGATGGAGCGTGATACCAACCGCATCACCCCAAAGGCAATCAGGGATCCGAACCCGATCAATGTCAGCGCCGCATAAAAAACACGCATTCCGTAGGCATTCTGCGTGGTCCGATCCAGATAAATCACAATGGTGCCGCCGCCGACCCTTTTTGCCACTTCATAATAAAAATATCCAAAACTACCGAAGGAGAACATCCGATCTTTGGCGATGCGCGCGTAATGCTCCGCCTCATTTTCATCCACGCGGGAGATATGGCTGGTCTTGATCTCCTCCAATTTATCTTCCGCGTCAAACAGCACGGCAAAGTAACGGGTCGCATACAGGAAGTCCTCGGAGCTCTTCATGGCTTCTCCAATGCCAAAGAAGTCCTTCAGGGACCAAGTCATCTCTTCCTCTAGTGTAAACTCGTCGTCTTCTGCCTCCTCTTCCTCTCTTGCCTCTGCTTCCTCTGCGGCAGCGGTCTCCGCACTCACTCCATCCCCGGACGATTCCGGCCCTGCCGGTTTTGGCAGCTCGCCGTCGTTTTCTATGATCACATCCATGACCTGGCGTACCTCGTTGCGGGCACTGATACTGGTAAACAGATAGATCAGTCCACCCATGGCCAGCATGACCATAAAAAAAGAAAGGGTAGACGCAATAATGAACTTTCTCCTGATCCCGTTGATCTCCCGTTCGCTCATAACTGCTCTCCCTCCCTGATTCAATTCCTACATCTTAAATTCCTGCGAAAGACCTATGCCTCTGCATTGTCCCCGTGCAGCATTACTCTGCCTGTTTCCCGCGAACCTGTAATGACCGCTTCCGACGCTACCGACTGCAGTTTACGCTGCAGATAGCGTACGTACAGCCACAGTGTATCTTCTCCCGCATCCGGCTCGGCCGCCCACACGGTACCAAGCAGCTGTTCCGCGGGCAGTTCTTTTTCTGCATGGATCACCAGCATCTGCAGCAGCTCGAACTCCTTCAGAGACAGCCGCACCGTATTTTCCGCGGATAGCGCCAGTGTCTCGGCATCCAGTGAAAAATCCGCATACTGCATCCTGTCCTTATTATACCGGGTGCGTCTGCGGGTCATCGCTTTCACACGGGCCAGCAATTCCTTCATCGCAAAGGGCTTGGGCAGATAATCATCTGCTCCTGCATCCAGCCCGGCCACCCGGTCATCCACTTCCGCCTTGGCGGTCAGCAGCAGCACCGGCGTAATATTTCCCTGTTTTCTAAGTTCCGTGAGTACGGAAATTCCATCCCGTTTGGGCATCATGATATCCAATATAATACCATCATACCCGTTTTCCTGAATACGCTCCAGGGCCTCCTGGCCGTCAAAGGTGGAATCCACCTCAAAACCGGAATGCTGCAGCATTACGGTGACAACGCGGTTCAGATCTGCGGTATCCTCCGCCAACAATAATTTCATAACTCCCTCGCCTGCTTATATCTTCATTATACATCCGTCTCCTGCATCATATCCCGTATCGTCTGCATAGATGCATCTGTCGCTGCCAGCTCATCCGCGCAACGCTTCAGTTCCTGTTCAATCAGACGTATATTCCCCTGCACATTCTTCTTATACTTCAAATGATGCTCCAGGGCTGCCCAGGTATCCATGGAAATGGTCCGCAGCTGGATCTCCGCAAAATAGCAGTCCTTTACCCGCAGGATCAGATGATAGCTGCGGTATCCGTTGGGTTTGGCATGACGGATATAATCCTTTTCCTCCGCCACCGCGCAGTAGGGCAGGGATGCCAGCCGGTCACGGATGGTATACACATCATCCAGAAAGGCGCAGACCACGCGAATGCCGATGGCATCGTAAATGGCCTGCAGCGCGGATTCCTCCGTTTCGGGCAGGCCTTTCCGGCGGCATTTTTCCCGCATGCTCTCTTCACTTTTTACGCGGCCCAGCAGATGTTCTATGGGATCCATGCCAAGTTCAGCTGTCATATGACCCCGGATCTCCTGAATGTCAGCCAGCAGCTGTTCTTTGATCCGCTCCAGTTCAGACGCATGATTTCCGTAGATGCTCATCGGTCCTTACTCCATGATCTCGTATTGAAGCCATTCGTATTTGAGCTTCGTGCCCTCCATGATTTCCGGCGGCAGCAGCGCCCGCGCCACCAGACGGGGCTCCGCAGCAGGGTCGTCCAGCCGCTGCAAATGGGCATAATCACCATCAATCTGTTTCACATAAAAATATAACGTTTCCATCTGCATGTTCTGTGTTCCTTTCTCCGCCGTCTGCATAAAGGTGCAGACCGGCAGCCATATTCCCGGGCAGCTCCTCCGGAACAGATCCTCCTGAGCAGATTTTCTACAGCAGATCTGCAAGCATCGTCGCGATGATTGCAACAGCCCATTTGATGCCGGTAATCTTTAAATAGCACAGGCTTTTTCCGCCTTTGGCGAAGGTACTTTTGGGTTTGAATACCGTCATCTCCGGTCTTCGGATGGCCAGGTAGATCGTAGACCCAAGGAATACCACGCCCCAGAGCATGTTGATCGTCCCGCTCATGGGAGAGCTGTCCGGAACGGAAAAATTCAGCAGCGTGAGCACAGCGCTCGCAATCAGAAGGATCCGCCACTGCAGCATCCAGCCCTTCCAGCTCTTTTCCTCCTGACGTGCGGTCTCCATGTATGCCGCCTTGTCACGCTCTTCCCTTCGTTTTTCTGCTTCGAAAGCCGCCATATCCTTTTCCGCCGCCATAACATTTTTCCATGTCTGCGCGTCTACCGTAAAGGAGGCGCCGCAATACTGGCAGACAACATTCCGTCCGCGCTTCGGTTCAATGGATATGGGTGCCGTACAGTTTGGACAACGCATCTGTGTAATAGCCATCGTTTATTCCCCTTTTTCTGATGATTACTGCACACCGGAGCTTCCGAAGCCGCCCCGGGCATTTCCGTGTGACTCCCCGACCTCCTCAAAGTGGATGCGGGGCTGATGTTCTATAATGCGGAACTGTGCCACCCGGTCATTCACATGGATCTGTGTGTCCCGCATGGCCAGAATGGGATACATCCAGCGGTCATCCGTGCTGTATTTTCCGTAGCTTTCGTCTATGATGCCGATGGAATTTACCTGGATGATACCGAAGTTCTTAAAGGAGGAACTCCTGGGCGCCACAATGGCTTCGTAGCCATCCGGAAGCCGAAGCGATATGCCGAGATCCAGCATATGGAATTCCCCGGCCTTTAGTGTAACATCCTCCGCCGCGCGCAGATCGATCCAATCGCTCTTGCCGTCAATATAGGTCAGCTTTTCGATCTGATCGCTGTGATAGTGAATCTGTATGGTTTCCGTCTTCATAGATTCTTTATTCCTCATCATCCATATAGGAAGCTCTTCTCCGTTCCCGTTTTCTCTGATGGCGCACTCGGATCAGCACGATGATCAGCACAAAAGCTGTCATGAAAAGCACTGCAAAGCCAAAGATCGCTGCGATTTCCAGTACGCGCCATCCCAGGATCTCCTTGTACAGGAAACCTTCCGGGGCCTCCGCCGCTTTCTCTTCCACAAAAGGCTTTGTGGGTGCGGGTGCGGCAGACTCTGTTTCTTCCGCCGTCTCGCCGGAAGCATCCCCCTCTTCACCGGAAACTGCCTCCTCCTCGGAAGCCTTATCCGGGCCGATCAGGAGTTCTACCGGCGCCTTCTGCAGCGTTACATCTCCGTAATTCCACACACGCACCAGACCGGATGTTTCATCTGCCTTCAGGCTGAACGAAACTTTTGACCAGTCTGCTGAATTCGGCAGGCAGACACCTGTCTCCCCCTTATCCCGCAGTCTCAGATATCCGTTCCCGCCGTCACTGCCGGTCAGGTCCGCGGAGGACTGTACGGTAAAATTATCAAAGGCGTAGTCCAGGAGCTTCCGGGTATCATCAAAGCGGTCCGAAAGTCCCTGCATCAGCACGCAAACCACATCCATGTCCCCGCGGGAAGCATAGGTCACCAGCGTATTGCCGGCGATGGACGTATAACCAGTCTTACCGCAGACCACATCGGGATCATAATAATCGCTGCCTTCCCGCAGCATCAGGTGATGGTTCGTATACGTAGAGAACCCTTCTGTGCGGATGACATGCCCCGCCAGGCTAACCGACGGCAGGGAACAGTAATGGACAAACTTCTCATTCTGCACGCAGCCCCACAGGATCAGCGCCATATCCCGCGCAGTGGTATAGTGGTCTTCATCGTTCAGGCCGTGCGGATTATTGAAATGCGTCCCCGTGGCGCCAAGTTCAGCCGCGCGGGCATTCATCATCTCTGCAAAATCGGAAATCGATCCGGCCATGTGCTCTGCCAGGGCGTAGCCCACTTCATTAACAGATTCACACAGCAGGAACTGCAGGCACTCGTCCACGGTCAGGACTTCGCCCTCTTCAAACTCCCAGTGGTGTCCGCCCTCTTCAATATCATAGATTGCATTGTGGGAAAACGTGACCTCCTCGTCCAGGCTGCAGTTTTCCAACGCCAGAAGGGCCGTCATGATCTTGGTCGTGCTGGCGGGAAAGCTTTTTGCGTCCCCATTCTTATTATACAGCACCGCACCACTGTTCAGCTCTATCATATAGGCACTGGCCGCCGAAATTTCCGGTGCCTCCGGCCAGTCCATTTTATCCTGATAATCATAGGTGGTGTGATCCGCGCCGCCCGTTCCCGCCATCGCCCTGTCACAGGGGACGAACAGCAGTATGACGGCCAGAAGCCACAGCAAGCCTATATTATGATATCTGCGCAAGAAATACTCCTTTCCGAGGGGTTCGACTCCCCTCAGCTTTCTTTATCGCGGCAAACGGGCGATCACGACCCGCGCACTTCCGCCGGCAAATGGCGCACCACCTCTGCCACCGGAAGGCCAACCACGGTAAAATAGTCTCCCCGGATACGTTTGACCAGCAACGCTCCGCGCCCCTGGATTCCATAGGCGCCCGCCTTATCCATAGGCTCTCCCGTGGCAATGTAGGCGTCGATCTCCCGGTCAGAAAGCGGGAAAAATTCCACCTTTGTCACAGAGGTAAATACAGAACGGCGATCTTTGGAAAGAATGGCGACGCCTGTATAAACATAGTGCTCCCGGCCGGAAAGACGCCGCAGCATATCCCTGGCCTCCGCTTCATTCGCAGGCTTTCCGAGAGGCTTTCCATCCATCACCACCAGGGTATCGGCCCCCAGCACGACATCCTCGGGGTGTTCCGCCAGCACGGCGTCCGCCTTGCGGACAGCTAAATATTCCGGCGTATCCTCTGCCGCCAGCTCCGCCGGCACGGTCTCATCCGCATCCGAAGGAATGCAGATATATTTCAGGCCTGCCAGATCCAGCAATTCCTTTCTTCTGGGGGACTGTGAAGCCAAGATCAGCATGTGTTCCTCCTATTTCTTCCAGAACCCAAAGGCGCATCCGCAGACGCCGCCCAAAATATGGGAGAACTGGGAAATATTATCTGCAGTGAACAGACCGCTGTAGATCTCCTGCCCCATGTAAATGATGGCCACCAGGATCAATGTCAGCGGGATCTCTCCCCGGCGTACAGACACCACGGAGGAAAGGATCATCATCATAAAGACCACGCCGCTTGCTCCCATGAGTGCTGTGCCGGGAAACAGAAGCATGTTGATAATTCCGGTCACACCTGCCACGATCAGGATCATGATCAGCAGATATTTGCTGCCGTATTTTTCTTCCAGGATCGGCCCCAGCAGCAGAAACAGGGTCATATTGGCGCTCCAGTGCGCGATTCCTCCGTGTCCCAGCACGTGAGTGAAGGTGCGCACATACGCCAGCGGATCGGTCCATGTGGACCGGTAAACAGAAAAGAACAGGGTATTGGCTGCTCCTTTCGTAAGTGTATTCAGCGCCATCGCCGCCAGAGTGATAAAGAAAAAGGTCAGCACCACCGGTGAATTATAGCGAATATGAAAAGGCAGCGGATGCCTCATTTTTGCCATTTGTTACTCCCTTCTGCCGCCGTTTCCGGCGGGCCGATTTTCCTGTTACGCCTTCGGCATGGCCGACAGCGCGTCCGCCAGAAAACCAGCAGGGATCATCTCCATGCGGCCTGTATCGGCCAGGGCTGCGATCTCACCATCCAGGGGAAGCTTTGCGCATACGGGAATACCACACTCGGCAGCAAAGCCTTCAATGCGGCTCTTGCCGAACACCTCAATTTTGCGGCCGCAGTCCGGGCATGTCACATAGCTGTAATTTTCGATGATGCCCAGGATCGGAATATCCATCTTTTCGGCCATGTTGTACGCCTTTTTCACGATCATTTCCACCAGGCTCTGCGGGGAGGTCACCAGCAGAATGCCGTCTACCGGCAGGGACTGGAAGACCGTCAGCGGCACATCTCCGGTCCCGGGCGGGATATCCACCAGCAGATAGTCCAGATCGCCCCAGACTACATCGGTCCAGAACTGCTTTACCACGCCGGCAATGGCCGGTCCGCGCCAGATCATGGCCTGATCTTCACCCTCCAGCAAGAGGTTCATGGAGATCACCCGGATACCGGTCTCCGTCTCCCCAGGAATGATCAGCTCACCCTGCACGCCATAGATGCCCTGCACCCCCAGCATGCGGGGAATGGAAGGCCCCGTGATATCCGCGTCCAGAATGCCCACGGAATAGCCCTGACGGTTCAGTTCCACCGCCAGCGCACAGGTGACCGTGGATTTTCCCACGCCGCCCTTGCCGCTGACGATGCCGATCACGTGCTTTACATGCGTATATTCATTGGGCTCCACCGCAAAGGGATTGGCCTTTTTGGGCTGTTCCTTTTTCGCGGCGTCCGCCTTAACCTTCATGGCTTCTGCCTTTGCCTTGGCGCGCTCTAAGGCAGCATCCACTTTCTTATCTTCGCTCATGTTTGTCCTCTTTTCCGGCACAGCACTCTTCCGCACTGCGCCCGCATTCTCACAGCGGCTGAAGAAAACCTCTCAGCCGCCAAAAAGTCTTTATATTTTACCACTATTTCCCGCCGGATACAAGTACCGGTTCTTATTTGCGGGGCTTTGCCCATTTTTCTTCCGTAGTTTTCATTAGTTTTTTCAGGAATCTCTCACGGCTGTCCAGTTCCAGTGTATCAAAATCTTCCGATCCGTTTAAACGGCCGCGCAGATGACGAAGATCCTCCATCATCTCATGAATTACGCCCTGTTCTTCTTCCAGGGACGAAAAAGATGTCCTGAACCAGGTGAAGAGCTTTATATTCAGCATTTTCCAGTCATGTACCGTATCCCCCTGCAGCGCCGTTTCCAGATAATCCTTTTCACGACGCAGGATGATATCAAATGCCCTGCTCCGCCCCCGGAATTTGGTTTCCCCTTTTTCGGCTGAGTACAGTACGGCGGGGCTGTATCCATACATCATGATCAGACCGGCACGCATGCCGACCTCTGACAGTTCCGTCCTCTCCCGCTCTGAGAGCGGTTCCGCCGGGTCCTCATACGCGGCATAAATGTCCCACAGCAGATCCACCGCTTCCTGATCCCGGTCAAGTCCGCTGAGAATGATGGCGCGTCTGGTGTTCAATCTGAACCAGTCTTCCCGGTCGCTGGAGGCCGGCCCCTTCCCGGGGGACTGTACAAAAGCAAGCACTTCATCAATGATCCTTTCAGCCTTTTTATAGAAATGCCTGACCCGGAAAATGGCATCATGGGCAAGGTCGCAGTAGATTTCCGCCACGTTGCTCATGCCCCAGGCAAAGAAAATGCTTTGCTGATGCCGGGAGATCTGATCCTCGCCGGCACGGGTCATTCGCCGCAGAAGATCCGCCGCCTTCTCGGCAGACCTCTCCGCAGGTCCTGCCTTGCGCTCATCCGATGCGATCATGGCGCGCATGCACTCCAGCTGGCTCAGCCGGTACAAAGCCCATGGATCCTGAGGCATCCATTTCTCCGCCCGGGATTCAAAATCCTTACATTCCTTATCCCAGGCACCGGCTGCTTCGTCCGTCAGATTCAGGCTGTAACGCTTATTCTCCAGTTCCCCGTGGATCCGGCGCATCAGATTCATGACCCTCTGCTGCCAAAGCAGCTGTTTTTTCTTTTGCTGATCGCTCCATCCTGCAAAATCTTTTGACGATCCCTCGCGATATTTTTCATGGGCTGCTGTTATAAGGATGCGGCAGGCATGTACCTTCTCCCGGTAGCCCCGCTTGTTCAGCTGCTTCACGATATCGTCCAGGAAAAAGGAAAACAGCCAGTAATAATGGCTTTCCCCGCCGGCCGCAGCATCCTCCAGTACCTCGCATATACCGGCAATCTTCGAATCTCTTCCCGGGTCGGTCAGCAGGTCCGCCGTGACATTCCGCACAAGCCTCTCCCATGCCAGCTTCCCGGATGCTGCTTTTTCGGGCTCTTCACTCTCCGTGGCATTTCCGGCATCAGCGATCACATCCTGAATGGCATATCTGGCGGTCGTAATTATGGTTTTTCTGCTATCCGGATCCTTATTATTCTCCCGCTCAAAATCGAGGTGCATCAGGCAGACCGGGATCAGATCCTCCTGCCGTGTCTCATCCTCTTCTCCCCGCTTCATCAGATACTGCTGCATAACGATCGCATAATTATAGACCAGCGAATCCCAGCGGAGAGCTTCCCGCACCATGCGGTGCGCAATATCCACCCGTCCGTCATCCCGCTCCACCAGCTGCGGCCCCATGTAGGCACACATTCGGGAAAACTGCGTTTCATTCCAGAAGCTGCACAGTACATGTTCACTGCCCGGCAGCGTCTCACGAATACTTTCCTGTATCTCTTCCATCTGTCTGCGGGAGAGACCGTGCGACGTCATGCAGATAAAATACAGCGGGATCAGACTGCTGGCATACAGGCGGTCCCCTTCGTCATGCGGAGAAAGGAAATGCATGATCCGTCTTATATATGCATGTATAAATGCTTTTTCCCGCTCCGGCATACTTTTTATTTGTTCCAGCAGATAGGAATCGATGGCCTGTGCGGGGAGTTGTGTCTTTTCCAGCTGCGCAATCTTACGAAAATCCGATTCCGAGAGCGCGGAGAGCCAGCGGACCATCATATCCAGACAAAGCATGCTGCTGCTGCGGGGATGTGCCAGCAGAGCCTGCAGCACAGGCTCACTGATCTGCTTGTGCTCTCTGGCGAAATGGGCCAGCGCGATCTCTCTCTTTTCCGTTTCATTCGGCACTTCATGCCGGAAATGCGCGTAGGAAAATGTCTTTCCCCCTGTACCGCGGCCCAGCAGCATCCGGTTAATACCCACCTTCCCTGTAGTGGAGACGACCAGATGAACACCTGCCGGAAGCTCTGTCGGAACAAACCAGGACTCCAGCAGCGCATCCTCGGGCATCAGCTGATCGATGGCGTCAATAAAAAAGATAACCGGCTTCCCGCGATATTCCCGGCACGCCCGGTTCCACTGCTCCCGGGAGCCCTTCAGATCCTCTGCTTCCTCCTGCCCCTTAAAAATAGCGGAGAGCCAGATCGGCTGGTCCTCCAACCGGTAGACAAGAATGCGCAGAAGCTGTTCCATACGCATACAGTATTGGGTGGCACCGCAGAAGATTACTTCCGTCCGGCCAGTCCCTGCAAGATCCTTTGACAGCTGCGCCATCATGGCACTCTTGCCGCTGCCTCCGCCCCCCTCGATCACCACCAGCTGATTTTTCCGTATGCCTTCCGCGTATTTTTTCCGGGCCGCATTCATGCCCACAAAATTTGCCTGCAGGTTCTCCGCCTGCAGCCGGTCCTCCATCTGCTGCTTTTCCTGCCACGCCAGTTTCCGTGGCTGCCCCCACAGCCCGCGCAGCAGATCACACAGGCGTTTTGAAAGCTCCTCCGCAAAGCCATCGTATCCGATCAGCTGTCCATTTTCCACCGTCAGAGAATAACGGAAGATCTGAGCGGTTGGGTTTTCCTCGATCTTCCGCTTCAATTTGTCCATACGTACACGGTCTTCACTGTCGAAGGGCTCATAAATCTCCCGTTCCTCTACCGAAAGACAATCGCCTTCAACCGGATCCCGGAAGCAGAAAATGCATCGATCCAGCACGCCCTGATTCTTCCAGATGCCGTACTGTATTTCCAGTTCCGTGATACTCATGTCCGTGTTCTCCGGCGTAAAACCGGATGTCCCGGCGGCGCTCCCGATGGCGCCTCTCCCCGGCATCCACCCGTAGCGCTCCCCCAGCAGGACGATCATGAACGGCGCACAGGCATCGATCTCCCTCAGACAGACCTGCAGGATCTTATTCTGCGCGTCCTGCTGTTCCATATCCGCTGTAGAAATACCCCAGCGAAGATCCACAAACTGCACGGACTGGCCGTATTCTTTCGCAAGATCTCTGACCCGTGGCATTACCATCCGGTGCAGCGCATCCCGCTCCCCCTGCATATCGCGGAATGTACTGGAAATAAAGAATGACTGCATGATATTCCCTCCGGTGTTATAACAAATATTTCGGTCCGGATAACCAGTTTTTCCTTCTAGAGAAAACGGTGCGGTCTGAGAACAGCCGCACCGTATTTTGTCTGTTTGTTTTATTTCAGATAGAATGCTTATTCGATGACGTGAATCCAGCCTTCGGGAGCTTCAATGCGTCCCATCTGGATACCGGTCAGGGTATCATACAGCTTCTTGGTGATCGGGCCCATGTCGTTCATGCCGCTGGGCAGGCAGATTTCTTTGCCGTGATCCACGATCTTGCCCACGGGAGAGATAACAGCCGCGGTACCGCAGAGACCGCACTCTGCAAAATCCTTGAGCTCAGCCAGCTCTACTTCACGCTGCTCGACCTTCAGACCCAGATACTTCTCTGCAACGATCATCAGAGAGCGACGGGTGATGGAGGGCAGAATGCTGTCGGACTTGGGAGTTACGACTACATTGTCCTTGGTCACGAACAGGAAGTTCGCGCCGCCGGTCTCCTCTACCTTGGTGCGGGTAGCGGGATCCAGATACATGTTTTCCGCATAGCCCTGCTCGTGAGCATCCACGATGGCATGCAGGCTCATGGCGTAGTTCAGACCAGCTTTGATATGACCGGTTCCACGGGGGGCTGCACGGTCAAAATCGCTGACGCGGATGGTCAGAGGCTTTACGCCGCCCTTGAAGTAAGGACCTACGGGCGTGCAGAATACACGGTATTCATATTCTTCTGCCGGAGCCACGCCGATGACCGGGCCGCAGGCATACATGAAGGGGCGGATATACAGGGTAGCGCCGGAGCCGAAGGGCGGCACATAATCCCAGTTGGCCTTGACGACTTTTTCTACAGATTCAATGAAACGACCCTCCGGCAGCGTCGGCATTTCCAGACGCTTGCAGGAATCATGCAGACGGGCATCATTCAGGTCGGGGCGGAATACGACCGTGCGGCCATCTTCCGTTGTATAGGCCTTCAGGCCTTCAAAACAGGCCTGGCAGTACTGCAGTACGCCAGCGCACTCGCTCATCCGTACGGTGGCATCCGTGGTCATGTGACCCTCGTCCCAGGCACCGTCTTTAAAGCGTGTCACATATCTTTCGTTGGTGGGCATATACTCAAAACCAAGATTGCCCCATTCGATATTTCGTTTTTCCATGTTCTTCCATCCTTTCCCGGAAAGCTCCGTGCACCTTTGAAGTGCTATCCGCTTTAGTATAGCACTCTGGCAAAGGATTGCAAGTATTCCATTGAATTTTTCTCTCTGTATTTCGCAGTAAATCCTCTCTTCCTGTGCCGGCAGAAAACCTCCTGTTTGCATTTCCGGCGCTTTTCTGATACACTGAAGGGCACAGGAAGAAGCTGGCAGAATGAGCTTCCGCAGATATCTGATTCAGGCCGCGCTATACCGGCAGGCTGTCGGGAAATCTGCCGCGAAATGATCTGCGAGGAAAGGCAGTTGCTATGAGCGAATACACAAAATTTGTCTATGAGGGAGGTCAGGGCGAGATCATTGAAAAGAAATCCCGTTTCCTGGCAGATGTGACAGCCATTGAAAGCGAGGAAGACGCCACGGCTTTTGTGGAGTCTCTTCGAAAGAAATACTGGGACGCCGGGCATCACTGCTCTGCGTTTATTCTGGGCGAGCGCAATGAAATCAGCCGCTGCAGCGACGACGGCGAGCCCTCCGGGACTGCCGGGCGGCCCATCCTGGAAGTCCTCACATCTTCCGGCCTTCGGAACGCCTGCATTGTAGTGACCCGGTATTTCGGCGGCGTGCTGCTTGGCACCGGCGGCCTGGTCCGGGCCTACGGGAGAGCTGCGAAAGAAGGGCTGGCATCCAGCATCATTCTGGACCGCATTCCCGGCAGAATTCTGACCCTCACCTGCGATTACAACAGCATTGGCAAAATCCAGTACCTGGCAGGCTCCAGGGGATATCAAGCCCTCTCCAGCGACTACACAGATATCGTAAAACTAGAGTATCTGATTCCTGCAGAGGCTGCAGATGCCTTTGCTGCAGAGATTACGGAAGCCACCGGCGGCCGCACCAAAATTGAAGACGGCGGCACACAGGACTACGCCATGCTGAACAAAGAATTCCTGCTGCTGTAAGAAGAAGGCTTCTCTTGGCTGCTTTTTCTTGGTCGCTTTTTCTTGATCTTCCTCGTTCCGAGGGCTGATTGGGATACTTTTTCTTGTTTTTCCTCGTTCCGAGGGCCGATTGGGCAAATATCAGCGCGGAAGAAGCATTTACAACCCACTCACCTGCCTTGAAAGCCTCTCAGAGACAGGAATCTTGATGATTTGGTCAAATGAAAGGACTGCAGAAGCTTTTACAACCCATTTTTCCTTCTTGACGACGTATATCACCAAGGAAAATGGGTTGTAAATTTCCTGCAGTCCTGTTGTTTTGCCCAAAACGCTTCCGATACTACCGGATGAACGTAAAAATACAAGAAACGTGGGATGTAAACATATTTCAAAGGTCCGTATTTGCACAAACCATCTTCGATGTCTGCAAGCCAGCATCTTGGATGTCACAATCTGTCAGTGCCGAGAATATGCAATCTGCCAACACCAGGGATCATCTCTTATCCAATAAATTCCGTTGCTGCGGAAAGGACCAGGTCCGCGCATCCCTCTTCCACAGAGTGAAGCAGCCATTCCATGCGGGATGTCCGGCAGAGGCCGTCCGCGGGGTCTATATACGCTGTGCGGATACTTCCGTCCGGCATCACAAAATAACTGTCATCCGGAGCATCTGCCACGGGGTAGGCGCGCAGATAGACAATGGACATCGGGCCGGTATATGAAAATTCCGATATATACTCGAAATTTTCCTCATGAGAATTACTGTCATTAGAGGCATTCTCCGAACTCGAGATCACGCTTTCCTTCCATGCTGTCTGCGGCAGCGTAAAGGATGTTCCGGACTCATCCAGGCAGCGAATATATCCATCCCGGCTGGTGAGAACACCTCGGGTGTGACCGCGGGCGATCATCTTTTCCGCCAGATAGTCTGCCGCAAAGGCATTTTTCATCCAGCCGAAGTCCAACAGGACATGGCAGTCGTTTTCTTCCAGGAAGGCCAGATATTCATCGCTGACAAAAAGGCACACCTGATCTTCTCCCAGCAGCTCCAGCTGCACGGCCTGAGGGTCGTTTGCATACAAAGCAGCGTCCCGGCAGAACCGCGCCGCATCCTCATTGCCGAAGGGATCCACAGCAGACGCCTCCTCCGCGGTCTGGCTGTAAAAGATTCCGCCGTACCACTCATAGACTGGCCCCAGATAAAGATAGCGAGTCCCGCTTTCTGTGATCTTCTCCAGCGCTTCGTACAGCCACGCGTCTACGCGCACGGTCTCGTTGGGGTGCGAATTTATATACGCCAGCCCCGGCGCCGAAATCCCCTCATCCCCGGAAACGTCCGACCGCTCGGCATCTGCCACATCAGCGTTCGACCGCTCAGCATCCGTCACATCACCTTCTCCATATCCTACGCTGACATTCAGCAGCCCGCCGATTTCTTCGGCATCCTGGGCATAGGCCAGAGAAATTTCCCGGTATAGCGCAGTGCTTCCCTTCCCTTCCAGTTCATACAGCAGGGTAAAATCTCCCGCCACGCTATCGGCTGAAGGGTTTTCCGCTGTGATCTCCACCCAGCCGGCTTCCCGCTGGCGGGAAATCCATATGCCGTAGCCAAAGGCAGCGGCAGCGGCCAGGATCAGAACTGCCAGCAGAATGACCCTGCCCTTCCCAAAATGTTCATTCACCTCCACCCGTGTGACGGGCGGAGGTGAATATGTCTTTCGACTCTCTCTTTTCATACTCAATTAAATAGCGATGGCAGCAGCATCAAAATGAACAATATCACGATGACCGCCAGCACGATGAGGCCAATCTTGGCGCCTTTCATGCACATGCGGGAATTGCGGATATAGTTTCTTTTTCCAAAGTATACCGACAGTATGAATCCCAGCGGGAAGCAGAGGAAGGAAAGAATGCCCCACAGGATATTTCCGGTATCATGCAGCGGCGTTTCCAGGATATAGTTGCTTCCTTTTTCTGCCGACTGCTGAGGCGTCAGCCGCACCAGTTCCTCTTCGCTCTTTGCGATCTGAATGGACTGTACGGGCTTTCCTGCTTCGCGGATTTTTTTATACTCCTCGATCTCCTTCTTGTTACCATATACAAAATGATCGTGGCCGATATCCACCAGCTCCGGCTTGTCCTCGCTGTAATCGTGGATGGAAGGATCGTAGGTATACAGGATCTTCCTTTTCTCCAGCTGCGGGTCCGGGATGGGAATCGCCGATATCAGCGAATGCGTATACGGATGCAGCGGGAAATCAAACAGCTCCTCGGAGGGAGCGATCTCCACAATGCGGCCCTTATAAATAACGCCGATGTGGTCCGAAATATATCGCACGATAGACAGATCGTGGGCGATGAACAGATAGGTCAGCCCCAGATCCTGCTGGAATTTTTTCAGCAGGTTCAGCACCTGCGCACGGATGGAAACATCCAGCGCGGAAATAGGCTCATCCGCCACCACCAGCTCCGGCTCCATGACCATGGCGCGGGCCAGGCCGATGCGCTGCCGCTGGCCGCCGGAAAATTCGTGCGGGTAACGGGTCAGATGCTCCGGCAGAAGTCCGACTTCGTTGATGATCTTCTCTACCTTCCGCACGCGGTCGGCTTCATTTTCAAACAGATGGAAATTATACAGGCCCTCAGAGATGATGTAGTCCACCGTGGCGCGCTCGTTCAGAGACGCCGCGGGGTCCTGGAAGACCATCTGAATATTCCGGATGACCTCCCGGTCAAGCGATCTGGAAATCTTTCCAGAGATCCGGACGCCCTTATAATCGATCTCGCCGGCGGCGCACGGATTCACGCGGATGACCGCGCGGCCGATGGTAGTCTTGCCGGAGCCGGACTCTCCCACCAGCGAGAAGGTCTCTCCCTTGTAGATATTAAAGCTGGCATCGGTGACCGCGTGTACAGCGGAATCCCCTTTGCCGAAGGTGATATCTACATTTTTCACCTCCAACAGGATCTCCTTGCCGTTCTTCGGGTCGATGGGACCGTGTTCCGGCAGGAGCCTGTTCCTGTACTTATCATAATTCTTGGTTTCTTCAGACACCGTTCTTCTCCTTTGCAGTTACACCCCGTCCAGGTGGTAGGTCTTCATCAGCTTGCCATGAATATCCCGGATGATTTCCGGCTTTTCTACCTTGGGCGAGCGGGGATCCAGCAGCCACGTCTTGGCGAAATGGGTCTCCGTCACCTGGAACAGAGGCGGCTCTTCCAGCGTATCGATCTTCATACAATAAGGATTTCGCGGCGCAAAAGCATCTCCGACGATCTTATTGTACAGAGACGGCGGCGTACCGGTGATGGAATAGAGCTTTACACCCTTTTCTGCAAACTGCGGCAGTGCAGAAAGCAGCGCCCAGGTGTAGGGGTGCTGAGGATCGTAAAAGACCTCTTCCACATTTCCCAGTTCAATGATCTGCCCGGCATACAGCACCGCTACGCGGTCCGCAATGTTGGCCACCACGCCCAGATCGTGCGTGATGAAGACGATCGTGTAATGATATTCCTTCTGCAGATCCTTCAGCAGCTGAAGGATCTGTGCCTGGATGGTCACATCCAGGGCCGTGGTCGGCTCATCACAGATCAGTATACGAGGCTGACAGGACAGCGCGATCGCAATAACAATTCTCTGGCGCATGCCGCCGGAATACTGGAACGGATAGTCATCATAACGATCCGCAGCATTCGGAATACCCACCTTGTACATCAAATCAATCGCACGCTGTCTGGCTTCGACTTCCGAGCAGCCCTGATGCTTCATGATCACGGAGGAAATCTGCTTTCCGATGGTGATGACCGGGTTCAGGGAGGTCATAGGATCCTGGAACACGGTCGCGATGCGGGTGCCGCGGATATGGGTCCAGTCCTCTGCGGACACGCTGCGTGCCAGGTTCAGCACACAGCTGCCGTGCAGCTTGCCCTCTGTCTCCTCCAGATATTTAACATATAATACATGCTTGTCAAAAGTAGCGCTTCTGACCGACGTATCGCTCAGGTCGTCTCCTCGCTCCATGGCCGCGCGGCAGGCCTTTAAAAGATCGCCCGTAATACGGCGGTAGCGGCGGCGGGGATAGCGGCTGGCAGAAAGAACCATCTCCTTTGCAATCACGCGGTTCAGATCCTTCTGCTCCTCAGAAATCGGTTTGGAAGTCTCCGCCGAATACTGCGATTTCAGCGCAGACATCTTCTGATTGAAGTCCGCCAGATACGCAGTATCTTTCTCCACCGCAGCTTTGTGTTCCTTGATGGTCTGCGCCTTCTTCTGCTCCAGGGCTTTGATCTCGGCATCGAATGCCTTGATACGTTCCGTACTCTGACGGATCTGGTCCTTTTCCTTCTTCGGATCGAAGGTCTGCTTCAGATTGGATTCCTCCGTACGCCGGTACACCAGGTCATTCATCTGACGGTCGAATTCCGCTTCCTGCTCGGCGCTCAGCGTGGCACGCTGCGTCTTCTCCCGCTCCAGCTCCTGCATCTGTTTCCAGATCTCGGCACCGCTGGTGAGATTGCCAAAGGAATCCAGTTGTCCGGCCAGCTGCTCTATTTTGCTCTGTACACCGGAATCCAGCTTGACCCAGGTGTCCGAGAGCTCATCATCGTCAAAATATATATCTCCGTTCGGAATGAAACCATTGGAATCCAGCATACCGGCAAAGGTCTTGGTAAAGACGGATTTTCCGGAACCGGACTCGCCCACAATGGCTATCGATTCATTCTCGTAGATATCCAGAGAGATCCCACGGATGGCCGTAAGGACACGGCCACGCACATGAAACTTCACCTCCAGATCCTTCACGGAGAGAATTTTCTTTCTATCGTCCATTAATAAGTCCTTTCATGTACTCATGTGATGCACACGGATTGCTCCGCACTTCGTGCTCCCGCAATCCTGAAAACATTCGCATTCCGCGGCTTTGCCGCTACATGCTCATGTTTTCGGCGGGTCGCAAGGTCATGGAAAAATATGCAAGCATATTTTCCACGACTTCGCGACCCTTGGGCATCACATGTGTGTTCTCGGGTCGCTGGCGTCGCCGAGGTTCTGGCCGGTGACATAGAGGGCCACCGTTATGATGGATGCGATGACCACGGGGCTCCAGAATTCGAATCCCCAGCCGGGGGTGAGCATGGAGCTTTCTGCGTCGTAGATCATACGTCCCAGGGAGCGGTCGGACATGGCCATTCCGATATAGGCC
Source organism: uncultured Lachnospiraceae bacterium (assembly GCA_946537305.1). Taxonomy (GTDB): domain Bacteria; phylum Bacillota; class Clostridia; order Lachnospirales; family Lachnospiraceae; genus UBA3305. The sequence goes on along the minus strand of CAMNFR010000006.1, from coordinate 52,889 downwards.
AGGAACACTTCGTAGCTGATGTAGGAGGGGATCTCTACCGCCGCCAGTGTTACGATGACGGAGGTCATGAACGGCAGCACGTTGCGGGTGGCGATCCGTGTGATGGGCGTTCCCAGACAGCGGGACGCCAGATTGTATTCCCGGTCACGGATAATGATGACCTGTGTGCGGATAAAGTAGGCAATGGCCAACCATCCCGTGATGGTCATGGCAAACACCAGTGTCCAGAAGGTAGGCGAAAAGATCAGGATCATCACAGCAATCACCAGAATATACGGAACGTTAGTGATGATGTTGTAGACCTCTGTCATGAACATATCCAGCCGTTTGGAGAAGCCCCACACGGCGCCGACCAGCACGCCCACGGTCATGTTGATGGCCGCGCAGATCAGTGCCAGCGAAATGGAGATACGGGATCCGTACCAGATGGCGTCCCAGGTGGACTGTCCGGAGGCACCGCGGCCCAGGATATTCCGCAGGCTGAAGCCAAACTTGGCAATGGCCTTGGACGGCGAAAGATGCTTGGCACTGGCATCCAGCAGATTTCCAAAGCGGTCATACCCGGCGATCTGCGGGTAGATGTAACTGAAGAAAATGATAAAGCCGAGGATGGCCAGGAAAACAATGTTTACTTTATTCTTGAAAAACACGCGGAAAACGGATTTCCAGTAGGAATACCGGGGCGCCGTGATCTTTTCGGACTCCAGGTCACTGTGATCCACACGGGAAAACAGTTCTTCGTCCGAGAGACCGGCTGCCTCGCTCTGGAATGTAATATTTTTCTTCTCTTCCATCTGCATCACCTGTCTTTCGAGGAGAAGGAGATCCGGGGATCTACCATGGACATCAGCACGTCGCCCAGAATAATGGAAACAACAGAGAGCACCGCGTAGAACAGGGTCACGCCAACAATGGCGCCGTTGTCATACCGGTTGATGGCCGTTGTCAGCATGTTGCCGGCGCCGGGCACCACATAAACCCGCTCCGTAATAATGGCGCCGACCATGGCTCCCAGCACGCTGGCGGGAATACCGTGCACCAGCGGAATCACCGCGTTCTTAAAGATATGCTTGCTGAAAATCTCCCGCTCCGAAAGTCCGCCGGATCTGGCGAATTTTACGTAATCGGAATTCATCTGATCGATCATATACCGGCGCAGCCATTTCATCAGGTTTCCGATGGATGGAAGTGCCAGCGATATGATGGGCAGTACATACATCAATTTGCTCGCGGACTCCATGTTGAAGGTCATAGGAAGTCCCGCCTTTCCGCCGATGGCCCTGAACAGGAAAATGTAGGCCAGCGAAGGCACTGCAATAATAAAGATAATATAGATAGTTCCTGCTTTATCCAGCCACTTATCCTTTTTCCGGGCCATGGCAATACCCATGGGAACGCCGATCACATAGGAAAGAAGCACCGCCAGAATGCCGATCACAAAGGAATAGCCCATCTTGGACCGTCCGCTCTTGACCGTGGCAACGCCCGTGTAATCATCCGTAAAGCGGTCCATAAATACCTGGCTGCTCTCGCGGGAGCCGGGAACATATACGGCAGAGTGCAGATCGTCCGCGCTCATTTCCGTCAGTCCTGTGGGGAATGTGATCATGGAGGTCACATAGGAGCCTTGCGGCTTCGTCATGGTATCCCACACATCCACGCCGGCGTTGACCGTATAGGAAACGCCCAGGTTGATCTTGAACAGATTCTGATGGATAAAAGGAAACTTATTGTCGAAGTAAAGAAGATATTTATGCTTGGTCCCGTTGCCTATGATGGCCGGGGAGAACTTCCCGCCATAGACCGGGTCATGAAGAGTGAATGTAAGTCCGCGCTCTCCCACCAGCTCTCCTTCGATCGCATGGGTCGTATCTACCGTAAACAGTCCGGTAATGTAGGAGATCAGGCGGTTGAAAAGCGGTCTGTCTTTATACGCGAAGAGCTGCTGCTGTCCGCCGGTGGCCTGCTTTCTTCTGTTGGCCATGACAGCATCCAGACGCACCACATGGTACCCCTGGCTCTCATAGGTCTGTGTAAATTTCTCCACGCACTCCGCCACCAGATCGCTGTCTTTTTCCGGTTTTACGCCGAGGGCATTGGCCTCAGAGCGCTCTTCTTCCGTCAGCTCTCCGGTACGGATCATTCCGCTAACAAAATCCGCATAAGTCGCATAGTACAGATAGCCGTACTCCTGCCATTTGCGGTATTTATATACCGTCTTTTGGTTATTCTGAAGTTTTGAGAAGGTTGAATCCGCCGCGAAGACCAGATTTCTGTTCAGCATGGAATAGATCAGGATCATGACAAGCATCACGACCACAATCACTGAAATAATTCCATGCAGCACGCGGCGCAGCAAATATTTTTCCATAGAGATGATCCTTTCTGTCGTCTGATTTATCCTGTCCGGAGTCTTCGCCGGTCAAGATGAAGTCTCGCAAGAGAGCGGGCAAAAGCCCGCTCTCCTCACATCACATTTCCTATGGAATCGCTTAGTTCAGACCGAGACTTCTCATCATGGAAGCATCTCCGTAGGCATCCATGGTGGACAGATAGGTCAGCGGATCGCCGTAGTCAGGGCCCCATCCGCTCATCAGAGTGATATCTGCGTTGAACTCATAACCATAATCCGGATAGTAACCGGCGTTGTAGTACTCCATCATGTCCTCGATGGCGATCAGGTTCACCTTGATCTTGCCTTCGGTGACGGTCTCGATGGACTGCTTCATGGCGTTCGCAGCGTTGGTGTTCGGATCACTTCCGGAGTAGTAGCAGCGCTCCACGATGATGGGATTCTCTGCGCTTACTTCAATGCCTTCGGCCGCCAGCTCTTCGATAGCGATCTCCAGCTCAGAAGCTGCATATTCAGGATTGTACCAGCCGTCGAAACCGGCGCTGGTCTGATTCTCAGCATCCCATACCTTTACCTGTACGCCGTCCTTATCCAGCTGCTGCTGAATAATATCGCCGTAATAGGTGCCTGCGGCATAGGTGGTGCCGTCAATGGTAACATCCTCTTCCAGGCGCACAAAGTTACCGGGAACATAGGTGTTGATCAGGCTGGTGTCCTTCAGCTCCTCACCGACAGACTGTGCATTGTAGGCACCGCGGTCGAAGGCAGCGATGAAGGCACGGCGGAAGTGCAGGTTCTGGATAGCCGCTCTGGCGCGGTCCGCGCTCTCCACGGTATGATCAGAGATACCTACGCTGTTGTCGTTAAAGTTGGAATAGCCGTAACGGTCCAGGTTGAAGAAGCCCATGTAAGAGGTGGCATCGGTGCTGGACACATAGCTGTAGTCGTCGAACAGGCCGTCGGACTTGGCGGATTCCACTGCCTCGGCATTCAGGCCGCCGCCGTCGATGGTCTTGGACTTGATATCGTTGTACTGCTTCAGGGAATCGGAACCATCGTTGTACAGCCAGGTGATGGTCTTCACTTCCACGTTTTCAGCATCATAATAGGTAGGGTTCGCCTGGAAAACAATGGTGTTCTCGGCGGTGGCATTGGTGATCAGGTACGGTCCAATGTAGGCAATGTGATCCTGGTCGGAACCATAGGTGTAAGCCGGATCTTCCGGATTGTACTCCGCACCAAACTTACCGCCCTGAGACTCATAGTAGCTGCGGCTCATCGGCATGATCACGCTGTAGCCAAGCAGGGTCACAAAGTAGTGACGAGGATTGGTCAGGGTGAACTCCAGGGTGTAGTCGTCCACTGCCTTGATACCGACTTCGTTGAAGTCCGTCACGGTGCCGGCCACATAATCATCCGCGTTCACGATACCGGCAGCGGCATCGCCCACCAGGTATTCCAGTCCGCCCTGGGCATCCAGTACGTGCTGCAGACCGGCCACAAAGTCATCAGCCTTCATCTCGCCGATCTCACGGCCCTGAGAATCAACCCACTTTACGCCCTGGCGCAGATGGAAGGTATATACACAGCCATCCTCGCTGACATCATAGGATTCTGCCAGTGCAGGCTTCAGTTCGTTCTCTGAGTCATAGCGCAGCAGGCCATCGAAGGTGTTCACCAGCGCTTCGGTATCGGCCTGACGATAGGTATTCATAGCATCAAAGGTCTGCGGGAAGGTATCGAACGCCTTGTTGTAGGTGTCCTTGAACTCATAGCCCTTGTCGGTCAGATACTGACGGGCATAATCACGGTAGGTACCGTCTCCGTGATGCTCTCTCCAGTAAGCGCGCAGAGCTTCGATATCCTCGCCCTTGATCAGGTCTGTGCAGACCATAACAGAAGAAAGACGATAAGCATCATTGCCCCAAAGCTGAGGGGATACAGAATAAGGGACCACAGCAGAGAGCGCATAGTTTCCGCCCTGAGAGGTGGTTGGCACCATCAGTGCCTGCTCCAGCATGTTGGCTTCCGCCAGTGCCAGCTTGGCGAAACGCTCGGAAACATTCTCGCTGGCGACCGCGTCCGCGATCATATCAGAAAACTGGCCCAGATTTTCATCATACAGGGCCTCAACCTCTGCGGACCAGGATTCCATATCAATGCTGTCCGCTGTGTAATAATCTGCCGCTTTGGTGTTGGGATCGACATCAGCCGCTGCGGCTTCCTCGCCCTCAGTGGCTTCTTCCGCGGGTTCTTCGCCCTCTTCAGTCTCACCCGCTTCCTCAGCGGCTGCCTCTGTCTCCGCCTCCGCCGCAGCGGTGGTAGACGCGCTGCCGCCATCAAAGCTGCCGCAGGCAGCCATGGAAGCAGCCATTGCCAGCGCCAGCATCAACGCCAGTGCCTTTCTCCATTTGTTGGTCATTTTTAACCAAGCCTCCTTTCATTCCTTTTCGGGCCGTACACCCGTCCCGGCTCCGGAGCCTGCCTGTTTTTTTACACAGTCATCTGCCGGCGTCGAAACGCTTTTGCACTGTAAACCATCAAAAAGTAATGTCATTATACTACGAATTATATTCTCTTACAAGTGGAAATAATGATGCTCTATTATCATAGTCAAAAAAAACCCGGGGAGGCATTATTCTCTCCCCGGGTCTTTTGTTCCGAAATGTATGTTATTAAATGTTGTTTACTTCTTTCCGGCCTTGATCGCTGCCAGCAGCTGTCCCAGGTTCGGGTTGGTCCTCTTGACCTTTTCCATGGTCTGCAGCTGGATCATGCCGTCATAGATCTCATGCGTGAGCACATAGAACTGATCCTCTTCGATGGCGGCAAACACCTTCGCGCCAAAGCCCTCCAGCGGATAACCGGTCTCGATGACGTGCTTGGCTTCCGCCTGGCCTTTTGCGAATTCCTCGCTGGAATAATAAGGATCGGTGGGATCCTTATACCGCTCGGGACGGTACCACTCGGAGTGGTCCAGGTTGGTCTGCACATAGCCGGGGCAGAAGACGCCCATGGCGATATCTGCGCCCATAGCCTGCAGCTCATAGTTGGTAGATTCTGCCAGCGCAACCGCCGCGTGCTTGGTGGTGTAATAAGGCACCATGCCAACAAAGTTCAGGACACCGGCCACGGAGCAGGTATTCATAATATTGCAGTGCGTTCCCTGCTTCAGCATGATCGGAATCACCTGGCGCATAAAATAGATATGGGACATCAGGTTGGTCTGAACGATCCATTCCCAGTCGCGCAGCGGCAGGTTGATGCCATTGCCGGGGACAGCAACACCGGCGTTGTTCATCAGCAGATCGATCTGGCCGTATTTTTCCATAACTGCCGCCACGACCTTCTCGGTCTCCTCGTAAATACCGACATCCGCAGTAATGGTAAAGATATCCTCTGCGCCGAGTTCCTTTGCCATGGGAACGACTTTTTCCAGTTCCTCGCCCATGATATCCACGGCTGCGATCTTCATGCCGCGCTGCGCCGCCTGCTTTACGAATTCCTTACCAAAGCCATAGGCTGCACCTGTGATCAATGCTACTCTCCCCTGAAAATCCTTCATTTCTATACCTCCTTAGAGCTATATCCTTCCGGAGCAGGGAATCCCCTGCCCCGGATAACAATCATATTACTTTCTTCCGGTCTCCATAAAGGTAGTGCGGTCATACCATGCCGGCAGGATCATCGGCATCAGCTTCTCGGGATCCACTGCCTCCAGATACTGCAGGGAGGTGATCAGCAGATTGTTCTCCGCATAAGCTCCGCCGACGATCGTATTGATCGGCAGGCAGCCCCAAGGATCATCCAGGCTGGAATTCAGTTCCAGTTTGGTAACCGTACCGGGTGTCCACGAATCATAGGTGTAATTCACAACATTGCGGATCAGAGCCGTGTTAGTGAACTGCCATTTACCGTTCTCATCCGGCAGACGGTCAAAGTGGAAGTAGTATCCGCTGCCTGCGGTCTTCTTTCCGGCCGCCGGCGCCTGATACAGCATATGAGTCATCGGATGGTTGTAGGCACCAAGCGTCATCTCTACATTTACGATCTGCGCGCCGCGGCGGACTACGCCCACGCTGACTTTGCCGTCATTCTTGCGGATCACAAATTCGGCATCCAGCTTCTTCGGGATGGCGGAATTATCGCGTCCCAGCTGTGTGGCCATTTCCTGACCCTGGCCGCCCAGCAGCAGGCTGATGGGATACATGCCGAGCTGCCCCTTGTAGGTGCAGTATACGCCCAGGATGGTCTCGTAATAGTTGTCAGCGAAGGTCGGATTCTTAATATGGCAGACAGACAGTGTGACTACAGGAATCGAGAACGGCTCCAGCGGAGCGGGCAGAATCTTGCGGATAGCTTCAGGCTGGGTCAGATAGGCAAGGTAAATGCCTTCCTGTCCGCGCATATCCGAGATTTTCGCAAAGTTGCCCATCTCTTCCTTGCTGATCACAAAGCTGGGCTCCGGTTTCTTAAAGAGTTTCAGCCCAAGCTCGTAGGCACCGTGCGTGGCAGGTGCGATCACGCCATCCTGTACCGCGGAGCCGACCGGATAGACCGGGATGCCCTTCTCCTCCAGACCGGCCTTCAGGCTCTGATCCGGACGGAAGCCGAGGGACAGAACCACCGCATCCGCAGTAATCTTCTTGTCTTCCTGCGTATCCACGTTCGTGACCACCACACCGTCGGCGGTGATTTCCTTCAGAAGGTGTCCCAGCTCCCAGGTGATATCCATCTTCTTCAGGCGGGACATAATATCCGCAACGTTGGTCTTGTAGGCATTGGTGCCGGCCTGCTTCAGCATATCCACAAAGGTGATCTTGCAGCCCTTCGCGCCCAGGAACTCTCCGGTCTCCAGACCGGTCAGGCCTGCGCCGATCATGGCAACGTTCTTGCCGGCAAGATTCACCTTGCCGTTCAGCACCTGCTCGATAGTGAAAACATTCACGCCATCGATGCCGGGGATGGACTTCGGAATGATAGAGACCGAGCCGGTAGCAAGCACCACGGCACCGGGCTCAAGCGCTGCGATTTCCTCGACCGTCGCTTCCTTGCCCAGCTGTACATCCACGCCCAGACGCTGCAGCTCTCCGCCGTAGTAGTCGGCGATCCACTGCATTCTTTCCTTCAGCGGAGGCTTCTTGGCCAGATTGACCGTGCCGCCCAGTTCGTTCTGGCGGTCGATCAGCGTCACCTTTACGCCGCGCTGTGCCAGCACTCTGGCCGCCACCATACCGCCGGGGCCTCCGCCCACAACAACAGCCTTGCTGCCCGCCGGGGCCGGCTCCGGATCGCCCAGACGATACTCATTGCAGGTCCGGGGATTGACCGCGCACTCCAGCGGCAGGCCCTGAGCGTTCAGGCCCAGCAGCGTCTCGAAGCAGCGCAGGCAGTTGATGCACTTGTTCAGTTCGTTCTCTCTTCCTTCCTGCACCTTCTTGCCCCATTCGGGATCGGCAAGCCAGGTACGGCCGAAGGCTACGAAATCTACAATATCGTTCTCCAGGAACGCTTCTGCCACGGCGGGTTCGCGGATGGCAGAAACAGCGATCACGGGGATTTTCACCTGATCCTTCACGGCCTTGATGAAGTCTTTTCTCCAGCCCTGAGGGAAGGAAATCGGCTCTACGCTGACAATACCGGTCTCATACAGACCGCAGCTGACATCCACGAAATCGATGCCGGCAGCTTCCATCGTCTTTACGATGCGGATACCATCCTGAATATGGATATAATCCTCCGTCACGCCGATATTGGACAGGAACTCATCTACTGTCACACGGCAGCCCAGCACATAGTCGGGGCCGCATTTCTTGCGGATGTCTTCGATGATTTCCAATACGATGCGCATCCGGTTCTCAAAGCTTCCACCGTATTCATCCGTTCTCTTATTTGTGTACGGAGAAAGGAACTGCTGCAGCAGATAGCCGTGTGCGCAGTGCAGTTCTACGCCGTCGATGCCGGCCTTCTTACAGCGAAGCGCCGCATCGCCGAACTGTCCGACCAGTTCGTGAATCTCATCCAGCGTCATGGGACGGGTCGCCTGCTGAGACACCTGACATACGCGGTCCGATGCCGATACGCAGGGCTGTCCGCCAATCAGGGAAGAAACGCCCTCACGGCCCGGATGGTGCAGCTGGATAAAGATCTTGGCGCCGTGTTTGTGCACGGTGGCCGCCAGCTTGGCAAGGCCAGGAATATGCCTGTCGCTGGTCGCTGCCAGCTGACGCAGCATGCCGGCGCCGGTCTTTTCATTCACCCGGCAGATTTCCGGCATGATCAGTCCGCACCCACCGATGGCCCTGGCCTCAAAATAAGCCAGCATGGCCGGGCCGGGCGTTCCGTCCAGCTCCGCCAGATTGGTGCCCATGGGAGTCATGACCAAACGGTTCTTGATCTCCACATTGCCGATCTTCCCTTTTTCAAACAGCTTGTCGTACATGAATACACCCCTCTCTTGGTTTTATAATAACTCCACAAATGCCGGTTCTTATCGAACCGCTCATTTGTCACGATTCTGTTATAAATATAACACATATATTCCATCAAGTCTATGTTCACCACGGATAATACGCAGTTGACTTTTTGTGCATCGTGCACTATCATTGATTCGAGAGCCCCTTGCGGCCCACTCTTTGTTTCTTTTATCTGCCTTTTAATTTCGGGAGATCATCGGATGAAGTTCAAGAAATTTATAGAAGTAATCCAAAAAAACCACAAAATATGTCTTCTCTCATCCGGCCGTGAGGAAGAAATCCTGGATGTCCGGATGCTGGATCCGCAGGCAGAACGCCTTTCCCCGGACACACTGTATTTTAGTTACGATACACAAGCCGGCATTCTTCCGGCAAACTGCGTTCTGATTGCCGAGGACCCGGCTGCGCCGATGTCTGCCGCCTCTCCCGAAGGAAATCTGGCCGTGATCTCTCCGTCCTCCTTCGGCGCCGTATTCAATGAGGCGCAGGATCTTCTTCGCAGCAACAGTCAGGATGGCTTTTATCATTATTTAATGGAGACAGCGGACCGGGTGCGAAGCGTGGACACGCTGATCGATATCGCATCACAGTCTTTCGGCGCCTCCCTGATTTTAATCGACCGGAATTTCCGGATCCTCAGTCATTCCACGCAGATTCCCGTCACAGACCACCTGTGGATCCGCAATATTCAGCGAGGCTACTGCGACTATGAATTTATCATGGAAGTCAGAAAGCTGAAGGCCGTCCAGATGGCAGATTCCAGCCCCAACCCCATTGAAGTCACCTGCACCTCTTCTCCCTACCGGAAGCTCGCCAGCCGTGTGATCTGCCGCGACACATGGATCGGCTCCCTTATATTAATAGAAGGAGACGATTCTTACCGCGCCGCCCACTCTGATATGCTGCGGACCCTGAGCGGTGTGCTGGGCTATTCCATTCTGCGGGATTCCCCGGAGTTTCTCTTCCGGATGGACGAATATCACGACTTTCTGAACAATCTGCTGATCGGCGCGCCATTTGACAGCCAGCCGGCTGCCTGGCGAAAGCTTCCCTTCCCGGGCAAGATGCAGCTGGCGTTTTTCCAGGCAAGCCGGAATCCTTCTCTGTTCCCGGGAGAATCGGTTCTGGCGTCCCGGCTGTCCCACATCTGCCCGAGCGGGCATATCATTGCCACCCGCAGCCACGCCACCTTGATTGCCGGAGCATCGGATCTGTCAGATATCAACGCTTATCTTTCACTGTTTCCGGAGGAAACGGCCGTACAGGCGGGCATCAGCCGTCCTTTTTCCGATATCCGAAGTCTGCAGGATGCCCGGCGGGAGGCCGAAGACGCTCTGCAGACCGGCATTCGGCTGCATCCTGACCGTCGCGCCTTTTCCTTTGAGGACTATTCCACCTTTGTGCTTCTGCAGAACGCCAAAAACCATGACGATATCCGCCGATATCTTCACCCGGCCATCGCGATTCTGCAGCACTATGATGCCGAAAATGACACCCACCTTCTGGAAACACTCCGGATCTTCCTGCGAAACAACGCGAATATCAAAGACACCTCCGAAGCACTCTACCTGCACCGGAACAGCGTGGCTTACCGCCTGCGAAAAATAGAGGAACTCACCGGACTCCGCCCGGAGGACGGGGAGACCGCCTTCCGTCTGCGTCTGTCCTTCGCCATTCTACAAGCATTATAGATCTCCCAAGATCTCTCATAATCTCTCATAATACCGGCTCCATTGGCCGGTATTTTTCTTTTTGCGTCTTTATAAATATTTTGCAATTGTTATTAATAACTTTATTGACAAATTATGTATTCGAGTTATAATTCTTTACGTAAGATGATTTCAGACAGCCGGATTCTGGATTCCGGCCGGGAAAGAGGCGTCAAACAATATGAAAAAAAGTATTTACAGCCTGGTGCTGGCGGATGATATCATCCGGGCCATTGACCAGCTGGCCTATCAGCAGAACACCAGTCGTTCCAACATGGTCAATCAGATATTGGCAGAACATCTTTCTCTCTCCACACCGGAGATGCAGATGCGGGATATCTTCTCCTCCATGGAGCAGATGATGACGGACAGCTTTCAGCTGCTCTCACAGTCTTCCGCCTCCATGCGGGCCATGCGCACGCAGCTTCCTTTTAAATATAAGCCCACCGTGCGCTACCAGCTGGAGCTCTACCGGGAATCCGGGGAGGCGCTGGGGCAGATACGCATCTCGCTCCGCACACAGAGCGCGCAGCTGATCCGCCTGTTGGAGCTCTTCTTTGACATATGGGCTTCCCTGGAGGATCATTATGTAGCCCCGCAGTTAGGCCACGCCATCAAGCGCGGAAGCGGTCCCGGTTGGATGAGCCGGGAGCTGTACCACCCCGGCCGCCGGCAGATCTGCTCCAGCGAGGACGTGGGAAACGCTCTGGCGGAATATGTCCGGCTGATGGATCAGGCCATCCGCCTGTTCTTCTCTCTGGCGGACCGCGATCTGCCGCAGATCACCGCACGGCTGGAGGAGCTGATGCGGGAGAACGTGGCGGATCCGGGACTTTTATTATTATAGTATAAAAAAACAATCGATTATCAAATTACGGAGGTGATCGTATGAACGCACAGAAATTTACGCAAAAATCCCTGGAAGCCATCCAGGAAGCTCAAAATATTGCGATCCGGCACAAGAACAGCCAGATTGAGGAAATGCATCTGCTCTCCGCCCTGCTTTCTCAGGAAAACGGGCTGATCGCGCAGCTGTTCTCCAAGATGACCATTGATCCTCGCGCCATCTACTCCAGAGTAGACCAGATTCTGGCCGGCTACCCCAAGGTATCCGGCGACACCGCCAACCTCTATCTCTCCCAGACCCTGAACCGGGCGCTGACCGGAGCGGAGGACGCAGCGAAGGCAATGAAGGATGATTATGTTTCCGTGGAGCACCTGATGCTGGCCATGCTGGATGCACCGGATAAGGACATGAAGGACATCATCCGTACTTTTGGCATCAGCAAAAAGGAATTTTCCCAGGCCGTAACAGCCGTGCGCGGCAATGTACGGGTGACCAACGAGAACCCGGAGGACACCTATGACGTGCTCTCCAAGTACGGGCGCGACCTGGTGGCGACCGCCAGAGAGGGCAAGCTGGACCCTGTGATCGGCCGTGACACGGAGATCCGGAACGTCATCCGTATACTTTCCCGTAAGACAAAGAACAACCCGGTGCTGATCGGCGAGCCCGGCGTCGGCAAGACCGCCATCGCAGAAGGCCTGGCGCTGCGTATCGTCGCCGGCGATGTCCCTTCCAACCTGAAGGACCGCAAGCTCTTCTCTCTGGATATGGGCGCACTGCTTGCCGGTGCTAAATACCGGGGCGAATTTGAAGAGCGTCTGAAAGCGGTGCTGGAGGAGGTCCGCAAGAGCGAGGGTGAGATCATCCTGTTCATCGATGAGCTGCACAACATTGTGGGCGCCGGAAAATCCGAAGGCGCCATGGATGCCGGCAACCTGTTGAAGCCCATGTTGGCCCGCGGCGAGCTGCACTGCATCGGCGCCACCACGCTGGATGAATACCGCAAATACATTGAAAAGGATGCTGCGCTGGAGCGTCGTTTCCAGCCGGTGATGGTGGATGAGCCCACGGTGGAGGATACCATCTCCATCCTGCGTGGCCTGAAGGAGCGCTACGAAGTATTTCACGGCGTCAAGATCCACGACCAGGCACTGATCGCCGCAGCCGTGCTCTCCAACCGTTACATCAGCGACCGTTTCCTGCCGGATAAAGCCATCGACCTGGTGGATGAAGCCTGCGCGCTGATCCGCACAGAGATGGATTCCATGCCGACCGAGCTGGATGAGATCTCCCGTAAGATCATGCAGCACGAAATTGAGGAAGCCGCCCTGAAAAAGGAGGACGACAAACTCTCGAAGGAGCACCTGCTGGAGGTGCAGAAGGAGCTGGCCGAGTATCGGGATCAGTTCAATGAGATGAAGGCCCGTTGGGAGAACGAAAAGTCTGAGATCGGCAAGGTACAGCACCTCCGCGAGGAGCTGGAGCAGGTGAACGCCCAGATCGAACGTGCGGAGCGTGAATATGACCTGAACCGCGCCGCGGAGCTGAAGTACGGCCGCCTGCCCGCCCTCAAGAAGGAGCTGGAGGAAGCAGAAGCCGCCGGCGATTCCATGAAGAAATCCGCCGATTCCCTGCTGCGTGATGCCGTAACAGAGGAAGAAATTGCCCGTATCGTAGCCCGTTGGACGGGCATTCCGGTATCCAAACTGATGGAGGGCGAGCGTGAGAAGCTGCTGCATCTGGATGACATCCTGCATCAGCGTGTGATCGGCCAGGATGAAGCCGTGACCAAGGTGAGCGAGGCCATTCTCCGCTCCCGTGCCGGCATTCAGGATGAGAACCGTCCGATCGGCTCCTTCCTGTTCCTGGGACCCACGGGCGTCGGCAAGACGGAGCTGGCCAAGGCACTGGCACAGGCCCTGTTCGACGACGAGCACAACATTGTTCGTATCGATATGAGTGAATACATGGAGAAATTCTCCGTCTCCCGTCTGATCGGAGCGCCGCCCGGATATGTCGGGTATGAAGAAGGCGGCCAGCTGACCGAAGCTGTCCGGAGAAAACCTTACTCCGTCATCCTGCTGGATGAGGTGGAAAAGGCTCACCCCGATGTATTCAACATCCTGCTGCAGGTGCTGGACGATGGACGCATCACCGATTCCCAGGGCCGCACCGTGGACTTTAAGAACACGATCATTATCCTGACCAGTAACCTGGGCTCCCAGTATCTGCTGGACGGCATTCAGGAGAACGGGGAAATCTCCGAGGAGGCGCTTGAGGCCGTGGAGAAATTGCTGAAATCCAGCTTCCGTCCGGAGTTCCTGAACCGTCTGGATGAGATCGTCTTCTACAAACCGCTGCAGCGCGGACAGATCGGAAAGATCGTGGATCTGATGATCGCCAATCTGCAGAAACGGTTGGATTCCAAACAGCTGAAGATCCAGCTGACGGAGGCCGCCAAGGACTTGATCATCGCCGAAAGCTACGATCCTAACTTTGGTGCGCGTCCGCTGAAGAGATATATCCAGCGGAAAGTAGAAACGCTGATCGCAAAGGAAATCATCGCCGGTAATATCTCCGAAGGAGACACGCTGACCGTGGACGCTGTAAACGGAGATCTGGCACTGGTATAATTTGATCGTTAAGGCTTGACTTAGCCGAACGGCTTGTATTATAATGGTGTTGACCATAAACAAGCCGTTCGGCTAATTTTTGTGCAAAACACCGACAACTTAGCCGCACGGCTCATTTTTCTTTTTGTATCAAACAAATGAGCCGTACGGCTTGATTTTACGTTTATTTCAGGAGTCTTCACACATGGATATTTCGACTGCCCAGGCCTTCGGGGCCGCCATCCGCAACCGCCGCAAAGCCATGCACATCACTCAGTCGTACCTCTCAGAATTCACCGGATTTTCTGTCAGTTTTATCTCTGATCTTGAACACGGCAAAAAGACCATCGAGCTGGAGAAAGCCCTGTTCCTGGCCAATACACTGGGGCTGACCTGTCAGCTCACACCGCGTGATGAATAAAAAGGAGTTCTGCCATGCAATCCCTGCAGGTTACCATTGAAATAGAAGGAATTCAGACCCCTGTCGGCACCATCCGCGGGGACAGTGGGGAGGACGCGGTCTTTTCGTATGACATGTCGTATCTCTCCTCTCCCGAAGCCGCGCCGATTTCCGTGCATCTGCCGCTGCGGGCCAGGCCGTTTTCCCCACAGGATACCCGCCTGTTTTTTGAAGGGCTTCTGCCGGAGGGCTTTACCCGCCGCTCCGTCGCTGAATGGATGCGGGTCACCGCGGACGACTACCTTTCCATGGTCGCCGGCCTTGGCAGTGAATGTCTGGGCGCCATTCAGATTCTCTCCGACAGAGAGAGCTCGCCGCCGCCCTCCTACCGGAAAATGGGCGAAGACCTGCTGCGTGCCTTTGCCCGGGAGGGTGCTTCCCGTTCCGCGGAGCTGGTCACGCAGGCGCACCTATCCCTGACCGGCGCCAGCGGAAAAGCCGGCCTCTATTACGACCGGCGAACACGCACCTGGTATCTGCCTGTCGGCAGCGCTCCCAGCACCCATATTGTAAAACAGAGCCATATCCGGCTGGGCGGCATTGTCACCAACGAGCAGCTCTGCCTGCAGACCGCCGCCAATCTGGGTATTCCTGTGCCGAAAAGCCGCATCCTGCATATTGATGACTTCCGGGACGAAAATGTTCTGTTTGCAACCACACGGTACGACCGGTGCTTCCCGGACTCCGCCGACCTGATCGACGGGCTCTCGGTACCCAGACGTCTGCACCAGGAGGATTTCGCCCAGGCCCTGGGCATCTCCCCGGCGGAAAAATACGAATCTCCCGGGAAGTCCTACCTGCTGCAGATGTTCTCCCTGCTCCGGCGTGTTTCCTCCAACCCGATCCGGGACCAGATCAAGCTTTGGAATCTGGTCATCTTCCAGATTCTCATCGGAAACGCCGACTGTCACCTGAAGAACTACGCCCTGCTCTACAGTGAAAACCTGAAGAGCGTAAGGCTGGCCCCCGCGTATGATATTATCAGCACCGTACAGTATCCCAGCGCCACCCGGGAAATGGCTTTCCATGTCGGGGATGAACAGCAGATTGACCGGATAAGAAGGAAAGATCTGGAAGATGCCGCCCGCGAGATCGGTCTCGGCCGCTCTATTGCCATGAACGCCGTGGACACCCTGATCGCCGGATTTCCGGAAGCCCTCGCCAAGGCCGCCGCCTCCCTGGAACAACAAGGCTTCACCATGGCCCCCGTCTTCCAGAAACAGATCTTGGAGTACGATGCCGCCAGCAGGCTGAGGAAATAGAAAAGAGCGGGGTGTCTGGATAGGGAGCATATAAAAAGGAGGCTGCCACATTTCTGTGGAAGCCTCATTTTCGCATTCACGGATTCTCAGATTTTCAGTTACTGATTTTTATTTACAATTCTGGTCTCGTACTCGCCCGTCGCAATATCGATATACCGCACGAACAGGGATACTTTGTTGTCCTCGTTCAGGTTTTCCCACACCAGCCTGGTGAATTCGTCGATATCTCCCACGATATCCACGGGCTTCGGCTCTCCCTCAAAGCTGGGCAGCGGGTTCAGATTTTCCTTGTAGGTGTGGATGAAGTGTCCCATGCCGGGCTTGCCGCCGTTGTAGGCAAAGGTAAAGCGATTGGCTGTCTCCGGATCTCCGTCCTCCGTCTTGAGGATGGACATGGCATAATTGAACACGCCTGCTTCGATGTGCATTATACCGGAAATGCGAGGCGTATAATTAGGGCCGTCCGGCTCAAAGGTCCGACTGCGCAAAGACTGTTCAAAGGTCATCTGCTTATCCATGCCCTCGTAGATGGTGTCCGTCTGATCGCCGTTGGTCACGATTGTCTTATTGCCAAGCACGCGTACAGGAGCATAGATGATCAGGCTGGGATCCTCCATTTTAGACGGATCAAAAGCTTCCGTGCGGATTCCCTCACCGTCCTCCACAAAAACGCGGTTCCGACTGTTCACGCTTCTTCCCATAATAAAGTAGGCCGTTACGGCTTTCGTCCCGTCCTGGCTGCGGCCGATTACGATACCGCGTCCCGGATAGGGATTGCCCGCCAGTTCCTGCTGTAAAGATAATACCTTCATGCTCTTCTGCCTTTCCGGGCGGTCATCCGCCCTGCACTGCGTATTTCTACAGTTTAGTACCGTGTGTGCATTATACCATTCCAGCGGCTCTCTGTCTACCGGGAATCCTTCCCAGCGGTCTGACTCATCAGCTGTGAATCTTCTACAGCGCTCTATCCCACCAGCTTTGAATCCTTCAGATGGCAGTACAGCAGGTCGTCTTCCATATAGGTATCGAAGGTACCGATCACTGTTACATTACTTCCCTCTTCCGGATAGTCGTCCGGGTATACGTACTCCTCCGGCAGCGCAAATTCCATGCCCTGTGCGCAGCAGGCCGTAGCATCCTGGATCACGCAGGTAAAATAATATTCTCCGGTCTTCTCGTAGATATAGGCTTGAAAAGTGCCGTTCATTTTCACGGTCTTTCCGACATAATCCTCTGGGGTAACCATCATGTTGAACACTTCGGAATAGACCATTGTGGCCGACATGACGGTCAGATCCACGTCCACAGAAGGATCCGCAGGGGCGAGAGTTTCTTCTTCGAAGCTGGCCGCATCTGTTCCTGTGACATTTCCTGCGGCTGCATCCGCTCCGGCCGCTGTCTCTCCAACTGCATCCGCTCCGGCCTGATCCGCCGGTGCTGTCTCTCCAACCGCCTCTCCGGCGTTTTCTTCTGCGGCGGCACTTTCCGCCTGCGCTATGCCGCTTTCCAGCACTTCGTTCACGCCGGTCGCCTGGTTGACGCCTTTCGCTGCTTCGTTACTGCCGCCGCAGCCGGCAAGCGAGGCTCCTATCGCCAAGGCCAGTATTAATAAACCAATCCTTTTCATTCAATTTACTCCATACTCAGGCTTTCTTTCCGGATCGCCCGATTACAAATCCATACTCAGGCTTTCTTTCCGAACCGCCCGATTACATAACAAATGGCGAAGGCAGCCACGTCTACCGCCACAATGGTGGATCCTACCGGCGTCCCCGCCACAATGGAGATCATGATCCCCAAAAACGCGCAGATCACGGAGAGCACCGCGGAGCAGATGGTCACCGCGCGGAAGCTTCCGAACATCCGCATGGCGGAAAGTGCCGGGAAAATGACCAGCGCGGAGATCAGCAGCGACCCTACCAGGTTCATGGCCAGCACAATGATGACAGCAATCACCACCGCAATCAGCAGATTGTACTGATCTGCCTTTATTCCGGTTGCCTTGGCAAAGCTCTCATCAAAGGTGACTGCAAAAATCTTGTGATAAAACAGCACAAAAATCACGACCACCGCCAGGGACAGCACAATGCAAAGCACCACCTCCCAGATCGAAAGCGTCAGGATGGAGGTGGATCCGAACAGTGTGCTGCAGACATCCCCGGACAAATTGGAGGACGTAGAAAAAATATTCATGATCAGATAACCGAAGGCTAGCGCGCCTACGGAGATCATGGCGATCGCGGCATCTCCCTTGATCTTGGTGTTCTGCCCGGTCCGAAGCAGCAGGATAGCGCTCAGCACCGTGATCGGCAGCACCAGAAGCATATGATTGGTCAGGTTCAGCACCGCCGCGATAGACATCGCCCCGAAGGCCACATGGGAAAGGCCGTCCCCGATAAAGGAAAACCGTTTCAGCACCAGCGTCACGCCAAGCAAAGAGGAGCACAGCGCAATCAGAACACCGACGATCAGCGCGTATCTCACAAACGGATACTGCAAGTAAAGTCCGATCTTATCCATTACGCCTCACCGCCCTTCTCTTCCTCCAGGAACATCCGTCTCGTCTTGCTGTGCAGATACTGATCCCGCGTGCCGAAGAAAATATGCTCTCCGATATGCAGGATGTGCGAAGAATAGTTCAGGGCAGCATCAATATCGTGGGAGATCATAATAATGGTGATCCCCTCTTTGTTCAGATCTTTGATGAGCTGGTACATCTCCGCCGTCACCTTGGGATCCAGTCCGGAGACCGGTTCATCCAGCAGCAGCACCTTACGAGTGGCGCAAAGTGCCCGGGCCAGGAGCACACGCTGCTGCTGACCGCCGGAAAGCTCCCGGTAGCAGCGGTCCGCCAGATGGGTAATGCTCATGCGTTCCATGTTCTGCTCCGCGAGTGCTTTCTCCTCCTTATTGTAGAAGGGCCGCAGTCCGCAGCGGGCCTGGCAGCCGGACAGCACGATTTCCCGCACAGAGGCCGGGAAGTCCCGCTGAACAACCGTCTGCTGCGGAAGATAACCGATCTCATTCTGTTTGAGCCCGTCCCCAAAACGGATGGTGCCGCTCATGGGCGGCTGTAATGAAAGCAGCGTTTTCATAAGCGTGGATTTTCCGGAGCCGTTCGCACCCACAATGCAAAGATAATCACCCGCATTCACGGAAAAGTGCAGGTCCTTTATAATTGCCTGGGAATCATACCCCAAGGTAAGATGTTCCGCTGTGATAATTGCCATAAATATGCAGCCCCCTAAGTGTTTCCTGTTACTGCAGTGCTTCCTTCAGCACTTCCAGATTGTTTTCCATGATGGACAGATAGCTAACACCAGACTCCAAAGCCTTGGAGCTGACCGCCTGCATGGAATCCAGGGAAAGAATTTTCTGATCCTTACTCTTGGTATTTTGAATAATAGTCTCCGCCAAACGATGATCCGTTCCCTCGATGGTTATCACCGCAGGAAGGCTCAGTTCGTCCACCTTGCCTGCCAGGAACATAACCGTCTCAAAGCTGGCCTCCGTTTCCGCGGAGCAACCCACAAAAGCGGCATAGTAGTCCAGCCCGTAATCGTCCGTCATATAACGGAAGGGGAAACGATCCCCAAAGAGAACGGTCTTTCTGGCCGCGCCTTCTGCTGCTTCCTGATAAGCTGTATCCAGCGACGTAATCTTCTCTGCATAAGCGGCAGCATTCGCGGCATACAATTCTGCATTTGCCGGATCGGCCTGCTCCAGTGCCTGCGCAATGGAATCTACCAGCACTTGGGCATTTCTGAGCGACAGCCACACATGCTCATCAAGCTCCGCTTCTTCGTCATGATCGTGGCCATTCGCCTCGTCATGCTCATCCGCTTCTTCGTCATGATCTTGTTCTTGTTCCATGCCTTCCACGATCTCTTCCTCTTTTACAGCATCGCCCAGAATTTCCAGAAGATTGAGGACCTGCATATTCTCGTTGACCTTCTGCTTCAGGGCATCATCCACCCATTCATCGGATTCCCCACCCACGTAGATAAACACATCGCAGGTCGAAATATTCAGGATATCCTCCGCCGTCGGCTGGTAGCTGTGCAGATCCACGCCGTTATCCAGCAGCATGGTCACCTCTGCCTGCCCGGGGTTATCCCCCAGGATATTCATGACCCAGTCGTACTCAGGGAAAATAGTCGTTACGATGTTAAGCGGCTCCGATGCAGCGCCGGCAGATTCCGCCGCAGATGCTGTATCCGCCGTTGCCTCTGTATCTGCCGCAGCACTGCCCGCAGGGGAAGCGGTCTGTGATGATCCACAGGCGCTAAGAGCCCCCGCCGCCAGGATGGCTGAAAGCAAAACAGCTATTAATTTCTTCATATCAATAAACCTCCGATCAATTACCTTCGACCAAACTTGTTTCAAATGCCTCTTCCATATTCTATAAACAAAGCTGCTCTGTTCAGAACCGCCCTGCGGAGGTTCAATCATCCTTACGAATCTTGCGGGACACCGGCGTCTCCTGCGCCAGCAAAAATAAGGTGCACACCAGCATCATACCTGCAGTACAAGCCATAGCGGGAACTGCTATCTGCGGCATGCGTCCCGTACCTGCCAGGCGAAGCATCTGCTCGCAGGCCTGAATGGACGCGCAGACCATCCGTATCAGACAGTCCCCTGGCTCTTCTGGCACTCCTCGCAGAGACCATAAAAGACCGTACGCAGCGGATCCAGCCGGAAGCGATGCTCCATATACAAATGCTCCTGGATAGCCGCCAGTTCATCACAATGCAGGTGGATCAACTTTCCGCATGCCTCACATTTACAATGAAAACATCCGGAACAGGCCGGTTCCTGTGAACCCACATATTCAAAACAGGCGGGGCTGTTTCCGTCAATAATATACTTATTCACCAGCCCTTCATCCACCAGCCGCTCCAGCTGCCGGTAGACCGTGGACTGACCGATGGTGGATCCCTGCTCCTTCAGATAATCGCAGACATCCGCCGCCGTCATATGTACCCCGGGAAGTCTCTCCAGATATCCCAGAAGTTCCTCCCGCTGTTTTGTTTTATATTTCGGACGCATGCCCATAACTTCCACATCTCCTGTTTTTGAAAATGAAAATCATTCCCACTTATCGAAAATGAAAACCATTCCCACTTATAGCACGAAATGGGAATGGTGTCAAGCAATCTGAGAACTATTTTCAATTTTCTGATTATAGAGCGTTGTCCTCGATATAGGTCTTCAGCATCTCATATATTTTTTCCTCTCCGGGCGGGCAGCCGGGAATGGAAAAGTCATACCCCCTTGTGCAGTTCCCGACGCCAAGCGGCCCGCTCTTTCCGCGGTGGCCCTGACCGATCGCGATGGGGCAGGGAAGGCGCTCCAGAAGTCCTTCTTCCTTGAGGCGCTCGAGCGCCGGAATCAGTGTACCGTAGCAGGCGCTGCAGGAATCGGATTCATCCACCGCATAGCTGACATCCAGCAGCGATTGTGTCATGGGCACATCCTCCGCAGGGTCCCCTTCGCAGGTGATCAGCCGCAGGGAGGAAAGATCCGCGCTTCCCACGCCCAGGCGCTCCGCCATGCGCACGTACGGCACCTCATCCGTTTCCAGCCCCAGCAGGGAGCAGGCATACGCATCCGTCAGCACCGGGTCCAGCGCCGCCATCACACAGTTCCTGACCAGCGGATTTCCGCCCTCCTCAAAAGAGGGATCTCCGCAGATATGATCGATCACGATAAAATCCGGGCGGATGCCCGTGTTCAGGTGCGCGATCGGCTTATGCAGACCTATGGTATGGAACCGCCGCTTTTCCGAGTTCGGGATCAGTCCCTTCATGTTTTTCAGCGCGCAGGTCATGTGGGTCTGACAGTGCCCCTTCAGGACCGGCACGTTGATCAGAAAATCCCATTCCTGTACGCACCGGCAGATGGAAAGCTTCATGCCCGCGCAGTCCGCCGGCACGCTCTTCTCCTTCTGAGTATCGATCAAGGGCACGCCATAGTTTTCTGAAAGGGTCCGGTAACCGCAGTATTCAAACGCCTCTTCGGTCTTATCTCCTACCCAGGAGCCCTCCGCAATCACGATATCCCTGAATCCATGCCCCCGCAGATATTCAATGATCCCCGCGACCACCTCCGTATGGGTGGTGCCGCCGAAGTCCGCCGGCGCAGGCGTCACCAGATTCGGCTTGATGGCGATCTTCGCCTGCTGTCCCGGAATCCGCTCCGCCAGGCCTGTCTTCTCAAGAAGACGAATAGTCATATTTTTAAAATCTGTTCCGTAGGAACGCCAGATCTCATTTCGCTCCATAAAATACTCCTGCATTAGATTTTCTCATTTTTACATTTATATTTCATTCAGATTTCGCATTCAAGTATACCATGCATGACCGGAAATTGCATCCTTCTTTTATTTTTCCACCAAAACATATGTTTGCCTCCTTGCCTTTTCCCTCCCCATTCGCTATAATTTACCTGTTGTTGTTGATACCGTTACTGTACTGTAACCGTTTTCCCGCGCCTACAGGAGGTGCCCCGTGACTCTGTCCGACCTGACGGCCTATGCCAGCCAAAAATACAATATTCCGGAAGAGCACAAGTGGGACTCTTTTTCCGGTTTCTCGGTCCTGACGGATCCCGCGACCGGCAAGTGGGCTGCCCTGTTGATGCGCCAGTGGGATGAGACCTCCGGTACCATGATTGAGCGGTGCGATATTAAATGCGGCCAGCGCGTCCTGTACACGACGGACGCCTCCTGTCTTTACCCGCCGTTTCGCATGCGGGGGGCGAATTGGGTCGGCGTTCAGATGGGCGATCGTGTGGATGAAAACCTGATCTTCCGCCTGTTAGATGACGCACTCTCCCACCCGGAGAAGGAGATTTCCCGGGGCGCCGAGATCCACCGAGGCGCTGAGATATTCCAGGGCGCGGAGGTATTTGGAAGTACGCCGATTCCTAAAAAGCCTTCCGAGAACCGGTCTTATGAAATCGTTCTGGAGAAGAAACCCTCTGTCAACCGCTCTCATGAGATCATCCTGGAAAAACTGGAATCTCTGCCGGACCGTCTTCGCAAGACTTTTAAAATACCTGACCGTGCAATTCCTGACCGTATTCGGGAGGTCATGCGCCTCTTTCAGTTCGGCGATAACTCCCCACGTCTGAAATGGAAAAACTTCCTGGCCCAGGGCCGATATATGGAGGACTATACGGATGACTGTCCCTGGACTGGCGGCATCTTCACTCAGTTCGGAGCCACAGTCACCTATCACGATCTGAACGCAAGGCAGCTTCGAGGATACTTTACCTGGCGCACACAAGTCAGAAAGGGTCATTTTATCCCGGCAGATCCTGCCTTCGTACAGATTTATTTTTCCGAACTGATCAACGGTATCGGAGCTTCCTCTGCGGAGGATGCGCTGGAAAAAATGGCTGCCTTCACACAGAGATATACGGCTGTCTGTCAAAAAGAGGACGCCCATGGGAGACTCCCTGAGGGTTCCGTGCGTCTGCAGAAAGATCTTCGCAGATGGATGCTGGAGTACGCAGTTCTGGAGAACATCTCATCGGAAAAAGCATGCGAATATGCTGACCCAGAGCTGATGCAGCGCGACAGGGCACTGGCAGCACTCCGGAATCCGGAGATACGCACAGACAAGGAAATCTTTGAAGCACTTTTGTTTTTTGCCGGGAAAAAGCTGTCCGGTTCCAATCTTCTGAAAAAGAAAGAGGAGGAGGCTGTTCATCTGTTTTCTGAAGTATGGAAAAGAGCGGCACATGCCCCCATGGAAAGCGGGCAGGATCTCTTTTCCGAGTGCTTTGGCCGCTGGAAGAATTATCCCTGGCGACCGCTCTCCGGTCTGGTCAGCTGGCAGGAACGCGGAGCAGACGACACGGAATATGTTCTGAACGAGAGCCGTGTCTACACCTGCCGGAATGGTCTGTGGGAAGTCCGTCGGTATAACCACCTTCAGTTCCGCAGCAACTGGTTTCTGGCTCTCCTGCGTGAATCGGACCGGCAGTTCCGCCTGTATCTGAAGAGCGGAGGAAAGCTGAAGGCCAAACCAGAAGAAGCCTGGGCAGCGCCCTTTGCAGAATCCGTGATCAAAGCGGAGGAAGAGGCCCGCAGAAAGGCAGAACAGGAACGGCTGGAGGCCGAACGGCCAAAGATCACGATCGATCTTTCTGCCCTGGGGCAGATACGGCGCGACGCCGGCATCACCCGGGACAGTCTCCTCACGGAGGAAGATCTGCGGGAAAGCGAGGCGGCTGCTGCAGAGCACTTGTATCCAGAAAATGCAGCTCCCGGGAACACCGCTGCGCCGCAGAGTATTGTGTCGACAGAACCCCAAATCATCGCACCGGCAGAACTACAGAGTACCATACCGACTGAACTGCAGAGTACTATGTCGACTGAACTGCAGAGTACCGTGCCGCCTGAAGAGAATGAAGCTCATGCCAGCTCCCCCCTGGAGGAGCCTTACCGGCAGATCATGCTTGCCCTGCTTCGGGACGAGCCTATCACTCCTCTTCTACAGCAATATCACCTGATGCCGTCCCTGGTGACTGACACCATCAACGATGCGCTGTACGATGAGATCGGGGATATTGTGCTGGAAATAGACGGGGATACACCGGTTCTGCTTGAAGACTACCGTGAGGATCTTCTGCAGATCTTTCATATAGAATGAGTCCAGATTTACATCACTGACTCGCATTTAGAATCGAGGATATCATGACGAATGAGAACAGAAAGGTGCCGCGGCGCATCTCGCAGACCATCATCAATTCCCTGAAGGGCGGTGTAGTGCCCCGGGTGGGCCTTCCCTACATCACCGTCGGTCGGAAAAATGAGATCGAGGCGCTGCTGCACGATGTAGATATTATTGCGGAGGGAGGTGCCTCCTTCCGCTTTATTGTGGGCCGTTACGGCTCCGGCAAGAGCTTTCTGCTGCAGACCATCCGCAGCTATGTGATGGACCGCGGCTTTATTGTGGCGGACGCGGATCTTTCCCCGGAGCGGAGGCTCCAGGGGACCCGAGGCCAGGGCCTGGCCACCTACCGGGAACTGATCCGCAACCTTTCCACCAAGACCAGACCGGAGGGCGGCGCGCTGACGCTGGTGCTGGACCGGTGGATCAGCCGCGTGCAGAGCGAAGCCACGCAGGAAACGGGCTATGCCCCTGGGGATCCTGCTCTCACACAGGAGGTAGATAAGCGCATTGTGGCCGTCACCTCCTCTGTGAGTGAGCTGGTGCACGGCTTTGAATTTGCCCGCCTGATCTCGGCCTACTACCACGCCTATCTGAACGGCGATGATGAGACCAAGGGACGGGTGGTCCGCTGGTTCCGCGGCGAGTATGCTTTAAAGCGGGAAGCCAAGGAGGAACTTGGCATCAATATTATTATCACCGACGATGACTGGTACGATTACATTAAGCTGTTTGCCGTATTCTTCCGGCTGGCGGGCTACGCCGGCCTGATGATCATGGTGGACGAACTGGTGAATATTTACAAGATCCCGAATTCCATCACCCGCCAGTACAACTATGAAAAGCTGCTGACCATGTACAACGATACCCTGCAGGGGAAGGCGCAGTACCTGGGCATTATCATGGGCGCCACACCACAGGCTATTGAAGACCGCAGGCGCGGGGTTTACAGCTATGAGGCGCTGCGTTCCCGTCTGGCGGAGGGAAAATTTTCCCGTCCCGGCGCCAGGGATCTTCTGGCCCCGGTCATCCGTCTGGAACCGCTTACGGCGGAGGAAATGCTGGTGCTCTGCGAAAAGCTGGCCGCCATGCATGCCGATCTCTACGGCTATGCCCGTAGCATCGGTACAGAAGATCTGGTCAGCTTTATCCAGATCGAATATGGCCGTATTGGGGCGGACCAGAACATTACCCCGCGCGAGGTGATCCGGGATTTCATTGAGCTTCTGGATCTGCTGTACCAGAACCCCGGTATGACGCCGGCCGCGCTTCTGGAAAGCGACGAGTTTTCCTACACAAAATCCGAGGCTGTCTCCGACAACGCGGATGCATCATTTGCGGAGTTTACGATCTGATGGATATTTTTTACCGTTACGCTCCATTTATTCAGGATTACATCTTCCGCTCCGGCTGGCATGCGCTCCGCGGGGTGCAGAACGCGGCCGGGGAGGCGATTTTTGGCGGGGATGACAACGTGTTGCTGACGGCCTCCACGGCCTCCGGCAAAACGGAGGCGGCCTTCTTCCCCATCCTGACGCTGCTGGACGAGGAGCCCTCCCGCTCGGTGGGCGTCCTGTATATTGCGCCGCTAAAGGCGCTGATCAACGACCAGTTCGGCAGGCTGAATGAGCTTTGCGAAGAGGCAGGCATTGCTGTTACCCGCTGGCACGGCGATGTGCCGCAGACCGCCAAGCGCCGACTTCTGCGAAAGCCTTCCGGGATTCTGCAGATCACGCCGGAATCCCTGGAATCCCTTCTGATGCGCAAACATATGGAGATTCCGCATCTTTTCGGCGATCTCCGTTTTATCGTGATTGATGAGATCCACTCTCTGATGCGGGCGGACCGCGGCCGGCAGACCTTCTGCTTGATCGAACGGCTCTGCCGCACGGCGGGCTGTAATCCCCGCAGGATCGGGCTCTCCGCCACCATCGGGAATCCGGCGTTGGCCGGCAAATACCTGGCCGCCGGCAGTGGGCGGGGTACCGTGATCCCTCATTTAGACGCCGGCAAGGAGGTGTGGCGGCTCTCCATGGAGCACTTTTTCAATTCCGCGCCGCAGGCCGATGAAGGGAAACAGATCGTTCAGAGTCTCCCTGTTCCGGAGGAAGCCACGGACAAAGCACCGAAGGCAGCTGATCCCGGCATGGGCTATATTTTTGAACACACCCGCGGCAAAAAATGTCTGATCTTTTCCAATTCCCGGGAGGAATGCGAGGCCATCTGCCAAAATCTGCGGCAATATTGCGAAGCAAATCACGAGCCCGAACGTTTTCTGATCCACCACGGCAATCTTTCCGTCTCCTACCGGGAGAGCGCGGAGGAAGAAATGAAGGATGATGATTCCCTTCTCTCCGTGTGCGCCACGGCCACGCTGGAGCTTGGCATAGACATCGGCCGCCTGGAGCGGGCCTTCCACGTAGACGCGCCTTTTACGGTATCCGGTTTCCTTCAGCGTCTCGGGCGCACGGGCCGGCGCGGCGCCCCCTCGGAGATGTGGTTCGTCATGCGGGAGGATCATCCGGAGCCCCGCGCCATGTTCCCGGACCTGATTCCCTGGCACATGATCCAGGGGATCTCTCTGATTCAGCTCTACATTGAAGAGCGTTTTGTGGAGCCGCCGCGCATGGACCGGCTGCCCTACAGTCTGCTGTATCACCAGACCATGTGCACCCTGGCATCCTGCGGGGAAATGACGCCTGCGGAGCTGGCCTCCCGGGTGCTTCCCCTCTCTCCCTTCCACCGCATAAGCCAGGACGACTACCGCGTGCTGCTGCGGCACATGATCAAGATCGATCACATCAATCGCACGGAAACGGGCGGCCTGATCGTCGGGATCACCGGGGAGAGACTGGTGAACAATTACAAATTCCTGGCTGTCTTTCAGGAAAATATTGAATACAAGGTGCATTCAGGTTCCGAAGAGCTGGGGACCCTGGTAAAGCCGCCGCCCGTGGGGGATAAGATCGCCATTGCGGGGCGGGTCTGGATCGTGGATGAGGTGGACCACAAGCGTCGGGAGGTCTTCTGCACGCTGGTAAAGGGCAATATCCCCGCGTATTTTGGGGACGTCCCGGGGGATATCCACACGCGTATTCTGGAGCGCATGAAGCAGGTCCTGCAGGAGGATACGGTCTATCCCTATCTGATGCGGCACGCCGTCTGCCGCCTGGCGGACGCGCGGGACACCTTCCGCAAGGCCGGCATGAGCTACCGCTCCCTGGTCCCGCTGGGTGGAAAGATGTGGGTGCTGTTCCCGTGGCTTGGCACCTATGCCTTCCTGGCGCTAGAACGCTTCTTAAAGCTTCGGTGCGGGAAGCGGCTGGGCCTGAAGGGGCTGAACCCCTGCCGCCCTTATTATATGCAGTTCACCATGCAGGTGGGGGAAATGGAGTTCTGGAAAATAGTAAAAGAGGAGGCCGAATGTGACTTCGACCCCCTGGAGCTCTTGTATCCGAATGAAAATCCGGTCTTTGAAAAATATGATGAATATGTACCGGCCGAGCTGGTGCGAAAGGGCTTTGCCCTGGGCATTCTGGACGTGGCAGACATGCGCCACCGCGTGATCGAGCTTGCGGATGCCGGGCCGGTAGCTTCGGGGAAACCGACACCATAACACGCAGCCCAGAATAATCTTCGCCGGTTTTACGGGCAGAGCGATCTGCTACCGATACCAAAAGAACGCGGGCAGCAGATATGCCGGTGTGCAGCTCCATGCGTGGCAGTAGCTGTTGACGGCAGCGCCGCCGTAGGGCGAGGCATCCGGATCCCCGGGGACCCAGGTCTCCGGGCAGGTATCCATGCCGGCCTCAACCATGCCGCCCCAGTACCAGCGGATATGCCCCAGTGCCTGTTCTGTTCTTCCGTGGGACAGCAGCGCCATAATATAATAATGATGCATATAGGGTGTCGTCATGCGGTACTCTTTGGAAAAATCATCTGCGCGGTCAAAAATGCCCTGCGCCTCTTCCTCCGTGGCAACACCGGCCAGCACCATCCATGTCTGAGTGGCGAGAGCCGCCTGCCCGCCGGAGATAAAGCATTGCTTCTTCTCACACCAGAAATGCTCTCTGGCAGCCTGTTTCAGGGCTGCCCTTTTCTTCTGCAGGAAATTTTCTCTTTCTGAATCGCCCTTTCTGACAGCCAGCTTTGCGGCATACTCCATGGCATAGATCAGAATCGCCTGTGCGCAGCCGTCCTTATCCATATCCTCCGCCCAATCCACAAAGACCGTGCCCAGTTCCTCCCCGTGCACAAGTCCCGCATCATCCACATGGGCCAGCGCCAGGTCGATCTGCTGCTGCGCGATCGCGTAGAGGTCTTCCAGGACCTCTGCCGTTTTTTCGGGGGCAACTTTCTCCTTCTCGCAGGTTTCCAGATATTCCTCCAGCAGCGCAGGGTAGAACAGCATGTAGTCGAACAGGCAGGTGTCATCCGCCTCCGGCTCCGGCTCCGTAAAAATGCACGCCGCGATGCGGCCATCCGGGAAACGGCTCCCCGCGAAAAGATAGAGGCTCCGTTTTACCAGATCCAGATTTCGGTAGGAGGCATAGTTTACCAGCGCCTGCAGGCGCAGATCGCCCATCCACATACGGCGGTCGCGCTTGGGGCCGTCCTCGAATACATCCTGCATGCAGCCACGCAGGGTCCGCAGGCACATGCGGTAGATGCCGGCCAGCTGCGTATCTCTGGGAGAAAATGCCGGCAGCAGCGCATCATCCGCACTGGTCACCGTCTCACACTCTGCCCGGCGGATCACCAGCCGATATTTGGGCGAGGTGTTCAGCACCGTGATCTTCAGATAACGGAACGCATAGCGCCTGGGCAGTTTTACCACCGATGGAAGCACGTCCACATGAAGCACCTCTTCCTGAATCCAGCTGCCGGACACCCAGCCGTTGTAGTTGCTCGTGTTCTCGGAAAGTTCTTTCAGGTTTTCCGCGAACTTCAGCTTAATGTGCGCCGGGGCATCCGGATGGCTGCCCTCATAGCCCAGCAAAAGTGTCAGGTATCCCACCTGGTGATTCCCGAAATCCAGGCAGATGTTTTCTCCCTTTTTCCATGGCATGCGGGGGAGTGCCTCCATGGGCACCGGCTCCCGGTCCGCGCTGTAACGCTCTCTCAGATAAAACGCCGAAGCCGGGGATATCTTTTCCCGGTGCAGCGCAGGGGCCAGCGCAGCCGCCTTTTTCAGCAGCCGCTCATCCTGCAGCGGTTCAAAATCATCGATTACAGAAATCAAAGCCATAATTCATCTTCCTTATAATCTATCTGCTGCCTTCTATTTACCCTCGATAAGGCATAGAATTCTCATAGGCATTGGTACGAAGTATTACGTCTATAATGCGCGTGGCGCTCTCTCGCAGGGTTTCTTCGGTCAGATCTCCTGCCGCCAACGCTTCCCGAAGGCTAGTCTCATCCCCCGGATAACCCGGCATGATCAGATCATTGCCAGCGGCCACGCACACCCACGGCGTGCTCCCGCCGTACGGGAAGGTGGTGGTCCAGTCCGTCATAATGACGCCCATAAAGCCCCATTCTTTCCTGGCGGCCTGCGTGCACAGATCCGCATTGTTGGCGGCATGAACGCCGTTGATCATATTGTAGGAGGTCATGATGCACATGGGCTGGGATGTCTTTACGGCGATCTCGAACCCGCGCAGGTAGATTTCCCGCAGGGCGCGCTCCGAAAGAATGCTGTCGCTGCCCATGCGGTTGTCCTCCTGGTTGTTGCAGGCAAAATGCTTGATGGTGGTCCCCACGCCGGGGCAGCTCTGCACGCCCTTGGTGATGGCCGCCGCCATGATGCCGCTCACCAGCGGGTCCTCCGAATAATATTCAAAGTTGCGGCCGCAGAGCGGATTGCGGTGGATATTCATGCCGGGGGCCAGCCACCAGCCCACATGGAACTCCTCCATCTCCTCCGCCACGGCACGCCCCACCTCTTCCAGCAGGGCCGGATCAAAGCTCTGCGCCAGCAGCGTTCCCACCGGGAAGGCCGTGCAGAACTGATACCATTTTTCGGTATTCTCGCGTGGCTTCGCGGGCTCCATCTGGAAGAAACCGCCCTCCAGGCTGGCCAGGAATCCTTCGTTGACGACCTCGTCTGTGGCTAGATCCACTTCATATTTTTTATTCAGGCGCAGGCCCGCCGGACCATCCGCCAGCACCACCGGCGCCACGCCGTATTTCTTCAGGGCATTGCTGGTCTCCGCCGCGGAACCGGGCACCTTTACCCCGGAAGCGCCAAGCGCGCCCTGGCCCTTGCTCATCTCTCCGTAAAAGAGCGAGATCAGTTCCTCCGCCGGAATGCGGGCCGCCAGGCGTCTAGCCTCTCGGGTGATCTCATCTCCTGCCGGGGCCACCGGCTTCTGCGCTTCCGGCGCGAAGGCGATTTCCTGCAGGCCGTTCTGCCGCGCTGCCTCCAGACGCAGACGTTGTCTGGTGCGCACCTCCTCCGGACGAGAGATCTCCGGTAGGAATTCCTGCTGCGGGCAGATATGGGGGACCTGCTCCAGTGTAATGGTCTCCTCCACCTTCAGGATGCCTGCCGGTTCTGTATGCTGAGAATCGCTCCCCAGCCACAGACCGTATTCCCCCGCTTCCAGAACCCATGCGGACTGTGCCTCATCAAAGCTGGCAAAGGACTTTGCGTCCGCTGTAATCTCTCCCGTCCAGCTTTCGCTGGGCGCCAGAAGCGGTGTTTTTATGAAACCGACCAGCCGCTGGTACTCCTTGGGAAGTCCTTCCTGCGGGCAGGATACATACAGCTGCACCACCTCACGGCCGGAATAATGGTCGCCGGTATTTGCGACACTGACTGCCACGCTGACGCCGTCTTTTTCCGCCCGGATCTTTTCGGCGGAGATGCGGAACGTGGTGTAAGAAAGCCCAAAGCCAAATGGATAGAGCGGCGTTACATCAAAGCTGTCGAAGTAGCGGTAGCCTACATAGATCCCTTCCCGGTAATATTCCTTCTCCACATCTCCGCTGAGATAGCTGAAGGTCTCCGCGCCGGGATAATCGTCATAACGGACCGCCCAGGTATCGGTCAGCTTGCCGGAAGGTGTCACCTTGCCCAACAGAATATCCGCAACGGCGTTTCCTCCCTCCTGTCCCGGCTGCGAGATTACCAGGATTGCCCGGACCATAGGAAGTTCACGGGTACAGGTAAGCTCTATGGGACCGCCAGTATTCACGATGAGTACCGTCGGCAGATTCTTTTTATTCAGCCACTCCAGATCCGTCATCTCTTTATCCGTCAGATAATAATCCCCGGCGTCCGGCTTCCGGTCCGCGGCTTCCCCCGCCACGCGGCTGATCACATAGACTGCCACCGCTGCGCCATTGATATCTCCCTCGGTGATTTCACGGCCATCCGGCATCCGGAAGGGATGGGAAGCGTAGTTTTCAAATACAGCGGTGGATTCTTCCTCCGTTTCATTCCCCAGGATGGTATCCCGCCAGTCGTTTCTGCCCTGACGGTAGCGTTTGGAATAATCATTCAGCCAGTTCTCACTGGTGAGCGTTACGCCCGCGGCCCGCAGCCCCTCGTCAATGGTGACCACGTCCCGCTGATTCACGTCCCCGGAACCCGTTCCGCCCTTGATGGTATGGCCCGCGCCGCCGCCGAACAATGCGATCGGACGATCCGCTGAAAGCGGCAGAAGTCCCTCATTTTTCAGCAGGACTATACCCTCCGCAGCCGCTCTTCTGGCGATGGCACGGTTCCGCAGTTCTCTTTCTGTAACGGAATCACTCTGCGTTCCGCTGTGTTTGAATTCTATCATTGCTCTCATATTGTGCAACCTCCTGTTGCGTCAGTGCTGTCGGATCTGATCTGGCAGATTTTGTTTTGTCAGGATACTGACTCCATCTGAACGCCCAGTTCCTTCATTCTGTCCCAGAAATCCGGCAGGCTCTTGGCCACGGCCTCCGCGCCATCTATACTGCCGCCGGTCTTGGTCAGCAGCACCGCCAGCGCCATGACGATGCGGTGATCATTGTGCCCGGATAGTGATTCTTCTGGGGCATGCGCTTCGCTGTTCACTTCTATTTCATTGTTGCTGATTTGCGCCGGGACGCCTACTTCTATCTCATTGTCGCTGATCTGCACCGGGATGCCCAGTTTTGCGAGCTCCTGCCGCATGGCTTCTCCCCGGTCGCTTTCCTTGATCTTCAACCGCTCGGTGCCGGTAAAATGCGCTCCATGGCGCAGCGCGGCCGCAGCCATCAGCACCGGTCCCAGATCCGGGCAGTCCGAAAGATCAATGACGGCATGCCCCCGGTCCAGCTGCTCCAGATGCTTTTTGTATATGCGATCGCCCTGCAGGCTGTTTTCGTTCAGGCCCTTCACCTGCACGTTTCCGCCCGCCAGATTCAGCGCCTCAAAAAAGGCCGCATTGGAATAATCCCCTTCCACGCGCGTGTTCCCGGCCTGATAACACTGATTCCCGGGAATGTGGAGCGTGCAGGCATCCTCCCATTCGCTGACGACGCCAAAAAGTGCCTGCGCCTGCCTGGTCATCTCTATATAAGGGCGGCTCTCCACCGGCGGGATCAGACAGATACGGCTGTCCTCCGGCAGCAGCGGAAGCGCGAACAGCAGGCCGCTCACGAACTGGCTGCTGATATTCCCCGGGAACTCAAACCGGCCCGCTCTCAGCGGTCCCGCGACCTCCACACAGCTTTTTGTCCTGTGAAAATGCAGGCCCTGTTCGGCGCATAGATCCTCGTACACCGACTGCGGACGCCCCATCAGGGTCTCGCTGCCGGCCAGGCTCATTTTCTGATTGGAAAGCAGGCAAAGGGGAATAAAAAAGCGAAGGGTACTGCCGCACTCCCGGCATTGCAGCGTGGCCGGGGCCGAAAAATCCCTCATTGATATGCCCTTTACGCGCACACTTTTATTCTCATACTGCACCTCGGCACCAAGCGCCGTCAGGCAGTCCATGGTCGCCAGAATGTCCTGCGAAAGGTCTATATTTTCGATCGTGCTGTCGCCCTGCGCGCATCCGGCACAGAGCAGCATTCGATGGGCCATGCTTTTGGAAGGCGGCGCCCAAACGGTGCCCGTCGGCACGGAGGGACGGATGGTGATCTTCATGAGGAGCTCCTTCTATATGGTGTTCGGGATGAAATCTTCGGGTGGATTGTAGCACGGAAAGAAGGAAACTGTCAAATCCCACCATCGGATTTTTTCATACCTATCGGTGCTGCAAACAAATAAAAACCACTCCAAAAAGATTCCTTGAATTTTCACATTTTTCCTCTGGACAATTCTTTGAATTATGATAAAATGTACGACAATGCGGGCGGCATTTTCTTCCACAATGATACGATACTATAATGCTGGTCTAGTCATTTATCTGCTGCCCAAGGGAGGAAATCAATATGAATTCATTCCAGGCGTTTTTGAAGAGAAAGGATATTGAAATATCTCTGAAGCGCTATGGTATTGACGCACTTGGCGCCATGGCACAGGGTCTGTTCTGTTCCCTGCTAATCGGTACCATCATCAATACCATCGGTACACAGTTCAATATCTCGTTTCTCACACAGCCTGTAGCGACTATTGCAGGCACGGACTACACCGTTGGCGGTCTGGCCTCTGCCATGAGTGGTCCGGCCATGGCTGTTGCCATCGGTTATGCCTTAAAATGTCCGCCCATGGTGCTCTTTTCTATGACCGCGGTTGGATTTGCTTCGAACGCGCTGGGCGGTGCCGGCGGCCCACTGGCGGTATTGTTTGTTGCGATTCTGGCTTCCGAATGCGGAAAAGCGGTTTCTAAGGAGACCAAGGTAGATCTTCTGGTCACACCGCTGGTGACCATCGGCGTGGGCATTTTCCTTTCCTGGCTGATCGCACCGCCGCTGGGACGCGCGGCCATGGCCATTGGAAATCTGGTCATGTGGGCCACGGAGCTTCGCCCGTTCCTGATGGGTATCCTGGTGTCTGTGATCATCGGCATTGCGCTGACACTTCCCATCTCCTCCGCTGCCATCTGCGCGGCGTTGGGACTGACCGGCCTGGCCGGCGGCGCAGCCGTGGCTGGCTGCTGCGCCCAGATGATCGGCTTTGCGGTCATCTCCTTCCGGGAAAACCGCTGGGGCGGCCTTGTTTCTCAGGGCATCGGAACCTCCATGCTGCAGATGGGAAATATCGTGCGGAATCCCCGTATCTGGATTGCCCCTACGCTGGCTTCCGCGATCACCGGCCCCATTGCCACCTGTATCTTCCATATGGAGATGAACGGTGCGCCTATTTCTTCCGGCATGGGGACCTGCGGCCTGGTGGGACAGATCGGTGTTTACACCGGATGGGTGAACGATGTAGCCAACGGAGCGCGCGGCCCCATCACCGGCTTCGACTGGCTGGGCCTGGTCATGATTTCCTTCATACTGCCGGCGGTACTCTCTCTTGCCTTTGATTATGTGCTGAGACAGATCGGCTGGGTGAAAGACGGGGATATGAAGCTGTAAGCAAGTGATAAAAGACTTTCGGGCAGAGGATGATTCCTCTGCCTTTTTTATGCTCGGAGCATGGACGACACGCGGGATGCATTACAAACTGCCGCTATGGGCCGGATATTATGGGTATCTTTACACTCCGTTCGCATTTCCTGTGCTGTCGTATTTCAGTACCAACATAGGGCTGAGCATCCTTCTTACAGCAAGCTGGGCAAAATTATGTTCTCATAGATCATTTACAACCCAGATTCATTGATAATAGCTAGCTGCCAACCTCTAAAATGGGTTGTAAATACTTTTGAAGCTTGTTATTTAGAACAAATCAGGCTTCTTGCTTAACACTTTTTAAGATTTCAGGGTTCTGGCGGGTTGTAAACCATTCCAGGAAGCCTATATTTGCACATTTCCAGGGAACCAGGCAAATCCCGAAGGAAAGCGTTGACCGCGGCGGCTGAGAAGCAACCGGCAAGGAAAAAGCACGGTACCCCGCTGAATAAGGGTGTACCGTGCTTTTGTATTTCGTATCATTGACACATGACGCATCAATAGCGCATGACACATTACTGATGAATGGTCGTTCCTGTTTTGCCGTGGATGCCGTCCCGGGCTTTTTCGAGCAGCGTGATGAGTGCTGTTCTTCCAGGTTTGGATTCCGCGAACTTTACTGCAGCCTCTACCTTGGGCAGCATGGAGCCTTTGGCGAACTGGCCTTCTTCCATGTACTTCCGTGCCTCTGCCGGCGTAAGTTCGGAGAGCCACTTCTGGTCCGGCTTATTGAAGTTTATAGCTACCTTCTCCACCGCCGTGAGGATGATCAGCAGATCTGCGTCCAACTGCTCTGCCAGCAGTTCGGAAGCAAAGTCTTTGTCGACCACGGCTGCGGCACCTTTCAGGTGATGTCCCTCGGTCTTGAAGACCGGGATTCCGCCGCCGCCGGCAGCCACTACCACATGGCCGGTATCTACCAGCGCACGGATGGTCGAGATTTCTACGATAGAGACCGGCTTCGGGCTTGCCACTACACGGCGGTAGCCTCTTCCGGCATCCTCGACGACATCGTAGCCACGCTCCGCCACCAGCTTGTCTGCCTCTTCCTTGGTCAGGAAGGCGCCGATGGGCTTGGTAGGATTTGCAAAAGCCGGATCGTTCGGATCCACTTCTACCTGCGTCAGGCAGGTGGTCACATCCTGCTGAATGCCTCTGTCAAGAAGCTCCTCCCGCAGCAGGTTCTGCAGGTCATAGCCGATATATCCCTGGCTCATGGCCGTGCAGACCGAGAGCGGACAGGGAATATATTTTTCCGGGTTGGATCTGGTCAGCTGGGTCATTGCCTCCTGGATCATGCCTACCTGGGGGCCGTTCCCGTGAGAGATTACGACTTCATGGCCTTCTTCGATCAGATCTGCGATGGCCTTGGCCGTGAACTTCACGGCCACCATCTGCTCCGGCAGATTCTTGCCCAGGGCGTTGCCGCCCAGGGCCACTACGATTTTCTTCTGTTTCATAATATCACACTCACAATCTCAGTAAGACCTCCAGACAAACAGTATCTTATGCCTGAACGGTCGTTACCTTATTGTTAGAACTTCTTGCGGGGCTCGGCGTCGTCCAGGGCTTTCAGTGCAGCCACCGGATCCTTGACCTTGGCCAGGAAGATCATGGCAGCAATTATATACGGCTTGTAGGAAGCTTCCTTGTACAGCGGGTCGATATAGCGGTTGAATACGGAGTTCTCTACTTCGCCGGCTTCGCAGGACAGACCGGTGATATCGGCGGGCAGGCAGTGCATGTACAGGGCCTTGCCGTCCTTGGTGGTGCTCATCAGCTCTTCGGTGCAGGTCCAATCCTTGAACTTTGCGTTATTGGCCAGCAGCTCTTTTTCCAGTGCATCGATACCAGCCTGGTCGCCGGCCTGGTACAGCTGCGTTCTCTTTTCCATGGCAGCGTAAGGTGCCCAGCTCTTGGGATAAACGATATCGGCATCCTTGAAGGCTTCTTCCATGCTGTTGACCTTCTTGTAGGAACCGCCGCTCTTTTCGGCATTGGCTGCTGCGATCTCTTCTACCTCGCCCATTACATCATAACCTTCCGGATGGGCCAGGACCACATCCATGCCGAAACGGGTGAACAGACCGATGATGCCCTGCGGCACGGACAGGGGCTTGCCGTAGCTGGGAGAATAGGCCCAGGTCATGGCGACCTTCTTGCCCTTCAGGTTCTCCACGCCGCCGAAGTAATGGATCACGTGTGCCAGATCGGCCATCGACTGTGTAGGGTGATCCACGTCGCACTGCAGATTCACCAGCGTAGGCTTCTGCTCCAGCACACCGTCCTCATGACCTTCGGTCACGGCATCCATAAAGGTCTTCTGATATTTGTGGCCCTCGCCGATAAACATATCGTCGCGGATACCGATTACGTCTGCCATAAAGCTGACCATGTTCGCAGTCTCACGCACGGTCTCTCCGTGCGCGATCTGGGACTTCTTTTCGTCCAGATCCTGCACTTCCAGGCCCAGCAGATTGCAGGCGCTGGCAAAGGAGAAACGGGTACGGGTGGAATTATCACGGAAGATGGAGATACCCAGTCCGGAATCAAAGATCTTCGTGGATTTATTCTGCTCCCGCAGGTCCCGCAGAGCATCCGCTACGGTAAAGATGGCCGCCAGTTCGTCGTCCGTCTTATCCCAGGTCCAGTAGAAATCGTTCTCGTACATGTTCTCGATGTTTAATTTGGAAAGCTTCTCGGCAAATTCCTTTGTCTTGGACATATCATTTCTCCTTTTTATTCAGGTATAATTTCCTAGTTCCTCACTCGTAAATTACTTTGTTCCAGGTGCTCTGAACTGGGTCACCTCTTCTTTTCCGGTGCCTTTGTACAGCATGGGCATGGCTGCGTACATGGCTGCGCAGGTCACCAGATCCTGCTTGTAGGTGATTTCGTTCGGGGCATGTGCCTGGGATTCTGCGCCGGGGCCGAAGCCTACGCAGGGGATTCCGAAGCGGCCCTGGATGGCTACGCCATTGGTGGAGAAGGTCCACTTGTCGATCAGCGGACGGCCCTCTCTCTTCTCCATGGAAGCCGGAGTGCCGATACGCTTCTCGCCGAACATAGCCTTGTGGGCCTCTGCCAGCGCCTGTACGTGAGGGGCATCCTCTTTGTTGATCCAGGTCGGGAAGTAGCACTCGGTCTCATACTTCAGACCGGTCCAGGCGGGACGGTCGTACATGTACATGGAGACGGTCACGTCCTTCGCGTACTTCTTGCAGGCCGGCAGGTTGCGGATCTCCTCCAGGCAAGACTCAAAGGTCTCGCCCGCAGTCATGCGGCGGTCCAGAGATACGGAGCAGGAATCTGCTACCGCGCAGCGGCTGGGGGAGGTGAAGTAGATCTGGGAAACGGTGATGGTACCGCGGCCCAGGAAACGGGCATCCTCGTAGCTGTCCGGATTGTACTTCGGGTTCAGCATCTTCACAAGGCCCTTGATCTCCTTGTCGTCCGCGTCGTCATTTTCGTTCAGATCGCGCACGTTCTGGATGACTTCTGCCATCTTGATGATGGCGTTGTCACCGCGCTCCGGTGCAGAACCGTGGCAGGAAACCCCGTGCATGTCCACGCGGATCTCCATGCGGCCGCGATGTCCGCGGTAGATGCCGCCGTCGGTGGGCTCGGTGGAAACCACGAATTCAGGCGTCACGCCGTCTTCCTTGTGGATGTACTGCCAGCAAAGGCCGTCGCAGTCTTCTTCCTGTACGGTGGCGGTCACCAGGATCTTTACATCCTCGGGAATCAGGCCAAGATCCTTCATGATGCGGGCGCCGTATACAGCGGAAGCAATGCCGCCTTCCTGATCGGAGCCGCCGCGGCCGCCGATTTCGGTCTCGGTCTCGTAGCCTTCATAGGGATCGAACTTCCAGTTTTCGATGTTGCCGATGCCTACGGTATCGATATGACCATCGAAGGCGAAAATGCGGGAGCCGGTTCCCATGTATCCAAGGCAGTTGCCCTCAGGATCAATGATGACTTCATCAAAACCGACCTTTTCCATTTCCTCTGCGATGCGGCGGATGACGCCCTCTTCCTCGCAGCTTTCGCTGGGGATGGCGATCATATCCCGCAGGAATTTGACCATATCCGGTTCGTATTTTTTGGCTGCCTGCTTGATTGCTTCAAAGTTCATGATAGGACCTCCTGCCATTATATGTTGATTGCTGAGAAAAGGTTGTTTCTAAATCTATTTGTATTATATCAAATAATTTTTAGATGTCAAGTAGAATCTGCAATTAATTTTAGATTCTCAAAAATATTTTTATGCAAGAATGCTCTTTCCACGATGCAGGTACCTGCCGTCTCCGCGTTTTCCCAGGAAGGTGTGGTCCTTCACGATCTCTCTTCCCCGCAGGAATACACGGTCGATGTCTCCGGTCAGGGACATGCCCTCGTAACAGGTGTAATCGGAGGCGCCGCGGATGTCCGCCGCCGTGAAGGTGTGCGTGATATTCGGATCGATCAATACGATATCTGCATCCGCACCAGGCTGCAGGGTTCCCTTCTGGGGGTAGAGGCCGTACAGGCGGCAGGGATTCGTGCAGCAGTACTTTACGACCTGCGGCAGGGTCAGGCGGCCCTTCATAAAGCCCTCGGAAAACATGACCATCAGCCGTTCCTGAACGCCCGGCGCGCCGTTGGGGCACTTGGTAAAGTTTTCCGCGCCGTACTGCTTCTCTGCCTTTCCTTTTTTATAATGGAAGGGGCAGTGATCGGTGCCCACCACATCCAACTGTCCGTCCGCCAGGGCCTGCCACAGTTCCTCGCGGTCAGCATCCTTTCGCAGCGGCGGGGACATGATGGCCTTCAAGCCCTCCTGCGGGTCCTCATACATCTCGTCTGTGAGGGTAAGGTACTGCGTGCAGGTCTCCACGCCCAGGTTTTTCTGGTGCTCCGCCCGCGCCTTCAGCACCTCGTGCAGGCCTTCCTTGCTGGAAAGATGCACAATGTAGAGCGGCGCGTCCCCGGCCATGGCGGCCAGATGGATCATGCGGTTCACAGCCTCCGCTTCGCACCGGGCCGGCCGGCTTAAGGGATGATACTTTGCCTGCGTGCAGCCGGCCTCCACATATTCCTTCCGCAGCTGCTGTATCACGCCGTGATTTTCGCAGTGCACGGCGATCACGATCCCGGCTTCCTTTGCAGCCCGCAGCACACGGAAGAGCTCGTCATCCTGCAGCATGTAATCATAGGTCATATATACCTTAAAACTGGTGATGCCTTCCTTTTGAGCGATCTCCTTCATCTCCTCCAGCGTGACCTCGTTTACATGCTGGAATACCCCGTGAAATCCGTAATCCACGACCGCATTGCCGTCTGCCAGGCGGTGATATTCGCGCACCTGATGCCACAGGCTGCAGTCCTTCGGGCCGAAGGCCATGTGGTCCACGATGGTGGTGGTGCCACCGCAGGCTGCTGCCACAGTGCCGTCATAAAAATCATCGATGGCACGGGCGAAGCCCACGTCCAGATCCATATGGGTGTGGACATCCACCGCGCCGGGAAGCACGTACTTGCCGGCGGCGTCGATCACCTGCGCGTCCGGCGCCGAAAGATCCACCCCCACGGCGGCGATCTTCTCTCCTTCAATTAAGATATCGCCCGGAAACACCGCGGAATCCGTCGCGATCATGCCATTCTTAATCAGCAATCCCATTTTCTTATTCTCCCTGAAAATACTTTATTTCCTGCATTTCTAAACAGGAACAGGACAGGAGCCTGCTAGCCCTGTCCCGGTAGTTTTACTCGTCCTCTCCTTCCCAGACAATGCGACGATAGCGTCCGGGGTCTGTATCTCCTTCTGTAGAGAAGCACAGCACCCTGGAATCCGCGTTCAGTCCCAGCTGTTCCCGGAGTTCTTTGTATTCGTCCTGCAGCAGAATGGTCGCAAGTGCCCCAAAGGAGGCCGCACCGGATTCGCCGGAGACCACCTGCACATCCCCCTTGATGGGATTTCCCAGCATGCGCATACCGCGTCTGGCCACGGAATCCTCTGCGGAAATAAAGCAGGTCACGTGGTTCTTCAGGATATCCCAGGAGGTGATATTGGGCTCGCCGCAGCAAAGACCCGCCATGATGGTGACCATATCCCCCTCCACGATGCGGGGAGCACCGTCCCCCGCCACCGCGCCTCGGTACAGGCAGTCGGAAGCGGACGCCTCCACCACCACGATCTTCGGCGGATTCTCCGGATACCGGTTGACGAAATACCCGGTCACCGCTCCAGCAAGAGACCCGACGCCGGCCTGTACGAACACATGGGTGGGGCGCTCCGCGAACTGCTCATTGGCCTCGTCCGCCATGGTCCCGTAGCCCTGCATGATCCAGGCGGGGATATCCTCGTAGCCCTCCCAGGCGGTGTCCTGTACGATGACGCCGTGAGGGGTGCGCTCCGCCTCGCCGGCCGCCAGGCGCACGCACTCATCGTAGTTCATCTCCTCGATGGTGACCTCGGCGCCCTCCGCCTTGATGTTCTCCAGACGCTGCTGCGTTGTACCCTTCGGCATGCGGATCACCGCCTTCTGTCCCAGGCGCTTCGCCGCCCAGGCCACGCCGCGGCCGTGGTTTCCGTCCGTCGCCGAGAAGAAGGTGGCCTGCCCGAATTCCTGTCTCAGCTTCTCGCCGGTCAGCACGTTATAGGGAAGTTCGGAGACATCCCTGCCGGTCTCCTGCGCGATATAGCGGGCCATGGCGTAGGAGCCGCCCAGCACCTTGAAGGCGTTCAGCCCAAACCGGTAGGATTCGTCCTTGACGCGGACCGCGCCCAGCCCCAGGTTCTCCGCCTGCTGTTTCAGGTCCGCCAGCGGCGTCACACTGTACTGCGGGAAGCTGCTGTGAAACGCTCTCGCCTTCTGTACCTCTTCCACCGACATGATCGGCAGATTCTTATCCTCTGTCTTCGGCAGATGATTCATACAATACTTCAATTCCATGATTGCTTTCCTCCATTTCGGTACTGCCGGATTTCCTTCCGCTCTTAACCCGATTATAGTATGATCCCCGCGCCATGTCAACAATATTTTTGTATGTCAAAAAATTATTTTCTGCTAATTTCGGTTATGAAAAGGCGGCTTCCGAAGAAGCCGCCTACAACAGCACCCAAGAGGGAGGAAATCCTCAGGGGAAAAATATCACACCCGTTCAGAATGGTCTGACAAATTAATACTCCAGGTTCTTGCTGGTCTCCTTGGAGAATACATGGGCCACCTTGCCGCTGAAACTGAAGTGAACCGTATCGCCGAACTTGTAGTTGCTCTCCATATCGATCGTGGGAACGATGATGATGACATCCTTGCCGTTCGCATTTACATGCAGATGAACCGAGGAGCCCATCATTTCCGCCACATCCACCTTCGCGGAAACACCGCTGTCGCCCACGTCGGTGTGCTCGGGACGAACGCCCAGAGTGATCGGCTGAGAGGACACATTGTTCGCCAGCAGTCTCTTCTCCTTTTCGGGAGCCAGCTCGACGCGATATCCGCCGACCTCCACGAAGTACTTATTTCCATCCTTCTTCAGCTCAGCATCAAAGAAGTTCATAACAGGCATTCCGATGAAGCCTGCCACGAACAGATTGGCCGGATGATTGAACACCTCCTGAGGCGTTCCGATCTGCTGGATGTAACCGTCCTTCATGATGACGATGCGGTCACCCAGAGTCATGGCCTCCGTCTGATCGTGGGTCACGTACATGAAGGTGGTGTCGATTCTCTGACGAAGCTTCAGGATCTCCGCACGCATCTCATTACGCAGCTTGGCATCCAGATTGGACAGAGGCTCATCCATCAGCATGACCTTCGGGTTGCGGACGATGGCACGGCCGATGGCGACACGCTGACGCTGACCGCCGGACAGAGCCTTCGGCTTGCGCTCCAGGTACTGGGTGATATCCAGGATTGCCGCCGCCTCGCGGACCTTTACATCGATCTCATCCTTCGGCACCTTGCGGAGCTTCAGGGAGAACGCCATGTTGTCATACACGGACATATGGGGATACAGAGCGTAGTTCTGGAATACCATGGCGATATCGCGGTCCTTGG
This sequence comes from uncultured Lachnospiraceae bacterium, assembly GCA_946537305.1. GTDB lineage: Bacteria > Bacillota > Clostridia > Lachnospirales > Lachnospiraceae > UBA3305. Next base: position 9,932 of record CAMNFR010000006.1, on the reverse strand, counting down.
GAGCCTTATCGTTCATGAGCTGCCCGTCGATATACAGTTCACCGCCGGAGATCTCCTCCAGGCCAGCTACCATACGCAGCGTGGTGGATTTTCCGCAGCCGGAGGGGCCGACCAGCACGATAAACTCTTTATCGGCGATGTCCAGATCAAAGGCCTGAACGGCTACCACACCCTCGTCGGTGATCTGAAGATTGCTCTTCTTCTCCGGCTCATCTGTCTTTTTCTTCTTTCCTTTTTTCTGTTCGCCGCTGACAAAAGGGTATACTTTCATGATATTTCGAAGCTGTACAGTTGCCATAAATTCATAGCTCCGGACACATGGCCTCCGCCGGATGTGCCCTCGCGCCCGCTGACGCGCAGCGCCTTACGACAGGTCTCCACACTGCCGCAGCCCGAGCCAGGGCTCCTTCCTCCTTTTTTCATGTACGGCAGCCAGAAAGTGGAGTGGCCTGCCGCCATGGAAATGACTGTTCTATGACCTTCAGTTTCTATTTCTCGTCAAAAACAAGATCGTATTTCTCTACATCCAGCATCACCACGCCGCTGGTCTCAAAACTCACGGCATCGGCACTCTCGGGTGTGTAGAGCACAAACGAGGCAGCATATTCGCCGTCATTCACAAACAGCTCCATGCTGTAGCGATCCATCAGGATCCTCAGCTTCAGTTCCCCGGTCTCCCGGTTCTGACTCACCGGAAATTCACGCACGCTGACGATATCGTGGGGGAAACCGCTGTGTGTCCGGTCCACGCGAATGGTTCCTACCGACGGTTTGTAGCGAATCGAGGTAAACCACTGTCCGTCTTTGGCCACATTCATGCGAAATCTCTGATATATATTCTCTCTGCTGGAGGGGCGGACGGTCACGGTCAGGTCCATCACCCTTCCGCCGATTCCCGCCAGTGTTGTCTCCCCGCAGACAAGAACATTGCGATAGGAAATCTTTGTGCCGCGATAGGCTTCCAGCTCCCGGACCGGATTCTGGTACAGACGCCCGTTTTTGACATGTAATTCTCTTGGTACTGTCATCTGCCCCATGAAACGAAGCTGTTCATTACGGCAGCCGGATGTCTCCCAGTTCTGCATCCAGGCGATCATGATCCTTCTTCCATCCGCCGTTTCGAGGGTTTGCGGCGCATAGAAGTCCAGACCATAGTCGATTGCCTGTACATTTTCCCGATCCAGATGGAACTTTGACCGGTTGTAGGAACCGATCAGGCACACCGTTCCGTTCCCGGGGTGGAATTCCAGACCGATGGCATTCATCTCCTGGGGGCTGACGAGCAGTACATGCTTCCCGTCCAGGGGGAAGAAATCAGGGCACTCCCACATCCTTCCATACTGATTGTGGCAGGCAGAGAGAATCCCGTTATAGGTCCAGTGGAAACAGTCCGTGCTCTCATAGAGCAGTATGGTACCGCTTCCGTCCGAGCATCGATTGCCTGCCACCAGGTAGTAGACATCTCCTTCTTTCCAGACCTTCGGGTCCCGAAAATCCACCGGATCCCCGCCTTCAGGCAGATCCTTCGCGGAAAGTATCGGATTTCCTTCATACTTTACATAATCCTGCCCATCGCCGATGGCAACACACTGGGTCTGCACATTTTCCATGCGGCCGTCATGCTGTCTGACAGCGCGAACGCCGGTATAGATCAGCATCTGTTTCCCGTCGGGAAGCTCTATGGCACTTCCGGAAAAGCATCCGTCCTTGTCATAGGGCTGATCCGGAGCCATGGCTGCGGGCAATTTTTCCCAGCGGATAAAATCTGTTGTTTTTACATGCCCCCAGTGCATAGGTCCCCACTTGGTCTCGTAGGGATAATACTGGAAGAACAGATGATATTCTCCTTTATAAGAAGAAAAACCGTTCGGGTCGTTGATCCATCCGATTCCTCCGGTCACATGAAAGCGGGGCTGTTCCGATTCCGCATACGGCAGATATTCCGTTTCAAAATCGCGTGCTTGTTTCAGGGCTTTACTGATCATTCATTGTACCTCCTGCGGTAAGCGGTCAGAGCCAGCCCATCCATTTTCCGGTCCGCCTGCCCATCATGTTCAGGCAGACCGGGCATTCTGTCGGATTATCCTTCGCCCGGTCAAAGGCCGGACGAAGGATAGTGACTTCTGACGTTTTATTATTCTCCTGCGTAGTACTCATCCAGATATTTCTGCATGATCTCCAGCATCTGATCCAGCTGATAGGCCTTCAGGTCAGACTGCAGCGCATCCCAATCCGCATCGGTGAAACCGTTCATTACCCAATCGGACTTGGCGGTATTGATACGGGTAGTAATATCCGCCTGAAGATTGGAGATGGTCTTGGTGTCATCCGTGCTCATGAACACGTTAGGATATACATACTTGCCATTCATATCCGGAGTGTAGATGTCCTTGATCCAGTTCAGACGATACTGAGCATCATCAGGGCAGGTGACATATACATTATAGTAGCTGTCCAGGATAGCCAGAGGGCCGTTGACACTTTCAGCCTCACGGACTTCCACAGGGGAGGCATCGCCCAGAGGCGCATGCTTCAGCATAGGCTCACCCTTGTCATTGGTGCTCATCTCGAAGATATCGAAATCATCATCTTCGTCGTAGGTTCCCCAGTTGTTCTGAGGGGACTGCATCGGATCGTACATCTGATCCAGCCATGCACACACCAGTGCAGGGTTCTTGGCAGCGGCGGTAACAACGCAGCGGCCGCGGTCAAAACCGGAGGTGAAGGAGCCGTTCTGAGGGGTGATATTCTTCACGTCAGCCTGCAGAGCGGGCAGCGGAACCCAGCCATTGCCGGCAATCAGATCGTCCATGCTGATGGAGGCGATGTTTGCCACATCCCAGGAGAAGCAGACGCCGTAGCGGCCGGACTTACCCTTGGCAACATAGGTGGACCATTCCTGCGTGAAAGCTTCGGTGTCGATCAGGCCCTCTTCATACAGCTTGTGCAGCCAGGCAATACCCTTCTTGAAGCCCTCGGTGGTAGCGGTGCAGATAACTTTCTTGTCATCGGTCACAGCGATGTGGCGGCCGCGGTCAGGATCGCCGTAGCCCTCGCCGAAACCGTTGATCAGGATCGCCGGATCCTGGTCGCCGTCATTCATGATGCAGGACATGGGAATGATTTCGCCGTCGATGTTGAACTCTTTCTTGAGGGCATCCGCATTGTCACGGAACGCAATCAGAACCTGCTCGAACTCGTCAACGGTGGTGGGCATCTCCAGCTGCAGGAAGTCAAGCCAATCCTTGTTGATGAAGCTCATGTCACCGACGGTCTGGATGGCGGTCTTCTCATAGCCAAGCTGCTCGATCCACGGCAGAGCCCAGATGTGACCATCCTGGTCAGTGCACATGGTGCGGTACTCGGGAGCCTGCTCGAAAACCTTGGAGAGGTTCGGCATATAGTTATCGATGTACTCCTCCAGATTGAGGATAACGCCCTGTTTCGCATATTTCAACAGATCGGTGTCGTTGAAGCCGGCGTTGAATACAAAATCCGGAAGAGTGGCTGCATTCGCCATCTCCAGGGAGATCTTGTCACCCCACTGGTCGCCCTGAATGGTCTTCCAGTTGATATGAACATTGGTCTTCTCCTCGAGACGCTTGAAGATGGTGCGGTTATTGGGCTCGGATTCGGTTCCGGGCGGGAAGTTGGTCAGACCGCTGAGTTCAGCCGTCTCAGCCAGGGGGAACTCATAGGACTCAGCCTCAGCTGCGGCCTGCTCGCCGCCTTCCGCTTTGCTCTCTGCCGGAGCAGCGGAACCGCCGCCGCCACCGCAGGCTGCCATGGAGAAGGCCATGCAGATTGCCAGAGCCAGAGCCATTACTTTGCGAATTCGACTCATTGTGTTACTCCTTTCATAAATAGATGCAGTGCAGATATTGCCTGCAAAAAATATTTTCGTGTTACAAAATCCAACCGAACATCAGCCCTTGACTGCGCCGGCCATGATACCGCTGTCGAAGTACTTCTGGAAGAAGGGATACATGATCATCAGCGGCAGACTGGAGATGATGATGGTGGCATACTTCAGCAGTTCCGCCAACTGAGCACGCTCCGCTGTACTCTGCATATCCGACACCATGCCGGGTTCCGGCTGGTTCTGAATCAGGATGGATCTCAGCACCAGCTGCAGGGGCTGCTTGGATGCGCTGTTCAGGTAGATCATGGCATCAAAGTAGCTGTTCCACATACCTACGAACTGCCACATCGCGATGGTGGCGATGATCGGTGTACACACCGGCAGCAGAATCTGGAAGAAGTAGACCATCTCGGTGGCACCGTCCACCTCAGCCGCTTCCTGAAGATCCCGGGGAATTCCCATATAGTAGGTACGGGCGATAATCATGTTCCAGACACTGAACGCACCGGGCAGCAGAATCGCCCAGATGGTATCCAGCATGTGCATGCGGCTGATCAGCAGGTAGGTAGGGATCAGACCGCCGCCGAAGAACATGGTGATCACGAAGATCGCGTTGAAGAAGCCTCGGCCCTTGAAGTCCGCCCGGGACATCGGGTACGCCGCCAGCAGCGTCACGATCACCGAGATCAGGGTGAACAGGACGGAATAGATCAGTGCGTTCCGGAAACCGGTCCAGATCTGGTCGTTGCCCATAACGCGCTCGTAGGCGGTGATCGTCCACTTGGAGAAGTCAAAGGTCAGACCGCTGTTCTGCAGCGTGACGGGATCAATGAAGGATGCCAGAATGATATAGATCACCGGGACAACGATCGCGGCGATAAAAAGGCCGAGGATCACATAGCCGGCATACAGGATAGCCTTGTCCTTCGTGGTGTACTTATTAAACTCGCTTTTTCTCTGTTTCTTGTTCATAACTGCACGCCCCTCCCTTAAATACCTTTGCCTTCGTTCATTCTCTTCACGAGGGCATTCATGGAGATCAGGAGCACTACGTTGATGACCGTGTTGAACAGACCGACCGCGGTAGAGAAGCCGTAGTCACCGTCCAGCAGACCCTTTTTATATACGTAGGTGGAAATGATTTCCGAAGCGTTCAGGTTCAGGTCCGTCTGAAGAGCATAGGCCTTTTCAAATCCTACGGACATGATGTTACCGACAGACATGATGAACTGGATCAGGACCGTATCCTTGATGGCCGGCCATTCCACCGCCTTGATCTGCTGAATGATGCTGGCGCCATCGATCATGGCCGCCTCTTTCAGCTCGGTGCTGGCATTGGACAGTGCCGCCGTGTAGATGATGGACGCCCAGCCGGCTCCCTGCCAGATACCGGACGCGATGTAGATCGTACGGAATGCCTCGGGCATGGTCATGAAGTTGGTCTGCGTCCCCAGCAGGGAGTTGATCATGCCGGTGGGGGAAAGCAGGATGCGGACGATACCGCAGAGTACGATGACCGAGATAAAGTTCGGCATGTACAGCACCAGCTGGATCTTCTGCTTGGTGGATTTGCTGAGAATCCGGTTCAGCAGGAAAGCCAGCAGGATCGGTGCCGGGAAACCCCAGAGCAGCCCGAACACACTCAGCTTCAGGGTATTTGCCAGGTAGCGCATGAAGTCCGGAGACGACAGGAACCTCTGGAAATGCTCGAAGCCGACGAATTCACTTCCGAGAATGCCCCGGATCGGATTGTACTCCTGGAAGGCGATCAGAATACCGCCCATGGGAATGTAGCGGAAAATGATCGTCAGCAGGAATGCCGGCATCATGAACAACACGTACAACTGCCAATGCTGTCGGATATATACCGCCGTATTGTGCAGTTTGGAGCCCCCGCCCTTAGCGGATACGGCAGCTCCCGGGTCTTTTTTCATAGATTGTACCTCCTCCTTTTGCTTTTTTGATTCGTACGAACACCGCCCCGAAAATAGTGCATACGCACAACTCCCGGGAATTGACTTGTGGAATAATACTACCATCTAATAGCGCATATGTCAACAACATGTTTGTGCAATTGCATCCTTTTGCCAATCGAGCCAATCATATGCTTTCCTGCCATCATCATCATACATTTCACTATGTTGACAGTTGCAACATTTCATAGTAGTATTGTTACGATACAGCCCCTTTACAGCCTCTGTTTTCGCAGCTGCAGAAAGCCAAATTGCTGTTTTTCAGACGAGAAGGATTATTATAATGAAAAAAAAAGTTACCATACAGGATATTGCAGATGCACTCGGGATATCCCGCAATACCGTTTCCAAAGCCATCAACAATTCCGATGGCCTGGCGGATGCAACGCGGGAGAGAATTCTGCAGAAAGCCGTTGAGATGGGATACAAGCAGTTCTCCTATATCAGCACCCTTACTCGGGCGGTTCCGACAGTGCAGGTGGAACCGCCGAACACCCCCATGAATCACGGCGAGATCTCGCTGTTCACCACCTTTTTCCCGTCACAGTCCCATTTTGGCTCCCTGATGCTGGACAGGTTCCAGCGGGAGATCATGCAGTTGGGATATACGCTCAACGCTCACAGGGTCACCCCGGAAAACCTGAGAGATCACACCCTGCCGATCACCTTTATCCCGGAGAGATGTGCCGGCATTTTATGCATCGAGATGTTTGACCGTGATTATGATCAGATGCTCTGTGAACTGGGGTTTCCGCTTTTGTTTGTGGACACGCCTCCAAGGATCGATGGCTTCACGCTGCCGGCTGATCAGCTTCTCATGGACAACACCGGTGAGCTGACCCGGCTTCTCACAGATCTGATCCATCAGGGATACCGCCGGTTCGGATGGATCGGCAGCTACAATCACTGCCAGTCCTTCTACGAAAGATATTCCGCGCTTCGGCTTACCGCGCTGATGGCAGGCATCCCGGTGGAGGAGCAGTTCATCCTGAACACCAATTCCGAGATTGAGACTAATATGATGCTGTCCCGTCTCTCTGAGCTTCCTGATATCTTCCTCTGCGCCAATGATTTTATCGCAGCTCATGCGGTGCTGATTCTGTCCACCCTCGGAAAAAAAGTACCGGATGATGTGATGATTTGCGGCTTTGATGACGCACCGGAATCCCGTATCGTAGTTCCTGCCCTGACCACGGTTCATATTCACACACAGATCATGGCGTTCTCTGCGGTTCACCTCCTGATATCCAGGATGAAGGAGCCCTCCCTGGATTTTCGTGTGATCCACACAGAAACCAATCTGGTCTGCCGGGCATCCACAAATATATGTAAGGAAAGAAAACACCCATGAAATTTTTTTCTTATGACAGTCCCTTCAGTCAGGTCATGATGAAGCTCTGTTACGCATGTGTCCTGAATGTGTTATGGTTTTTCTGCTCGATCCCCATCGTCACAGCGGGAGCGGCCACCGCTGCGCTCTATGATATCAGTCTGAAGATCATCCGCGACGAGGAGTGCTATGTCGGCAGGATGTTCTTCCGCTCCTTCCGGGAGAACTTTAAGCAGGCCACCGTGATCTGGCTGATCCTGCTGGCCGTCGGTCTGTTTCTCGGTGCGGACGGATATATTCTGATCCACCTTCGCGCTCACTCCGCCGGAGCAGCCGCCGTGATGTGGACACTGATGCTCGCTGTACTCATCGCGGCCATCGTAGTCTATACGATCGTGCTGATCTATGTGTTCCCTCTGATCGCCAGCGTGCGCAACACCAATCGGGCGATGCTGGTAAACTCCTTCCTGATCGGAACACATTACCTGTTCGCGACCATCCTGGTTTTTGCCATTCATTTCGCGATGTTCTTTGCCGTGGTCCGCATCTTCACTCCGCTGATTGTCTTCGGCGAGGGTGCCTGTGCTTTGGCCAGCTCCTTCCTTCTGAACAATATTCTCATCTCCGTCTCATACAATCCGGACGGCGAAGATGAAGATGAGGATACAGAGACAGACGGGAGCACAGATCCGGCTGCGGAGGAGCCGAAGTCATGAGGCTGTCATCGAACGAGCGGACAGAACGGCGAGAATCATTCCGCCGGATGCGGCCATATAAAAAAATCGAATACATTCTTTCCTATTATAAAGCCATCCTCATTCCCGGGATTCTGCTTCTGATCCTTCTCGGCAGCGGTATTCACCGGCATCTCACACAGAAAACTCCGGTTCTTTACCTGGCTGCCCTCAATACGACCTGGGGATCTGTGCTGAACGATTCCCTCACCACAGACTATCTGACATCCCGGGGATATGATCCTAAAAAACAGGAGGTCTATGAATATCTGGATCTGTACCTGTCCAACGACGCCTCCGCGGAGAACCATTCTCTTGCCTACGCTTCCCAGATGAAGCTTCTCGGTTCCATCGATGCCGAACAGTTGGACATCGTTCTGATGAACCGCGAGGCATATGATATCCTGTCTCAGTCCGGTGTCCTATTGGAACTCTCCTCTCTTCGGGATTCCGAATCTGCTCTGTATGAGCAGATTGCACCGCTGCTCATACAAAACGCCGTGATCCTCTCCGACAATGAACTGGAGGTCACGTTGGGGGAAGCCGAAGAACGCGAGACCGTCACGGAACAGGCGGAAAACGGTCTGGATCTCTCAGAGCTTCCGCTCTTCCGCTCCAGCGGAATGGACGGAGCGCTGTATCTCGGTATCATTGCCAACACGCCCAGGCTTCCGGAAGCCATCACCTATATCCGTTATCTGACGGAACATTCCTGATTCGAGTTCAAGATTCAAGATAAAACCCGGGGAGCCGGATTCACCAAAGAATTGGTCGATCCGGCTCCCCGGGTTTGCGTCTGCGTTTTTGAGGATTTATAAACGATTACGGAATTTCTTTTCTCCCGTTCTCTTCCGCCGCGACTTTTCTTTCTCCGGAGGAATCTGCTTCCGCAGACTCCTCCGGTTTCCTGGTCTCCCTCGCTCCGGCGGTCTCCGTGCTCTCTTCGGTTTCCTCCGCCGCTTCCGGTGTAGTTTCCTCAGCTGCTGTCGATGTAGCTTCTTCTTTTTTCGTCTCGTCCGCCGCAGACTCTGTCATCTCCGTACTATGCTCTGCCGCCGTACTCTCCTGGGGATTATCCTCCTTTTTTATCTCGGGAAGCACTCCGGCAATACCAGCAGCTCCGTTGGCGGCACCAGGCGCCGTACCCTTATCGTCTTTCTTTGCGGACTTCTTCGTTGCCTTGGATTTTTTCGCCGTCATTCCAACAGAGGAGACCTCATCTCCGGTGATTGTCACCGAAAGTCTACCGCCGTCATAGCTGTCGTTGCCCTCCGGGTTCACCGCGAAGATCAGGATATCTCCGGCTTTCACCTCGTAGGTCTCATCAAAGCTGACGCTTCGCTCATTGCTGAATTTGCCCTGGATTTCGCCGCCCATCCACTTTTTTTCAACTCCGTTCAGGAAGATTCTCACGCAGGTTCCGTCGGCATCCGAGCCCTCGCTGTTGGCGAATTTCACGTACTCGCCCTTCACCTTGATGGTTCCGTCCTTGGCGACCACCCACTTGTAGGCGGCGTTCCTGCCGTTTCCGGGCTCCACGAAGTCCTTCTTCAGCTCCGGCTTGGTCTTGTAGAAGTATCCGCCCTTCTCCGTGTCATACGGGATCATGGCGAATTTCGTGCTGTCCCAGTCGCAGCTGCCGTAGTACCAGCCGTCGTTGCCCTGCTTGTCCGTAAAGCTTCCGGCGAGGGTGGTGTTGTTGGTTCGGTTGGGATCCGGCTCCACCTCTTCGATCACCGGTTCCGTCTCGCCGCCGGTCTCCGCCTCCGTGATGGTCACTGAGAGCTTGCCGCCGTCATAGCTGTCATTGCCCTCTGGATTCACCGCGAAGATCAGGATATCCCCGGCCTTTACCTCATAGGTCTCGTCAAAGCTCTTGGTTCGGTCGTCCCCGAACTTACCCTGGATCTCGCCTCCCATCCACTTCTTCTCCTCTCCGTTCAGGAAGATTCGAACCGTGGTTCCGTCGGCATCCGCACCCTCGCTGTTGGCGAATTTCACGTACTCGCCCTTCACCTTGATGGTTCCGTCCT
>CAMNFR010000005.1 GCA_946537305.1 uncultured Lachnospiraceae bacterium | reverse complement strand
CTTGTTCTGGCTGCAGCACTTTCTGCAGGATTGGCGGCCTGCGGTTCCGGCGGGGACGGCGGCAGCGCGTCTTCCGACGGCAAGCAGTCTCTGACCGTTTTCAACTACAGTGAATATTTGGATCCGGATGTGATCGATGCCTTCACGGAGGAGACCGGGATTGAGATCAAGTATGAGGAGGCACTGACTCCGGAGGATCTGTACACCAAGTATAAATCCGGCGCCATTCAATATGATCTGGTATGCAGCTCCGATTATATGATGAAGCGCCTGATCGAAGAAGGGGAGCTTCAGAAGATCGATCTTTCCGCTTTCGAGAATAAGGATAATATCGGTGAAAAATACTGGCAGATGTCCGAAGCCTTTGATCCCGGAAATCAGTATACGGTACCTCACTTCTGGGGAACCGTTGGCATTCTGTATAACACTACGATGGTGAAAGAACCCATTGACAGTTGGGAGGTTCTTTTTAATCACGAATACGCCGGCAATATCATTATGCAGAACAGTGTCCGTGACAGCTATATCGTGGCGCTGAAATATCTGGGCTACTCTTTGAACACCACGGACGAAAACGAGATCCGCGAGGCGCATGAGCTGCTGATGGCGCAGAAGCCGGATGTGCAGGCGTATCTGGTGGATGAGGCCCGCGATGAGGTAGTAGCCGGCAATGCTGCCATGGCCGTTGTCTATTCCGGTGAAGCTTATCTGGGCAACCAGTATAATTCTGATCTGACCTATGTGGTACCGAAGGAAGGCTCCGAGATCTGGATCGATTCCTGGGGCGTCACCAAAGACTGTCAGAATCTGGAAGCGGCGCAGAAATTCCTGGATTTCCTCTGCCGGGAGGAGAACGCTCAGAAGAATTTTGAGTATATCTATTATTCCACGCCCAATCAGGCCGTAATAGACGCGATGAGTCCGGAGGATCGCGCCAACGAAGCGTTGGTGCCGCCGGAATCCTCCATGGAGAACTGCGAAGTCTGCACGCAGACGGATGCGGCTACGACGGCGCTGTATAATGATCTTTGGAAGGAACTGAAGGCAGAGTGATTTTCTGCAGAAGGGAGAGAATATGACTGATATTGCATTGCTGGAAAAAGCGCGTCTGGCGCGAAAAATGGCGTATGCGCCATATTCCTCCTTTTATGTTGGCGCCGCCGTGCTGGCGGAATCCGGTAAGGTGTATACCGGCGCGAACATGGAAAACGCCAGCTATCCGGCCGGCACCTGCGCGGAACGAAATGCTATCGGACATGCCATAAGCGAAGGGGAGAGAAAGATCCTGGCGGTGGCAGTGGCCGGAGGACCGAAGGATCAGGAAAGCAGCTATACCCCGCCCTGTGGTATCTGCCGCCAGGTGATGGCGGAATTCGGAGGGCCGGATATGAAGGTGATCCTGGAGGGGGATGAAGGAAAACCTCAGGTCTTCACATTGTCAGAAATCCTTCCGCAGGCGTTTCTGCTGTAAAACGAGAACAAAACTATTGCCATTGTCGTCGGTTTATGTTATACTGCCCATGCCTGGGGTGTTCGACCACTCGCTTTATTTGAACCTACATTTTTACATACGGGATTCCTATATCGATGGGCGGATGTCAGGCCTCCTTTGAGTGGAAGGCTGAAGTGCCATCTGCGGTTACCCACCTGGCTTAAGGCTGGGACTCAAACATACGGGAACGGCACTCCGGGTTTATACAGCAATCGAAAAAAGCTCCTTGGGGGCTTTTTTCGTTGTACAGAAAAAATTGTAAAAAGTACATCCTCATATTGGGGCTGCGGAAGGAGGAGAACGTGAAGAGAATATCGGAATGGGCAAAAAAGGCAGTCATGATCTTTATCGGGACACTTCTTCTGGCTGTGGCTTATAATACGGCTTTCGATCCCAATGAGATGGTCACGGGTGGCGTCAGCGGACTTGGCATTGTTATACGAAATCTGACTTCCCAGGTCGTACCTGGCGGCGTTCCCCTTTGGATGTCCACGCTGGTGCTGAACATCCCCATCTATCTGGCCGGATTTTTGTCCCGGGGCCGACGCTTTGTCATGAGCTCTCTGCTGGGAACGGTTTTTATGTCGCTATCCTTGTATCTGGTACCCACGGTAAACCTGGTAGAAGGGGATCGCATTCTGGCGGCATTGTTCGGCGGCGTATGTGCCGGGGCCGGTTCTGCATTGGTCATCATGGCGCAGGCATCCACCGGCGGCACGGACATGCTGGGCATGGCCATCTCCAAATATCTGCCCGGAACCAATGTGGCAACCATTATTGGCGTTCTGGATGCGGGTGTGGTGCTGACGGGCGTCGTGGTGTTCGGGATCGCGCCCAGCCTGTACGCGGTCGTGGGCGTATATCTGATCGCACGGGTGTCTGATCTGATTCTTACGGGTCAGCGAAACGCACAAATGGTCTACTGTATCTCCCGGGAGAATGATCAGATCGCGGATGAGATTATGAACACTCTCAGCCGCGGCGCCAGCAGCCTGTCGATCAGGGGCCTTTATACAGGAAGCGAGCGCACCATGCTGATGTGTGTTGTCTCACGGCGTGAGATCGTTCCGGTCAAGAGAATCATCCGCAAACATGATCCTATGGCCTTTGTGATTATCAGCAGTGTCAGCGATGTCCGCGGAGAAGGCTTTATAGAAGATATTCTTGAGAACTGACAGAAGAGATAACAGGAGAAATATATGCTGCTGGAAATCAAAGACGGAAGCGTTTCCTTTGGAGACAAGGTCGTATTGAATCACACAGACTTCTTTGTTCGAGGAACAGAAAAAATTGCTGTGGTCGGACGCAATGGATGCGGAAAGACGACGCTTCTGCGTGTGCTGGCGGGAGATCTGCAGCTGGATACAAATGAAAAGAATCCGGAATCCGGATTGTATACGTCTCGGACGTTAACCATAGAAACACTGTCACAGCAGGTGACAGAGGATGGCTCCCTGTCTGTGCGGGAATATGTTGCTTCGGCGCTTCCGGATTTTGAAGAAGCATTCAGCCCTGAACATTTTGCCGCCTCGGTGGAGTTTGACCGCATCTATACAGGACTCGGCCTGAAGCTCGAGGATAAGAATAAACCACTGTCCGCTTTTTCCGGCGGCGAACAAACAAAGATTGCCCTGGCCAGATTGCTGCTACAGCAGCCGGATATCCTTCTTTTGGATGAACCAACCAATCATTTGGACGAGAAAACGGTCCTGTGGCTGGAGGAGGAACTCCGACACTATGAAAAGGCTGTCGTAATGGTGTCGCATGACCGATATTTCCTTGACCGTGCGGCAGATGTCGTCTGTGAGCTGGAGAGCGGAAAGATCACTCGGTATCCAGGAAATTATACCCACTACCGTCAGGAAAGAAGCGCTTCCTATGCCAGACAGTTGGCTGCGTGGGAACGTCAGCAGGCGGAAGAAAAAAGGCTAAAGGACCTGATTGAACGTTTTAAGCATAAGCCCAATAAGGCAGCCTTTGCGCGTTCCAGGAAGAAGATTCTGGACAGGATGCCCCGGGTGGAAAAGCCCATAGAAGACCGGATCCATATACATACCGGCGACATAGAGCCGCTTACCAAACCGGCCCGCTGGATCTTTGCAGGCGAGGATCTGGAGATCGGCTACGGAAAGGCTCTGCTGAAATGTACCTTTCGTGTACCTCGGGGAGCCCGTTGGGCTGTCTGGGGAGAAAACGGAAGTGGTAAGACGACTCTGTTACGGACTTTAGCCGGAGAACTTCCCCCGGTAAAAGGACGATTATCTGTGGGAAACCGCGTAGAGATCGGGTATTTTGACCAGCAAAGCGCCGCTATCACCTCTGAATTATCCGTGAGGGAGTGGTTCCTGCAGCATTTCCCGGCTCTCACGGAAAAGGAAGTCCGTCAGACCTTGGCGGAATATCTTTTCCGGTCGAATGATCTGGGACGGCGGGTGAGCGACCTGTCCGGCGGAGAGAAGGCAAGACTGGTCCTGGCAAAGCTTCTGACAGAACGGCCGAATGTATTACTGCTGGATGAGCCTACCAATCACATGGATATTCCGGCACGGGAGACCATTGAATCTCTGCTGATGAGCTACACCGGTACGATTTTACTGGTGTCGCATGACCGCTATCTGGTCAGCAGGGTGGCGAACTCCTTGCTGCTGACCGAGAAAGGTCAGGAAGAGATTCTGTTCTATCCGTTTGGATATGAACATTATACAGAGCACCGCCTTACGGCAGATCGGGCTCGGGATAATCGTCGCACCATGAAAGAACAGGCGATGATCGAAAGTCTTCGTGCCGTGCCGCGCGGGGAGAGAGGCCGGCTGCGTGAAATTTCCACAGAAAGTGCCTACCTCGAATGGAAGAGCGAACGGGCCGCGGAAGATCTGCAGGCTGCGCAGGAGGCCTGGCTGAAAGGGCTGTTCTCACTCTCGGAAGACAGTGAAGAACTCTTCGAAAAGTATACCAGGGCTTGCATCCGCTGGGATGAGGCCACCAGAGAGTAAAATATAGGCACACCCGTATTTGATATCTATCCGTACTATGTTTAGACTTGACAACTCTTACATACTTGTTTACAATATATTACAAAGATGTTACAACTACGAACGTGTAAAAGAGTTTATCGAGAGGTTGGTATCTATACATGGAGAAAACAAACAGAAAAATTCTTTCCGCTGTTCTTCTGATCCTGGCTGCGCTTATTTTCAGCGTGACCTACGCAGGGACAGCGCAGGCGGCGACCGCTAAATGGGTCAAAAGCGGAAGCAAATGGAAATACCGTCAAAATAACGGAAAGTATGCCAAGAAGAAATTCCTGAAGATCAAAAGCAAATACTACTACTTCCCGAAAAGCGGGAAAGTAAAGCAGGGTTGGTTTTCCGTAGGCGGATACAAGTACTACGGTACAAAAAGCACTGTGAAAGGGAAGAGCGGCCAGCTGAAAGGCGGCTGGGTAAATACCGTCAGCGGTAAGACCTATTATTTCCTGAAGACCAAATCGGCAGGAAAATACGGCCGTATGGTGACCGGCTGGCAGAAGATCGGCAGCAAGGTGTTCTACTTTGGAGAGGACGGCGTTCTGGCCACCGGCTGGCAGGAAATCGGCGGCAAAACGTATTACCTGCGGCCTACCGGCAAAAAGGGCGTAAAAGGAAGTGTATATACCGGATGGATGAACGAGGGAGATGACAGGATCTATTTTGAGACATCCGGTTCTCCCGGGACCATCGGTGCACAGTATAAAAATCAATGGGGCCCCAAAGGCGGTTCTACCCGTGTACACTTTGATGCCTCCGGAAAGATCGATCGGGAGAGCATGACAAAGAAGGAGTTTGTGGAATATATTGGCAAGGCGGCGCATCAGGACTATATCAACACAGGAATCCTGGCCTCTGTGACAGCGGCGCAGGCGATTCTTGAGAGCGGTTATGGAATGTCCGTACTTTCGCTGGAAGCCAATAATATATTTGGAATCAAGATATCTTCCAGCGGTGTAGGCTGGACCGGTTCTACCTGGGACGGAGAGTCGAAGTATGGCATCATGACGGGCGAGTACCTGGATGGTAAGGATGTTATGATCTATGATTATTTCCGTCAGTATAAGAACTGGGAGGAAAGCATTGCGGATCATTCGGCCTATCTGACATATAAGACCTACGGAAGCAGCAGTAAGCTGCGTTATTCTGGAGTGGTCGGCTGCACCGACTATATGAAGGCGTTCAGAATTATTCAGAAGGGTGGTTATGCAACAGACCCTGATTACGCAGAATATCTGGGAAAGGTCGTAAAATACTGGGATCTGACAAAATACGACAAGCTGACCAAAGCGGAGAAGAAACTGATGAAGGCGAATGTGGCGGCGAGACAATAAGAGTTGCAGTCAGTTCGGACTTAAATCTTAATATTGGTCACATAAGAAGCGACAGAACGGTACGTTATCAAAAACCGTTCTGTCGCTTTTTTGTGACGCGACGTGATAAAAATCCGTACAAAAACAGGAACGTTTCATGTTAGAAAGCTGGAATAAAGCGATCTTTACCGGAAATAGGAGTTGGATTCTGGTGCAAAAAATGTGACAGAACGTGTGAAACAGGTGAATAGTTAATCAGAGTACAGCTGAAAATCAGTGTTAATTTCTGATAATAAAGTGAATTAACACATATAAATGCACAATAATACTTGAATATCTGATAAAATGTGATATAATTATAGGCAGATTATTCTAAAGAGGAGGCTGTTTTTCTATGACCACCGGTAAGAAGCTGTATCTGCTGCGCACTCGGCTGAATCTTTCCCTGAACCAGGCGTCACATCTGTTGGGAATCAGTAAAAGTACGCTGTGCAGATATGAAAAGGATGAATGCCGCTGCCGCAATGAGCTTACGTGGGCCCGTATCTGCCGACTGTATCAGGTCCCGAAATCTTATTTTGAAGATCGTACTTCTCAGGAGATCTCGGGTGAGCATTTTCTGCCTGTTTTTATGCGGGAAAAGACGCTGCTGGAAACGTATGCGAAAGCTGATCCGAGAGATCGGATACGTGTTGCCAGGATTCTGGAAAAATATCTGTGATTTTAGAGCCTAATAGCGCTTGAAATTGAAATCTTTCTTGACGAACTTCCCGGTCTGAGGTAAGATACAAAGGATTGTAAGCAGGCGGAAGAAAAGGTTCCGCCGGAAAGAGGGAAGAAATGAAAGATCTACTGGAAAAGATCCGCCGGGAAGCCTTGGCGAAGATGGAAGATTCCGAAAATCTCGACCGGCTGAATGAAGTGCGCGTGGCTTACCTGGGGAAAAAGGGAGAACTGACACAGGTCTTAAAGAACATGAGAAATGTTTCCCCGGAGGAGCGGCCTAAGGTTGGCCAGATGGTCAATGAGACCCGCGCGGCCCTGGAGGAGAAGCTGGAGGAGATTAAACAAAATATCGCCGCCCGTCAGCGTGAACTCCAGATGAAGGCAGAGGAGATTGATGTTACTCTGCCGGCTAAGCGCATGAAGGTGGGGCACCGTCATCCGAATACCATCGCTCAGGCAGAGGTGGAGCGCATCTTTGTAGGCATGGGTTATGAAGTCGTGGAAGGCCCTGAGATCGAGCTGGATTATTATAACTTTGAAGCGCTGAATATTCCTGCCAACCATCCCGCAAAGGATGAGCAGGATACATTCTATATTACCAAAGATATTCTGCTGCGCACCCAGACCTCTCCGGTACAGGTCCGTGTGATGGAGCAGAAAAAGCCGCCGATCCGCATGATCGCCCCCGGGAGGGTGTTCCGTGCGGATGAGGTGGATGCCACCCATTCCCCGTCTTTCCATCAGATCGAAGGACTGGTCATCGACAAAAATATTACCTTCGCAGATCTGAAGGGCACTTTGGCAGAATTTGCCAGAGAGCTGTTCGGACCCGATACCAAGGTGAAATTCCGGCCGCATCATTTCCCGTTCACCGAACCTTCGGCAGAAATGGATGTGACTTGCTTCAAGTGTGGAGGTAAAGGCTGCCGCATGTGCAAGGATGAAGGTTGGATCGAGATCCTGGGCTGCGGCATGGTGCATCCGAAGGTGCTGGCCATGAGCGGCATTGATCCGGAGGAGTACTCCGGCTTCGCGTTCGGCGTAGGTCTGGAGCGCATTGCCCTGCTGAAGTATGAGATCGATGACATGAGACTTCTGTACGAGAACGATATCCGGTTCTTAAAGCAGTTCTAAGGGGAGGGAATTATTATGAATACAGCATATTCCTGGCTGAAGGCTTATGTGCCGGATCTGGATGTGACGCCGCAGGAATTCACCGATGCGATGACGCTGTCCGGCTCCAAGGTGGAATTCTTTACCCGGCTGGATAAAAATCTGGAAAAGATTGTTGTTGGCAAGATCCTGAGCATCGCGCCTCATCCCGATGCGGATAAGCTTGTGGTCTGCCAGGTGGATATTGGAACAGAAACGATTCAGATCGTGACGGGTGCCCCCAATGTAAAAGTTGGAGCGATGACTCCCGTGGTTCTGGATGGCGGACGGGTGGCCGGCGGCCATGACGGCGGTCCCATGCCGGCAGAAGGCATTCAGATCAAAGCGGGCAAGCTGCGCGGCGTTCCCTCGGCCGGTATGATGTGTGCCATCGAGGAACTGGGGTCCTCCCGGGATATGTATCCGGAGGCACCGGAATACGGAATTTATCTGTTCCCCGAGGATGCGGATGTAACGCCCGGTGAGGATGCTGTCCATGCACTGGGTCTGGACGATGTGGTCTTCGAGTATGAGATCACCAGCAACCGTGTGGACTGCTACAGCATTCTGGGCATTGCCAGAGAGGCAGCGGCTACCTTCGGCAAGAAGTTTATTCCGCCGGAAGAAGACGCGCCCGGCAATCAGGAGAATGCAGCAGACTATGTATCTGTTGAAATTAAAGACCCTGATCTGTGCGCCCGCTATTGCGCCCGTGTGGTAAAGAATATTAAGATCGGTCCGTCCCCGAAGTGGATGCAGCGCCGTCTGGCGGCTTCCGGTATCCGTCCCATCAACAATCTGGTGGATATCACCAATTACGTGATGGAAGAGTACGGACAGCCCATGCATGCGTTCGATCTTGACACCGTAGCCGGTCATAAGATCATCGTACGCCGCGCTGCTGAGGGAGAGCAGTTCCAGACACTGGACGGCCAGATGCGCACGCTGGATTCCGAGATCCTGATGATCAACGATGCAGAAAAAGCCATCGGTATTGCCGGTATTATGGGCGGCGAGAATTCCAAGATCACGGATGATGTAAATACGGTACTGTTCGAGGCTGCCTGCTTTGACGGCACCAACATCCGTCTTTCTGCGAAGCGTCTGGGCATGCGCACGGATGCGTCCGGCAAGTTCGAAAAAGGTCTGGATCCCAACACAGCGGAACAGGCGATCAACCGTGCCTGCCGCCTGATCGAAGAACTGGGCTGCGGAGAAGTGGTCGGAGGTATGGTGGATGTGTATCCCCGTCCGATGGAAGGACATCGTATTCCGTTCCGCCCCGACTGGATCAACCGGTTCCTGGGGACTGACATTCCGGTAGAAGACATGCTGTCCTACCTGGTTCCGCTGGAACTTGTTTACGACAAAGAGACCAATGAAATCGTAACGCCTTCCTGGCGTCAGGACCTGGAGCAGGAAGCGGATATTGCTGAAGAGATCGCGAGATTCTTCGGCTACGATAAGATCCCTACCTCCCTGCCGAAGGGAGAAGCTACCACCGGTAAACTTTCGTTTAAACACAGAATTGAAAATACCGCGCGCGATGTGGCAGAGTTTTCCGGATTCAGCCAGGCGATGACGTACTCTTTTGAGAGCCCGAAGGTCTTTGACAAGCTGCTGATCCCGGCGGATTCCGTGTTAAGACAGGCAATTACCATTGCCAATCCCCTGGGAGAGAATTTCAGCATCATGCGGACCCTGCCCCTGAACGGAATCCTGACTTCTCTTGCGACCAACTATAACCGCAGAAATAAGAACGTGGCGCTGTATGAGATCGGAAACATCTATCTTCCGAAGGCACTGCCGCTGACCGAACTGCCGGATGAGCGCACGCAGTTCACGCTTGGCTTCTACGGAGATGGCGATTTCTTCACAATGAAAGGTGTCGTGGAGGAATACTTCTATCAGATCGGTATGCGGGAACGCGTCCATTACGAGGCAAATTGCGATCATCCCATGCTGCATCCCGGCCGTCGTGCAGACATACTTTATGCCGGAAAGTGTGTGGGTTATCTGGGTGAGGTTCATCCGCAGGTGCTGGATAACTATGGTATCGGTCAGAAGGCCTATGTGGCTGTGATTGATATCCCCAGCTTGCTGGAGACCGCAACATATGATCGCAAGTATACCGGAATTGCCCGGTTCCCGGCTGTTTCCCGTGACCTCAGCATGCTGGTAGCGCACGAGATCCCGGCTTCTGCCATCGAAGATGTGATCGTGCAGCGGGGCGGAAAGCTTCTGGAGGGCTATGAACTCTTTGATATTTACGAAGGCGCTCCGGTGCCTCCGGGATTCAAATCTATGGCCTACAGCCTGACTTTCCGGGCAGCCGATCATACGTTGGAAGAGCAGGAAATTACCACGGTCATGAAGAAGATCCTGAACGGACTCGACCGAATGGGCATTGAACTGAGAAAATAATGACCGCTATCCTGAAATAATGCCTGTTCATCCGTGCAAAAATACTTGCACTTTTGGGGAAGCTATGGTATTATTTTCCGGTATGCGACTATGTTTGAGACAGGAGGATTGATAGAATGGTCTGGGTAATTCGTATCCTGAAAATCGTTCTGGTGTTGATCTGCGGTGCTCTGATGGTACTAATCCTGATGCAGGACGGCAAAAATGCCGGTCTTGGCGGCGGGATTTCCGGCGGGTATTCACAGACCTATGTTGGAAAGCACCGGAAGGATACGCCGGAAGGTAAGATGCAGCGCTATACCGCTTATCTGATCGCGGCCTTTTTTGTAGCGTCTCTGCTTCTGAACGTGCTTGGCAATTTATAAGCAAGAGCGGCCCATGGATTCTTCTGGAAACCATGGGCTTTTTCAGCATTGGAGGAAGCCTTTATGGCGAAAGTTAGTGAAAAACTGATTGCCAGTAACAAAAAAGCCTGGCATGACTATTTTATAGAACAGACCTGGGAAGCAGGTATCAGTCTGGTGGGGACAGAGGTAAAGTCCCTGCGCATGGGTAAATGCAGCCTGAAGGAATCCTACATCCGGTATGTGGGCGGTGAACTGATCCTGTACGGTATGAATATCAGTCCTTATGAAAAGGGAAATATTTTTAACCGGGATCCTCTTCGGCCTCGCAAGCTGCTTCTTCACCGGCAGGAGATCAATAAGATCGCCGGAGGTGTATCTCAGAAGGGTTATACCATTGTACCCTTAAAGGTCTATCTCAAAGGCAGCCTGGTGAAGGTGGAGATCGGTCTGGCGCGGGGTAAAAAACTGTATGATAAACGCGAAGACACCGCGAAAAAAGACCAGCGCAGAGAAGCAGAGCGGGAATTTAAGGTGACTCTCCGCTGAGAATACAAGGGTGAAAATATAGAAGGAAAGAAGATTACGTCATGAAAAAAGTAGTAAAATTTGGAGGCAGCTCCCTTGCAAGTGCGGATCAGTTCCGGAAGGTGGGGAATATCATCCACGAGGATCCTTACCGTCGATATGTAATTCCGTCTGCACCGGGCAAGCGTCATTCCAAGGATACTAAAGTGACAGACCTGCTGTATCGCTGTTACGATACGGTATGTGCCGGAAGAAATTATCACGAAGATCTGTTCGCGATCAAATCCCGCTATCAGGAAATCATTCGAGGCCTGAATCTGGAGCTGGATCTTTCCGGAGAGTTTGATAAGATGGAACAGCGGTTCCTGGACCGGGCAGGCAGAGATTACGCGGCCTCCCGTGGGGAATACCTGAACGGAATGGTGCTGGCTGCTTATCTGGGATATGACTTTGTGGATTCGGCAGAGGTCATATGCTTTACGGAAGACGGTGAATTTGATGCGGAGCGAACCAACCGTGTCCTTTCCGCGCGTCTGATGCAGTCGGAGCGCGCGGTCGTACCAGGCTTTTACGGCGCTATGCCTGACGGCACCATCAAAACTTTTTCCCGTGGCGGCTCTGATATTACGGGAGCTATTGTGGCAAGAGCGGTACAGGCTTCAATCTATGAGAACTGGACAGACGTATCCGGATTCCTGCTGACGGATCCGCATATTGTGAAAGACCCCGTGGTAATCCGTACCATCACTTATAAGGAACTGCGGGAGCTTTCCTACATGGGCGCCTCTGTGCTGCATGACGAATCGATCTTCCCGGTGCGTAAGGCGGGCATTCCCATCAATATCCGGAATACCAATGCACCTGATGAGCCCGGCACCATGATCGTAAAGACTACGGGCGTTAAGTCTCCGTATACCATCACAGGTATTGCCGGGAAAAAGGGCTTTGTGGCAATCAATATTGAAAAAGACCGCATGAATTCCGAGATCGGCTTCGGCCGGAAGGTGCTGGAGGCGTTTGAACATTTCGGGATCTCTTTTGAGCATATGCCTTCTGGTATCGATACATTAAGCGTTTTTGTTTCAGAGGAGTCATTTGCTCCGCAGGAACAGGCGGTGCTCGCCATGATCAACCGGAACTGTCAGCCGGATATTATTACCATTGATACCGATCTTGCACTGATCGCGGTGGTAGGCCGCAGCATGAAGGATGCACGCGGTACGGCGGGACGTGTTTTTGCTTCTCTGGCACATGCACGCATTAATGTGCGCATGATCGATCAGGGATCAGACGAAGAGAATATTGTAATCGGCGTGAAAAACGATGACTTTGAATCTGCCATCCGCGCGATCTATCAGATTTTTGTGGATGCCAGAATATAGAGGTATACAATATGGAAGAATTCTGCTTTGGCGTTGATGTTGGTGGAACTACGGTAAAGATGGGGCTTTTTGCCGGGCTGGCGGAACCGTTGCATACATGGGAGATCCCGACCCGGACAGAGGACGGCGGTAAGAATATTTTGTCGGATATACGCGAGGCGATGAGCCGGGAGATGGTCGAGCGGGGCATTGCTCCGGATCAGGTGGTCGGTGCCGGTGTAGGTATTCCCGGACCGGTAACGGATGATGGCGTAGTGAATCACTGTGTCAACCTTGGATGGCCGGTGGTCCATGTGCGGGAGCAGCTCTCCAATATGTTCTATCATCTGCCCATCCGGGTAGGAAACGATGCTAACGTAGCTGCGCTTGGTGAAGCATGGTTCGGCGGTGGAAAGGGATACCGGAATATGGTCATGCTTACCCTGGGTACAGGACTGGGCGGCGGCGTGATCATGAATGGCCGAATTGTTCATGGCAGCCACGGAGCCGGCGGTGAAGTGGGTCATATGCCTATTTATACGGAAGCTACGCGTGTCTGCAACTGCGGCAACACCGGATGTCTGGAGCAGATCGCCAGCGCCACGGGACTGGTGCATAAGGCGCGAGAGGTGTTGGTGCACAATACTTTCGATTCCGTTCTGCGCGGGAAAAAGAATTTCACGGCCAAGGATGTTCTGGATGCTTATCTGGCAGGGGATCCGGCCGGAAAGCTTACCGTAGAGTGTATGCTGGACTTTCTGGGACGCGGCATGGCCATCATTGCAACAGTCGTAGATCCGGATGTATTCGTGATCGGAGGCGGCGTCAGCAAGACCGGTCCCTGGCTGATGGAAGCGCTGAAAGAGCGATTCGATCACTATGCATTTTTTGGGTGCCGCGACACACTGGTGCTTCCTGCAAAGCTGGGTAATGATGCGGGTATGTACGGAGCAGCTGCTTTAGCGCTTACGAAGGAATGATTGTCTTTCAATTTAATTGTTCACAATAATAGTTATTCTACATTTGTTACGCTTTTGATATGTTATTCGTTGTATTGCAAAGCAATTATTTGAATTGTTTATTAAAAACGGTTATTCTAGGTTGTTAAAGATACGATGGGTATGTTATAATTCAAACGGAAAGAACGGTGACTGTAAATATTGCTTTATAAATTCAGCCAGATAGTATTTCCGGATCAATAGCACTGGAGGAGCTTATGAATTTGACAAAACTATCGGATCGAGAATTATTGGTAATGAAATGCCTTTGGGATATAAATGCACCCATGACCGTTGGGGACTTGATTGAACGCATTCATGATGTTTATGGTATTTCTTACAAGGAAACTACGGTGTATACCTTCCTGAAGAGACTGAAGGATAAAGAGTATGTAACTTCTTACAAGAAGGGGAGTTCTCACTTCAGTCCGACGGTCACCGAAGAGGATTTCCTGAAATCCTACGCGGTTACTATGGCGGATTTTTGGGGAAAGGATGCTGCTACGATCTTCCTGCGGGCATTCAATCAGAGACTTCCTTACACTGCAAAAGAGTGGGATGCTATTCGGAAGGAAAAGAAAGCCTGATTTTTTTTAATACCTATGGGATATAAAAGGGAAAATTTGCAAAATTGCGAATTTTCCCTTTTGTTATGTGTTATTATATGATATTATTGATGGTAATGAAAACCACATCACATCGAGGCTGAAAACACTGTCGGTCTGTGGACACTATTCGGTTTTCTTTATGGGGGTCAGATATATGGGATACAAAATTGTAGTAGACAGCTGCTGCGATCTTACGCCGGAAAAAAAGGCGGACGGTCATTTTCAGATCGTTCCGCTGACGCTGGAAGTAAACGGAAGACATTGGGTTGACGATGAAAGCTTTGATCAATTGGAATATCTTGCGGCAGTAGCAGCTTCTTCGGAGTGTGCCCATACGGCATGTCCGTCTCCCGGTGCGTATGAAAATGCTTTCGAAGGCGAAGAGGACATGGTGTTCGTTGTAACGTTGTCCCAGCATCTGAGCGGAAGCTACAGCAGCGCTGTGGTGGCACGGGATATGTTTTACGATGACAATCCCGGCTCTGAAAAGCAGATCCATGTATTCAGCTCGGATTCTGCCTGCTGCGGAGAGTCACTGGTCGCTTTCGAGATTCAGCGGCAGGCAGAGGCCGGAAAGAGCTTCTCGGAAATCGTGGAGCATGTTCAGTACTTTATTGACCATATGAAAACTTATTTTGTGCTGGAAGACATGGATCCGCTGAAAAAGAACGGACGGCTGACCGGGTTAGCTGCGCTCATGGTGACGGCCCTGAATATACGTCCTATTATGGCGGGAAATCACGGGGTCATTGTCAAACTGGGACAAAGCCGGGGCATCAATAGGGCCCTTAAAGCCATGGTGAATCATGCCGTCACCAATGGCTCCGATTTCTCTCAGAAGACCCTGGGCATTGTTCATGTAAACTGTCCGGAACGCGCTGCATGGGTGAGAGACATGCTTCTGGAGAAGGCTCCGTTTAAAGAGGTGTATCTTTGCAATGCCGCCGGAGTCTCTACTACCTACGCCGGAGACGGAGGGATCGTAGTCACATTCTGATTTGAAGGAGGAGGAGCGTTTAAGCGACTCTCGTTATGTTTGCGATCATCAGCAGGGCTTCCCGTCAGGGGAGCCTTTTTTATAACTATTCAGAACAAATTTATATTTATAAATATAAAAAATCGTGGTTGACAGTACTTTAACGCTTTAGTATACTAAACAAAAATTAGAGACAGACCCCGCAGCGCGGGAAGCGGTCTGTAGAAGGATGGATGGAAATGAGCAGAGTATATAATTTTTCAGCTGGCCCGGCCATGCTGCCGGAGGAAGTACTGAGAGAGGCTGCCCGTGATATGCTGGATTATCATGGCTGTGGGCAGTCTGTCATGGAAATGAGCCATCGTTCAGCAGAATTCAAGGCGATCATCGAGGCTGCTGAGCAGGACCTGCGGGACCTTCTGGACGTGCCGGCCGGTTATAAAGTGCTCTTTATGCAGGGCGGCGGGAACCAGCAGTTTGCTGCGGTGCCGCTGAATCTGATGAAGAACGGCGTCGCGGATTATATCGTCACAGGACAGTGGGCCAAAAAAGCAGCCAAAGAAGCGGAGAAATACGGCAAGGTCAATATTGTCG
Organism: uncultured Lachnospiraceae bacterium; assembly: GCA_946537305.1. Taxonomy (GTDB): domain Bacteria; phylum Bacillota; class Clostridia; order Lachnospirales; family Lachnospiraceae; genus UBA3305. Next base: position 70,278 of record CAMNFR010000005.1, on the reverse strand, counting down.
CTTCCAGTGCGGACAAGACCTTTTCCTATATTCCGGACTGCTCCGATCTGCCTATCGATGAAAATGCTGATTATGTATATATATGCGAAAATAATACGATCTATGGCACAAAATATCATACACTGCCGAATACCAAGGGAAAACCCCTGGTGGCGGACGTGTCTTCCTGCTTCCTCTCTGAAAAGCATGATGTGAGCAAGTATGGCATTCTGTGGGGCGGAGTGCAGAAGAATGTAGGCCCTGCCGGCTGTGCGATCGTCATTATCCGTGAGGATCTGATTCGTGAGGACATTAATCCCATGACACCTGTCATCATGAATTATAAAGTGACAGCAGATAATGCATCTCTGTACAATACACCTCCCTGCTATGTGATCTATATCTGCGGCCTGGTGTTTAAGTGGCTGAAGAGCATGGGCGGTCTGGACGAGATGAATCGCCGCAATGTGGAGAAGGCAAAGATACTGTATGATTATCTGGATCAGAGTCAGCTGTTCAAGGGTACAGTTGAGCCTGCTTCCCGTTCGCTGATGAACGTGCCATTCGTGACCGGAGACAAGGACCTGGATGCACGTTTCGTGAAAGAAGCGACGGCAGCCGGTCTGGTCAACCTGAAAGGACACCGCACGGTAGGTGGTATGCGTGCCAGCATTTATAACGCCATGCCGAAGAAAGGCGTGGAAGCGCTGGTACACTTTATGGAGGATTTTGAAAAGAATAACAAACGATAAATATTGTCAAACATTTTTTGAATAAAAAAAACACTTGCACTCCCGCAGGAAGTGTGCTATATTCTTTCGCGGAGACATAGCTCAGCTGGGAGAGCATTTGCTTGACGTGTAAAGGGTCGCAGGTTCGAGTCCTGTTGTCTCCATTGCTGTTAGCAAAAAAAGGACATCCGGTCTGAAGCGGACCGGATGTCCTTTTTTCTCTTATGTATTTGGCGGCAGATGCCGTCCGGAAGAAAGGAAGAGTGATTATCATGGGCAATGTAACCATTTCAGAAGCTGTAAAGTATATCGGTGTAGATGACCTCACCATTGATCTGTTCGAAAGTCAGTATGTGGTGCCGGAGGGCATGTCTTATAATTCCTATGTCATCCTGGATGAAAAGATCGCGGTGATGGACACCTGTGACAAGCGCGGCAGCGAGCAGTGGCTGGCCAATCTTGAGAAAGAACTGGGAGGCCGTACGCCGGACTACGTGATCATCTCCCACATGGAGCCGGATCATTCCGCCACGCTGGGACAGCTGGTGGAGCGGTATCCGCAGATCACGCTGGTGGGCAATGCCAAGACTTTTACCATGCTGGCCAACTATTTTGATATGGGCAATCAGCCGAAGATCACGGTGAAAGAGGCGGATACCCTTTCTCTTGGCGCACACACGCTGCAGTTCTTTATGGCGCCCATGGTTCACTGGCCGGAGGTCATGGTGACCTACGAACAGTCAGAGAAGATCCTGTTCTCTGCGGACGGCTTCGGTAAGTTCGGTGCGCTGGTAAACGAGACAGACGACTGGGCCTGCGAAGCCCGCCGTTACTATTTCAATATCTGCGGAAAATACGGCGCACAGGTACAGGCACTGCTGAAGAAGGCTGCCAAGCTTGACATTCAGACCATCTGCCCGCTGCACGGCCCCATCCTCTCTGAGAACCTGGGCTATTATATCGGCCTGTACGATACCTGGAGCAAATACGAGGCTGAAAACAAGGGCGTGCTGGTAGCCGTGGCTTCTGTACATGGTAATACCCTGGGAGCCGCCGAGTTCCTGGCGGAAGAGCTGAAGGCACTCGGTGAGGAGAAGGTATCCCTGATGGAGGTCCCCCGCAGCGATGTGGCGGAAGTCATTGAGGATGCGTTCCGCTATGACCGCCTGGTGCTGATGGCATCCAGCTATGATGCGGGCGTGTTCCTTCCCATGGAAGATCTGCTGGTACATCTGCGGGCGAAGGGCTATCAGAACCGCAAGGTAGCACTGGTGGAGAACGGTTCCTGGGCACCTACAGCGGCAAAAACCATGCGCGGTTATCTGGAGGCCATGAAGAATATTACCATTCTGGAACCGGTGGTGACCATCCGTTCCGCCGTGAAGGATGCCGATAAAGAAGCGCTTAAGGAACTTGCAAAGGTCGTTCATCAGGCCTAAGAATTGCAGGAGGAGAGTATGGATCGCAAACAACTGCTGGAACAGCTGGATGCCGTCTATAACGCCGGCGGATACGAGAAGATAGAGGCTTTTATGACAGAGACCATCGCTGCCGCGAAAGCGGAGGGCGACTGGGTTACACAGATCATGATCGGCAACGAGCTGATGGGCTTTTACCGGGACCGCGGCCTTACAAGTAAGGGCGTGGCCGTATACAACGAGATCCGGAAACTCTTTGAAGAACACGGACTGACGGAGGATATCAGCTTTGCCAGTACGGTGCTGAATGCCGCGAATCTTTACCGCGCGGACGGTCAGCTGACGGCTGCGCTGGAGATGTTTGATGAAGTCCGGGAAATTTATGAAGAAGTATTGCCGCCCACAGATTTTCGCCTGGCAGGCCTGTACAACAACATGGGCCTGGCCTATATGGACAAAGGCGAGCGTTTCCGCGCAAGAGAATATCTGGAAAAAGCGCTCCGCATCGTAAAGGCACTGCCGAATACGACGGTGGAGCAGGCCACAAATCATGTGAACCTTGCCAATATCTATGCGCGGATGGGACGGCCCGACCGGGTGGAGGAAAACCTGGCGGCGGCGGAAAAGCTGTACGCGTCTCTAGGCAATAACGATCCGCACTATTCCGGCTTCCTGGCTACAAGGGCTGAGATCGCCCTCAAAAACGGAGATCCGGTCTCTGCGGAGCGGGATTACCGGGAGGCATTAAAGGAACTGGAGAAATATTACGGAAAGAGCCGCGCATACGCCAAGACCTGTCATAACCTGGCAGCGGCCCTGGACGCACAGGAAAAGGCAGAGGAGGCAGCCGGATTCCGCCAGCAGGCGGAGGAGATCATGGCGGCCCTGAAGAGCACCAGGTAGACCGATGAAGGGACTGGAGCTTTGTGAGAAATATTACCGGGAGGCTGCCAGAGAAGAACTGTGGCAGCACTTCCCGGACGTAATGCCCCGTGCAGCTGCGGGACTGGCAGGGGAGGGCTCCGAATGCCTGGGCTTTGACGATGAGATATCCCGGGATCACGATTTTGGCCCTTCCTTTTGTATTTGGCTGACAGAGGCTGATTATGCCGATTATGGGGCAGAAATGTCTGCTTTCTACCGTTCGCTTCCCGGCAGTTTTGACGGCGTGCCGGCCCGCAGGGTGATGCCCACGGGAAGAGACCGGGTAGGCGTGATGACCACATCCTCTTTTTACCGCAAGTTTACCGGCAATGCCGGCCTTCCGAAAGGGGACCTGGCCTGGCTTCGGATCCCGGAGCATCTGTTGGCTGCGGCTGTTTCCGGCAGGGTCTTTGAGGATCCCTCAGGGGAGTTTACCCGTATCAGGGAAGGCTACCGTTCTTTCTATCCGGAAGAGGTGCGCAGGAAGAAGCTGGCAGCAAGGGCCATTACCATGGCGCAGGCCGGCCAGTACAATTATCCCCGCATGCTGAAACGCGGAGACGACGGCGCCGCCATGCTCGCTTTGTCAGAATTCCTGAAGGCGGCCATTTCCATGGCTCATCTGCTGAGCAAACGATATACCCCTTACTACAAATGGATGTTTCGGAGTCTGCAGGAACTGCCGCTCTTTGAAGACTGGTATGATTCATTGGTGATGATGTCTGAACATCCTGTGAATACGATGAACACAGAGCGGATCGAACGCTTCTGTATATATGTAGTAAAACTGTGGCAGCAGCAGGGACTGACCAAAAGTAACGAGGCGTTCCTGGACCCGCAGGGCTGGGAACTCTACCGGAGGCTGACGTCTGAACAGATCAGGCATCTGCCGATTCAGGAGGGATAGCAATGGCAGGGGATAAGAAAACACTGGTGGATGAGGTCGTCCGCCGGGAATGGGAGATGTTCCAACAGGTTAACAACGAGGGCGGGCGAGCCGATTGTCAGGATAACTGGCCTACCTTTTACGTGATGCGAAGCAGCCAGTATGATTCCTGGCCCGCCGAGCTTGTCGCGCTTTTCCGGGAGGAACTGGTCTCCGCGGAGTTGGCCGGCCGGAATCTGGTGATGGAAAAATATGCCCGCATGATGGCAAGCACCGCACCGGCCCGCTATGCACAGATGGAACCGCTTCTGCCGAAGATCGATCCGATCTGCCGTGAGCTTGCGGAAGAGATCGTAGAGATCCACAAACGCTGGATGGCCGAACACGCAAAAAAATATCCCAATCTTTCCGCTCGCGGGAGAAAACTCTATACAGAAGAGGATACAGAGTGGGACACCTCTGCGGAAACGTATCTTCGCGGGGAGCTTCTGACATGGTCTGCGCCCATGCTGCAGGCCTATCTGGATTTTATGCGGGATTGTGAAGAAAAGGGCATCAATCTGGTAATCGAACAGGACCGTCATATGATCGCGGCCTATGGATATGATTCTCTGGAACAGGCCGATGCAGAAAATCCCTTATAAATATTACGTCATACCATAAAAATAGTTGTATTAAAGAATTTCTCTATAAAAACACTTTGCACAAATGAAAAATTGTGCTATAATCCCAAATGCTGTATGCGTTGTTTCAAAAGAATACAATATAACGCATCGCAAATATTATCAGGAGGACCATATAATATGGCAAAATGGGTATATCTGTTCAAGGAAGGCAATGCGAACATGCGCGAGCTCCTTGGCGGAAAAGGTGCGAACCTTGCTGAAATGACCAACCTTGGTATGCCGATCCCTCAGGGCTTTACGGTCACCACCGAAGCCTGCACGGATTATTACAATCAGGGAAAGAAGATCTCTGAAGAAGTTCAGGGTCAGATTTTTGAAGCGCTCCGTTGGCTGGAGCAGGAAAATGGCAAAAAGTTCGGAGATACGGAAGATCCGCTGCTGGTTTCCGTACGTTCCGGTGCCCGCGCCTCCATGCCCGGTATGATGGATACCATCCTGAACCTGGGCCTGAACGATGTGGCAGTAGAAGGCTTTGCCAAGAAGACCGGCAACCCTCGTTTTGCCTATGATTCCTATCGTCGTTTCATCCAGATGTTCTCGGATGTTGTTATGGAAGTTCCGAAGTCCTACTTCGAGAAGATCATCGACGAAGTGAAGGAAGAGAAGGGCGTTAAGTTTGATATCGAGCTGACGGCGGATGACATGAAGGAACTGATCGTTCGCTTTAAGCAGGTCTATAAAGAGAACATGGGCGGACAGGAATTCCCTCAGGATCCGGCTGATCAGCTGATGGAAGCTGTCAAGGCTGTGTTCCGCAGCTGGGACAACCCCCGCGCCATCGTATACCGCCGTATGAACGACATCCCCGGAGACTGGGGCACTGCCGTTAACGTGCAGACCATGGTATTCGGTAACATGGGCAACACCTCCGGTACCGGCGTGGCCTTCACCCGTAACCCTGCGACCGGCGAAAAGGGTATCTTCGGTGAGTATCTGATCAATGCTCAGGGCGAAGACGTTGTTGCCGGTGTACGTACACCTCAGCCCATCACCAAACTGGAAGAGGATCTTCCGGAGTGCTATGCGCTGTTCATGAAGCTGGCCATGAACCTGGAGAAGCATTATCGCGACATGCAGGACATGGAGTTCACCATTCAGGAAGGCAAGCTGTACTTCCTGCAGACCCGTAACGGCAAGAGAACCGCTCCCGCTGCCATCAAGATCGCCTGCGACCTGGTAGACGAAGGCATGATCACCGAGCAGGAAGCTGTCTGCCGTATCGAAGCGAAGTCCCTGGATCAGCTGCTGCATCCTACCTTTGATGCCGCTGAGCTGAAGAAGGGTGAAGTGATCGGTACTGCTCTGCCCGCCTCCCCCGGAGCCGGCGCCGGCAAGATCTACTTCAACGCTGAGGATGCCCGTGATCATCATGCACAGGGCGAAAGAGTTATCCTGGTCCGTCTGGAGACCTCTCCCGAGGATATCGAGGGTATGCACGCTGCTGAGGGTATCCTGACCGTTCGAGGCGGTATGACCTCTCACGCTGCTGTTGTTGCCCGTGGTATGGGTACCTGCTGCGTATCCGGCTGCGGCGAGATCGTGATCAACGAAGAAGAGAAGTGGTTCACCCTGGGCGGACACACTTATCATGAAGGCGATTACATCTCCCTGGACGGCTCCACCGGTAAGATCTATGATGGCGACATCAAGACCGTTCCGGCCAACGTTGGCGGCGATTTCGGCCGTGTTATGGGTTGGGCTGACAAGTACAGAAAGCTGCAGATCCGTACCAACGCGGATACTCCTCGTGATACCGAACAGGCCGTGCGTCTGGGTGCTGAGGGTATCGGCCTGTGCCGTACCGAGCATATGTTCTTCGACGATGATCGTATCCCGAAGATCCGCCGCATGATCCTTTCCGACACCGTGGAAGAGAGAGAAGCCGCTCTGAACGAGCTGATCCCTTATCAGAAGGAAGACTTCAAGGCCATGTACAAGGCCCTGCGCGGCAGACCGATGACCGTTCGTTACATCGATCCGCCTCTGCATGAGTTCGTTCCCACCGATCCTGAAGACATCGCTGCACTGGCCAAGGATATGGGCCTGACCGCAGAAGAGGTTCAGGAGCGCTGCGACGATCTGCACGAGTTCAACCCGATGATGGGTCACCGTGGCTGCCGTCTGGCTATCACCTATCCGGAGATCGCTCGCATGCAGACCCGTGCTCTGATCGAGGCTGCTATCGAAGTCAAGGCCGAGGATATGTATGATATCGTTCCCGAGATCATGATCCCGCTGGTCGGCGACAAGAAGGAGCTGGAGTTCGTCCGCAATGTTGTTATCGAGACAGCGGAAGCGGTGAAGAAAGAAAAGAACAGCTTCATCAACTATCATATCGGAACCATGATCGAGATCCCTCGTGCCGCTCTGCTGGCCGATGAGATCGCCGAGGAAGCTGAGTTCTTCTCCTTCGGTACCAACGATCTGACCCAGATGACCTTCGGTTTCTCCCGTGATGATGCCGGAAAGTTCCTGGACAGCTACTATCAGAACAAGATCTTCGAGTTCGATCCTTTTGCGAAGCTGGACCAGAAGGGTGTTGGCAAGCTGGTGAAGTATGCTGTTGAGAACGGCCGCAGAACCAGACCCGAGATCAAGCTCGGCATCTGCGGTGAGCACGGCGGCGATCCGAGCTCCGTGGAGTTCTGCCACAAGGTCGGCCTGAACTATGTATCCTGCTCGCCGTTCCGCGTGCCGATCGCACGTCTGGCTGCTGCGCAGGCTGCTATCCAGTTCCCTCGCTAAGTCGAACTGTTACATCACATAATTTTATGACACATTGAGAAAGGGAGTCTTGTGCTCCCTTTCTTTTTATGCTATAGTCCATGAAGTGCCTGGGGGCTGTTGATAAATCGATAAGGTGGCTTCATGATGAAAAGAATTGCTTCAAATATTGTTCATTATTTCTCTCATTGGTGGATCTATATTCGAATAATGGCCAAATGGACCCTGGTTGCGGGCGTGGTGGGGACTGTCAGCGGACTGGTGGGCTCTGCCTTTCATATCGGCGTAGAGATTGCTACCGAGTTCCGGGGCGAACACCCGTGGATGCTTTATCTGCTGCCGGTGGCTGGACTTTTGATTGTTGTTATCTATAAACTGGCCCGTGCGGAAAAACTGGGGACAAATAATATTATAGAAGAAGTACAGCTTGGCCGGGGCGTTTCCCTGACATTGCTGCCCGCGATCTTTGCGGCAACCGTTCTCACACATCTATGCGGCGGCTCCGCCGGAAGAGAGGGCGCAGCTCTTCAGATGGGCGGGACCATCGGCTATCAGACCGGGCGGCTGTTCCGACTGGACGATAAAGACATCCGTATGACTACCATGATGGGGATGGCAGCCCTGTTTTCTGCCTTGTTCGGGACGCCGCTGGCGGCGACCATCTTCGCACTGGAGGTCATCAGTATCGGCCTGATCTATCACGCAGCTCTGGTGCCGTGCTTCCTGGCAGCCCTGGTGGCCTACGGAATCTCGCTGGTGCTGGGGGTTCGCCCGACTCGATTCCCGGTCTATGTTCCTGCGCATGACGCTTTTACCTTTTTGAAGGTAGCGGTACTTGCGATTCTCTGCGCGCTGGTCGCCGTACTCTTCTGCGGCGTCATGCATCTGGCAGAGCATGAGATGAAAAAATACCTGAAAAATCCCTGGCTGCGCGTGGTCGTAGGTGGAGCCGCCGTCATCGCGCTGACACTGCTGGTCGGCACACAGGAATACAACGGAGCCGGCGTGGTATCGATCACCCGTGCCGTGGGAATGGGAGAGACAAAACCGCTTTCCTTCCTGTTGAAGATTCTTTTTACGGCGATCACACTGGCAGCCGGCTTTAAGGGCGGTGAAGTTGTTCCGTCCTTCTTTGTGGGCGCGACCTTTGGAGCTCTGGCCGGTCCTCTGTTGGGTATTCATGCAGGCTTTGCCGCCGCGATCGGTCTGGTGTCCGTTTTCTGCGGCGCCGTGAACTGCCCTATCGCTTCGATATTCCTGGCCATAGAACTGTTCGGTACCCGCGGCGCTCTTTTTTATACACTGGCCTGCGGCATCAGCTTTGTACTGTCCGGCTACAGCGGGCTCTATTCCAGTCAGCGTATTTTGTATTCCAAGCTGAAAATGCAGTATATTGATGTACATACCAACGCGCATCATGCCGGCGAAGTCACCGAAGCAGAACGGGCACATCCCGTAAAGAAGTAATTCTTTTTTATGTAATTCTTTTTGTCAAGGAAAAACACTTGACAAGCCAACTGCAATCTGATATGATACCGCAGGTGAGCGCCATGGAAAAGATTCTGGAACAGACTTTACTTTATGATTTTTACGGGGAGCTGCTGACGGAGCACCAGCGGCAGATCTATGAGGACGTTGTCTTCGGTGATTTCTCGCTGAGCGAAGTGGCGGAAGCGCATCACACCAGCCGGCAGAGCGTACACGATCTGATCCGGCGCTGCAGCCGTTCTCTTCAGGAATATGAGGATAAGCTTGGCCTGGTGAAGAAATTTGAGACCACCAGGGTCCTTGTAGAAAAGATCGGCCGGCTGGCGCAGGAATATGAAACCACCGGCGACGGGCAACTTGTCCGGCAGATCGCGGAGATTTCCCGCGAGATTGGAGAGCTGTAAATGGCATTTGAGAGCCTTTCCGAAAAATTACAGAATGTATTTAAGAACCTTCGGGGCAAGGGACGGCTGTCTGAGGCAGATGTCAAATCGGCCATGAAAGAAGTAAAGATGGCCCTCCTTCAGGCGGATGTCAACTTTAAGGTTGTCAAAAAGTTCGTGAAGGATGTGGAAGCCCGTGCTGTGGGCGAAGAGGTACTGAATTCTCTTACGCCCGGCCAGACAGTCATCAAAATCGTTAACGAAGAACTGATCAACATGATGGGCTCCGAGACCACCGAGATTGCCTTAAAGCCCGGAAATCAGATCACGGTCCTGCTGATGGCAGGTCTTCAGGGCGCCGGCAAGACGACAACAGCCGCCAAGATCGCCGGAAAGCTGAAGGCAAAGGGCCGCAAGCCGCTGCTGGTAGCCTGCGACGTCTATCGTCCTGCAGCCATCAAACAGCTGCAGGTGAACGGTGAAAAGCAGGGTGTACCTGTATTTACCATGGGCGACCAGAACAAGCCGCTGGATATCGCCAAGGCTGCGCTGGAGCATGCCGAAAAGAACGGCTTGAATGTAGTCATCATCGATACCGCAGGTCGTCTGCACATCGATGAGGCCATGATGGAAGAGCTGATCTCCATCAAGGAGAATATCGAGATCGACCAGACCATCCTGGTGGTAGACGCCATGACCGGTCAGGATGCCGTAAATGTAGCCTCCTCCTTCAATGACAAGGTAGGTCTGGATGGCATCATCGTGACAAAGCTCGATGGCGATACCCGAGGCGGTTCGGTACTTTCCATCCGTGCCGTGACCGGCAAGCCCGTCCTGTATGTAGGTATGGGCGAAAAGCTTTCCGACCTGGAACAGTTCTATCCGGATCGTATGGCTTCCCGAATCCTGGGTATGGGCGATGTACTTTCCCTGATCGAAAAAGTGCAGAGCACCACGGATGAGCAGAAAGCCCGCGAGATGGAGCAGAAGTTCCGCAAGGCGGAATTCGACTTCAACGATTTCCTGGATCAGTTCTCACAGATCCGTCAGATGGGGTCTCTTTCAGACATCATCGGCATGATCCCTGGACTGGCGGGGAAGGTAAAGGATACCGATATGCCGGATGACAAACAGATCCGGCGGATCGAATCCATCATCTACTCGATGACACCGCAGGAACGCTCCAATCCCGATCTGCTGAATGTCAGCCGGAAACGCCGCATTGCGGCAGGTGCCGGTGTGGATATTTCCGAGGTCAATCGCCTGGTCAAACAGTTCGATCAGAGCCGGAAGATGATGAAGCAGATGTCCGGCATGATGGGCAAAAAGGGCAGACGCGGCATGGGCGGCCTGTTCGGAGGCAAGGGCGGCGGATTCGGACTTCCGTTCTGATAAGGCGGAACCGAAATGCAGCGGCTTGGCGCACTGTAATTTACTGTTGTTGAAATCTTGCACACAATTGTCGTGCTTGATCATAAATTATTATTATATTATAAGAGGTGTAAAAAATGGCTGTTAAGATTCGTTTGACAAGACTGGGTAAGAAGAAGGCTCCTTTCTATCGTGTACAGGTTGCGGATTCCCGTTATCCTCGCGATGGCAGATTCATCGATGAGCTGGGAACCTATGATCCTTCCAAGAATCCCAGCGAGATCAAGATCGATGCTGAGAAGGCGAAGAAGTGGCTGGCTAACGGCGCAAAGCCCACGGATACCGTTGCCAAGCTGTTCAAGATCGCTGGTATCGAATAATTTCGAGGTCTGTGCATGAAAGAACTGGTAGAGGTCATTGCCAGATCCCTGGTGACCAATCCGGAAGCTGTCGTGGTTACGGAGAGCGAGGGTGAGGACGAGACTGTTCTGGAGCTGACCGTAGATCCGGCCGATGTGGGCAAAGTGATCGGCAAGCAGGGACGCATCGCCAAGGCGATCCGTTCTGTCGTGAAGGCGGCAGCATCCCGGGAAGACAAAAAGGTTACACTGGATATCAAATAATTCCGGCAGTTTTAGTGGGTCAGAGGACGATTCCTGTGACCCACTTTTTCACAGTACCTTTCGGGAATCAGCAAGTCTACAGATTAATACAGTACACGAGGACAAACTATGGAAACGCACTTTCAAGTAGGAATCTACACCAATACGCACGGCATCCGAGGAGAGATCAAGGTCTTCCCCACGACCGATGATCCCAAACGCTTTAAAAAACTGAAAAAGGTCATCCTGCGCGCGCCCAAAGAAGAACGTGTGCTGGAAATCGAGTCCGTTCGATTCGCAAAGCAGATGGTACTCTTGAAGTTCAAGGGAATCGACAACATCAACGATATCGAACCCCTCAAGGGTGCCGGACTTTTCGTACCCCGCGAAGAAGCGATTCCCCTCAAAAAGAATGAATACTTTATTGCAGATCTGATCGGTATCATGGTATATACAGATGAAGGCGAGGAACTTGGCAGACTTTCAGAAGTCATTCAGACCGGCGCAAACGATGTGTATGCGGTGCAGACCGCGCAGGGAGAGCTGCTGCTGCCCGCCATCGCGGACTGCGTGCAGGAAGTGGATATTGAAGCCGGAACCATGACGGTGCATATAATGGAAGGACTGAGGGATCTATGAAATTCCACGTGCTGACTTTATTCCCGGAAATGATCGAACAGTGCTGCGCCGCCAGTATTCTGGGGCGGGCGCAGAGTAAGGGACAGATTTCCGTAAGCGCCACGAATATCCGTGACTATGCAGAAAACAAACATGGCCATGTAGATGATTATCCGTACGGCGGCGGCGCCGGCATGGTGATGCAGGCTGGGCCGATCTGCCGGGCGTTTGACGCGGTGACTTCCGGGATTGAAGGAGAGAAACACCCCCGCGTGATCTATGTGACACCTCAGGGGCAGGTGTTCAGTCAGAAAATGGCGCAGGAGCTGGCGCGTGAAGAGGACCTGGTGATCCTGTGCGGGCATTACGAAGGCGTAGATGAGCGCGCGCTGATACAGATCGGGGCGGAACCGGTCTCTATCGGCGATTATGTGCTGACCGGTGGGGAACTGCCGGCCCTGGTGATGATAGATGCCATTGCAAGACTGGTGCCGGGCGTGCTGAATAACAGTGAATCGGCGGAGGATGAGTCCTTTTCTGACGGTCTTTTGGAATATCCCCAGTATACGCGCCCGGAGGTCTTTCGGGGAGAAGCGGTGCCGGAGGTGCTATTGTCCGGGCATCACGCCAATATCGCGAAATGGCGTCGGGAGCAGTCCCTGATCCGTACCGGAGAACGCAGACCGGATCTTCTGGAATCGGCAGACCTCAGCAGTAAAGAAAAAAGGTTCCTGCAGGAATATATGACAAGGGACTCGGAAAATACGTAACGGGAAGAAGAGAAGATGGAAAGAAAAGAACTGAATGAATTAATGGATTTCGCGGTGGAATTCGGTGCCCGATTAATGACCAGCGGCGGTGAAATCTGGCGAACAGATGATCTGCTGCATCTGATCTTTCATGCCTATGGCATTGAAGAACCGGATATTTTCATGCTGCCGCATACGCTGATGATCTCTGTACAGCCGAAGGATCAGGAGCCTGTGATGCGTCATAAAACGGTGGGAGATATCCTGGTCAATATGGAGCAGTTGACGCAGCTGAACCGCCTGGCCTGGGAGATCCGTGACAATCATATCCCTGTGAGCACCCTGAAGGAGAAGCTGCACGCAATATCCATACATCCGCCGTATCCGAGACCCATGATCATCTGCGGGATGGCGATTGCCCTGCTTTCGCTGAATTATTTTATCGGCGGCGGCGTTATGGGCGGCGTACTGGTAGCGATCGGCATTGCCATTGCGATGGGGACGCAGATGTACATGCATGAGATCTTTCCGGTGAATCATCTGCTGCTGTGCGGTATTTCTTCGTTCCTGGCGGGCAGTGTGATCATGATCGGCTATAAGACGGGGTTGCATTCGAATCCTTATCTTCTGATGATCATCAACTGCATTGGCCTGATCCCGGGAATTCCGCTGATCAATGCCTGTCGTGAGATGCTGAACGGCCGCGTGTTAAGCGGCGGTCTTCTGTTTATGACAGCTTTTCTGGAGACACTGGCTGTAGCGTGCGGATTTTACCTTTCTTTGGTGATATTTGGAGGTGTACTGTAATGGCGATCACGGAAATATTATTGGCGTGCTTATTTTCGTTTACGTGTACCATTGGCTTTGGTATTTGCTTCGGCATCAGAAAGGAAGAACTGGTATGGGCAGGCCTGGCAGGTGTTGTCACCCGCATTGTGCTGATCATCTGTGAGTCGCTGCTGTTTAACCGTCTGTTTTATACCATGGTAGCGGCGCTTGTCGGAACGCTGTACGCAGAGTTGGTGGGTATGCATAAGAAGGTTTCCATTGCCAAATTCCTGTATCCGGCACTGGTACTTCTGATCCCCGGTGACGTCCTGTACGAAATGATCATGGCAATGATCCAGCTGGATCAACCGGCGATGATGCATCATTTGGTCATTCTTGCACAGGCGCTGTTAGGTATCGCACTGGGATCCATGATCGGGCCCATGCTGTTCCGCAGCTATCGCAGAGAACATAGGATCTGATGATAATGCAGAACCAAAAGTCACAGACGCGCCTTCAGCGCTTTTGTCTGTGACTTTGGTGATTCTCACCATATGAAACATAAAAAAACAACCCCTTAGTGCAAGCACAGGGGTTGTTTCTTTTTTGTTTCGCATGGTTCTGCATTGGGTTAAAATTCCCCTCTTTTGTAGCGGTTGATGAGCCGCTGCAGCTTCTCGGTATGGCTCATGATGTCGCTGAGCGAGACGTCATGGTTGAGGGTGTTGATGATGGTGGCCACATATTTGGTCATGTCCGCTTCCAGATACCACGGGCGATCCAGCAGCTCGGGCTTGCGGTAGTTCAGGTTGGTGGTCACGATATAATCGAAGTATCCGGCCTCATAGTAGCGATCAAAGTTTTCAAAACCGGAGGTGAACAGACCGAAGGTACAGAAGACGATTACTCGTTTGGCCTTGCGGCGGCGAAGCTCCTTGCAGGTGTCCAGCATGGAATCGCCGGAGGCGATCATGTCATCTACAATGATCACGGTCTTGCCTTCTACGTCCGAACCCAGGAATTCATGTGCAACGATGGGGTTCTTGCCGTTTACGATACGGGAATAGTCGCGCCGCTTATAGAACATACCCATGTCTACTTCCAGGTTGTTGGCAAGATAGACGGCACGGCCCATGGCGCCCTCATCCGGGCTGATGATCATCAGCTCATCCTTGCTGATGGGGATGTTCTTTTCTTTGGAAAGCAGAGCTTTCATGAACTGATAGACACAGGGGAAGCTGTCGAAGTCGTGCAGCGGAATGGCGTTCTGTACGCGGGGGTCGTGGGCATCAAAGGTGATGATGTTGGTCACGCCCATGTCGGCCAGTTCCTCCAGGGCCATCGCGCAGTCCAGAGATTCTCTGCCGGATCTCTTGTGCTGGCGGCTCTCGTACAGGAAAGGCATGATCACATTAACGCGCCGTGCGGTGGTCATCGCGGTGGCGATGATACGCTTCAGATCCTGATAGTGATCATCCGGGGACATCATGTGCTCGCGGCCGTACATCGGGAAGGTCATGCTGTAGTTGGTGACGTCGGAAATGATAAACAGGTCAACACCTCGCACGCTTTCGTGGATCATGCCCTTGCCTTCGCCGGACCCGAAACGGGGACAGGAGGTGGGGAGGAGATAGGAATCCATATCATAGCCGCGGAATTCAATGTTCGCTTCACGGGCCTTCAGGATTTCCTGGTCGTGTTTGCGGAAACCGACGATGTAATCATCTACTTTTTTGCCGAAATCCCTGCAATTATCCATGGCAACGATCTTCAACGGAGCCAGCGGGATCGTGTTCTTAAAAGTGTAGTCTTTAGCCATTATATCCTCCGATATGGTGCTGATTCTCAGAACGTTTGCATCATAACATGGATTTGGTCTCTTGGCAAGGAGAAATGGACGACAGAATATTTATTTGCAAAAGAGATAAGCTTGTGGTACAATACATGGGTTAAGTAGAGCTTGGAGGTAGGGCGATGAAAAAACACGAACATGTTATAGCCGAAGTCCTTCCGGGCTCGATCGCGGAGGAACTGGAGGTCGCGCCCGGCGACGTGCTGCTGGCCATCAACGGACAGGAACTGGCGGATATCTTTGATTACGATTTTCTGTGTCAGGATACCTATCTGGAAATGCTGATCCGCGAGAAGTCAGGGGAAGAGGTATTGCTGGAAATCGAAAAAGAAGAGGATGAGGATCTGGGCATCCGCTTCGGGCAGGGCATTATGGACGAATACCGGTCCTGCCGGAATGCCTGTATTTTCTGCTTCATCGATCAGATGCCTCCGGGCATGCGGGAAACACTCTATTTTAAGGATGATGATTCCCGGCTGTCCTTCCTGCAGGGGAATTATGTGACCCTGACAAATATGAGCGATGCCGATATCGACCGGATCATCCGATATCGCCTGGGACCTATCAATATTTCCGTGCACACCACCAATCCGGAGCTTCGCTGCCGTATGCTTCATAATCGTTTTGCGGGCAGCTCACTGGAAAAGATCCGCTGCCTGTATGAGGCGGATATAGAGATGAATGGGCAGATCGTTCTCTGCCCGGGGTATAATGACGGCGGAGAGCTGACAAGGACGATCCGTGATCTTATGCAGTATGCCCCGGTGATGCGAAGCGTCTCTGTGGTGCCGGTGGGCCTGACAAAGTTCCGGCGCGGCCTGGCGGAAATCCCGCCCGTAACGCCGGTCCTGGCAGGAGAGACGATTGATGCGATCGAATCCTGGCAGCGTGTATGCTATAAGCAGTTCGGTCTGCATTTTGTGCACGCCAGCGATGAGTTTTATATCACCGCAGGGCGGGAAATGCCGGAGGAGGAGCGCTACGACGGCTATCTGCAGCTGGAAAACGGTGTCGGCTTCGTGCGTTTGCTGCTGACGGAATTTACGGAGGCACTGAGGGAACGTGTGGGGGACCGGCGGGTGCGCCGCGTTTCTGTGGCTACGGGAGAGTTGATGGCACCTTATATGCAGCAGCTGGCGCAGGCCGTGCGGGAAAAATTCCCGCAGGTGGAGGTGCGCATCTTCCCGGTGCGGAATGATTTCTTTGGGGAGAAAATTACCGTCTCCGGGCTGGTCACGGGGCAGGACCTTCTGGCACAGCTTTCGGGCAAAGCACTGGGCACAGAACTTTTGATTCCCTGCAACATGCTGCGCAGCGGGGAGGACGTCTTCCTGGATGATGTGACCGTTGGCCGTGTGGAGGATGAACTTGGAATCCCGGTACGCGTGGTCCCGCGGGACGGGGACGCGGTACTGGCAGCGTTTCTGGGAGAGGCGGATGATGACGGGAACCCTGGCATCTATGCAGGCTATGAATTAGAATCGTGATACAGAACAGGAGTTTACTATATGAGCAAACCGATCGTTGCCGTGGTGGGGCGTCCCAATGTGGGGAAATCCACCCTCTTTAATGTACTGGCGGGGGAGAGGATCTCCATCGTGCAGGACACGCCGGGCGTCACCCGGGACCGCATCTATGCGGACTGTACCTGGCTGAATTACGCCTTTACGCTGATCGATACGGGCGGTATTGAACCGGATACAAAGGATGTCATCCTTTCCCAGATGCGGGAGCAGGCGGAGATCGCCATTCAGACAGCGGATGTTATTTTGTTTATGACCGATGTAAGACAGGGGCTGACAGATGCGGATGCCAAGGTAGCGGATATGCTGCGCAGATCGCAGAAGCCGGTGCTGCTGGTCGTCAACAAGGTGGACAGCTTCCAGAAGCAGATGCCGGACGTCTATGAATTTTATAATCTGGGCATGGGAGATCCGATTCCGATTTCCGCGGCTTCCCGTCTGGGGCTGGGTGATATGCTGGATGTTCTTGCAGAGCATCTTCGGGAGATCCCGCAGGAGGATACGGAGGATGAGCGCCCCAAGATCGCTATTGTAGGAAAGCCCAATGTTGGCAAGTCCTCCATTGTGAATAAGCTGCTGGGCGAGAACCGAGTCATCGTATCTAATGTGGCCGGAACCACTCGGGATGCCATCGATTCCGTGGTCACGTATCATAAACGAGAATACGTGCTGATCGATACGGCCGGCATCCGGCGTAAAAATAAGATCAAAGAGGAAATCGAACATTACAGTATAATCCGTGCGGTCAGCGCTGTGGAGCGCGCCGACGTTGTGCTGCTGGTGATCGATGCCTCTGAAGGGATCTCGGAACAGGATGCAAAGATCGCGGGTATTGCCCATGACCGGGGCAAGGGAATCCTGATCGTGGTAAATAAATGGGATCTGATCGAAAAGACCGACAAGACCATGAAGGAATTTACGGAAAAGATCCGTCAGACCTTATCCTTCCTTTCGTATGCGGAGATCCTGTTCATTTCTGTAGAGACGGGACAGCGCGTGGGCAAGCTGTTTGAATATATTGATGTGATCCTGGAAAATTCCAACCTGCGTGTCGCTACCGGTGTGCTGAATGAAATCATGGCGGAGGCGGTAGCACTGCAGCAGCCGCCGTCGGATAAGGGCAAACGACTGAGACTGTACTATATTACTCAGGTTTCCGTCAAGCCGCCCACATTTGTGGTCTTTGTAAACGATAAACAGCTGATGCACTTTTCCTATACCCGCTATCTGGAAAACCGTATTCGTCAGGCCTTCGGCTTCCGGGGGACGGCGCTTCGCTTCCTGATCCGGGAACGGAAAGAAAAGGACTGATTTTTATGGTAAGGATCTGGTGTATTCTGATCGGATATGTTTTCGGACTTTTCCAGACGGGATATCTGTACGGGAAAATGAACGGGGTGGATATCCGCCAGAAGGGAAGCGGCAATTCCGGCACCACGAACGCGCTGCGTGTGATGGGGAAAAAGGCCGGAGCCATTGTCTTTCTGGGGGATCTGCTGAAGCTGTGGTTGGCTATGGCCCTGACCATTTTCCTGTTCAACGGCGGGGTCATGCATGATGCCCGGGGAGAGCTGCTGGCTCTCTATACGGGAATCGGTACTGTACTGGGACACAATTTCCCTTTCTATCTGAATTTTAAGGGCGGCAAGGGGATTGCCTGTACGGCGGCATTGATCGTGGCCATGGATAAATGGATCCTTCTGGTGTGTCTGATCATTTTTCTGGGAACGGTTATCCTTTCCCGCTATGTATCTCTGGGGTCGATCCTGGTGGTCATCGCATTCTTTGTTATGTGGACGGCCATGGGGGCGACCGGGCACCTTGCCATCAGCGGAAGCCCGTATTTTGTTGAATCCTGTGTGGTCGTCGCCTTCTGGGCGGCAATGGCCATCTGGAGACATCGCACAAATATCGGCAGACTGATGGCAGGAACAGAAAATAAATTGTTTTAGGGGGATGCTTATGAAAATTACGGTAATGGGCGCCGGTACCTGGGGCATGGGACTGGCTATTCTGCTGGCAAACAACGGGAATGAAGTTACAGTCTGGTCTGCGGTACCTGCGGAGATCGATATGCTGCAGACGACCCGCGCGCATAAGAATCTGCCCGGTGCGGTGATTCCGGACAGTGTGAAATTCACCAAGGATCTGGAAGAGGCTACCCGGGAGCCGGAACTGATCGTGATGGCTGTGGCGTCGGTGTTCACCCGCCGCACGGCAAAGCTGGTCAGCCCCTATATCCGGGAGGGTCAGGTAATCGTCAATGTCGCCAAGGGAATCGAAGAGGAGACCCTGGCCGTTCTGACACAGCAGATCTCCGAGGAGATCCCGCAGGCGGTGGTGGCCGTTCTTTCCGGTCCCAGCCATGCGGAGGAGGTCAGCCGCGGCATTCCTACCTCTGTAGTCATTGCTGCAGAGAAGAAGGAAACGGCGGAATGGCTGCAGGAGATCTTCATGAGCCCGGTCTTCCGCGTCTATATCAGCCCGGATATCCTGGGCATCGAGCTGGGCGGAGCTCTGAAGAATGTTATAGCCCTGGCAGCCGGCATTGCCGACGGTCTGGGCTATGGCGATAATACCAAGGCGGCGCTCATCACGCGCGGCATGGCGGAGATCGCCCGCCTGGGACTGGCCATGGGAGCCCGTTCCGAGACACTGTACGGCCTTTCCGGCATCGGCGATCTAATCGTTACCTGCGCCAGCATGCACAGCCGCAACCGCAGAGCCGGTATCCTGATCGGTCAGGGACGTACCATGCAGCAGGCAATGGAAGAGGTCAACCAGGTGGTCGAGGGTGTTTATTCCACGAAGGCCGCCCGCGCGCTGGCGCTCAAATACGGTGTCAATATGCCGATCACTGAGGCAATCTATCAGGTACTGTTCGCAGATCTGCCTGCCAAAGATGCTGTCAACAAGCTGCTTCTGCGAGATAAGACCGTAGAAAATCCGCTGCTTCCGTGGGAATAAGGAGGAGATACGATGTCCACACCCCATAATACCGCAAAGCCGGGAGATATCGCCCGCACCGTTCTGATGCCGGGAGATCCTCTGCGCGCGAAATATATTGCAGAGACGTATCTGACCAATGTCAAGTGCTTTAATACTGTCCGCAACATGCTGGGGTTCACCGGTGAGTACAAAGGAAAGCCTGTTTCCGTGATGGGAAGCGGCATGGGCATTCCGTCCATCGGGATCTATGCGTATGAGCTCTATCATTTTTACGATGTAGATACCATTATCCGCATCGGTTCCGCCGGAGGCTTAAGCGATTCCGTAAAGCTGCGGGATGTCGTGGCAGGCATCGGCGCCTGTACCAATTCGAATTTTGCTTCCCAGTACCGCCTGCCCGGTACCTTTGCGCCGGTGGCGGATTTCACACTGCTTCGCCGCGTGGCGGAAATCGCTGAGAAAAAAGGCATCAGTCTTAAGGTAGGGAACATCCTTTCCTCGGATGTTTTCTATAATGATGACCCCGGTTTCAACGATGCCTGGAAGCGCATGGGCGTGCTCTGTGTGGAGATGGAGTCGGCTGCGCTCTATATGATCGCGGCTCATGCCGGAAAGCATGCGCTTGGGATGTTCACGATTTCCGATCATATCTACACAGGAGAAGCCCTGAGTCCCGAAGACCGCCAGACCTCCTTCCGTGAGATGATGGAGGTGGCGCTGGAGGCGGCGCTGAACTGATGCAGGTCAAGATCTTTTCCGACGGGGCGGCTAAGGGCAATCCTGAAGGCCCCGGCGGTTACGGCACGGTGATCCAGTATACGGATCCCAAAGGCGTCCTTCATGAAAAGGAGCTATCCGGAGGCTTCCGGCGGACCACCAACAACCGAATGGAGCTGATGGGCGCGATCAAGGGACTGGAAGCGCTGAACCGGCCCTGTGAAGTGGTCATGGTATCGGATTCCGCCTATGTGATCAATGCATTTAATCAACATTGGATCGACGGCTGGCTGAAGAGCGATTTCCGCCGCGGAAAGCCCAATGAAGTGAAGAATATTGATCTCTGGCAGCGTCTCCTGGCCGCAGCGGCCCCGCATCGTATCACCTGGACCTGGGTAAAAGGGCATGCAGGACATCCCGAAAACGAACGCTGCGACAGCCTGGCCTGTGCCGCCGCGCTTATGGATGACCTTCCGGAGGATACTGTCTATATGGAGAGCCTGAAACACTGAAGCCATTTCATCGGAGCGGACGTATATTTACCGCTGCCGAAAAAATAAATTGCAAAGACAACACGATTTGGAGGTAACTGTAGTGAAAAAGTATGGTGTCAACGAGCTGCGCCAGATGTTCCTGGATTTCTTTGAGAGCAAGGGCCATCTGTGCAAGAACAGCTATTCCCTCATTCCCCACAACGATAATTCCGTTCTGCTGATCCCGGCAGGCATGGCGCCCTTAAAGCCCTATTTCACGGGCCAGGAAGTGCCGCCCCGCCGCCGCATGGCTACCTGTCAGAAGTGCATCCGCACCGGCGATATCGAAAACGTGGGAATTACCGCCCGTCATCTGACCTTCTTTGAGATGCTGGGCAACTTCTCCTTTGGAGACTATTTTAAGAATGAAGCCATCGAATGGTCCTGGGAATTCCTGACCGAGGTGGTTGGACTGGACCCTGACCGTCTGTATCCTTCCATCTATCAGGACGATGACGAAGCTTTTGAGATCTGGAACAAGAAGATGGGGATTCCTGCGGACCGCATTTTCCGCTTTGGCAAAGAAGATAATTTCTGGGAGCACGGCTCCGGTCCCTGCGGTCCCTGTTCCGAGATCTATTATGACCGCGGAGAAAAATATGGCTGCGGCAAGCCTACCTGCACCGTGGGCTGCGACTGCGACCGCTATATGGAAATCTGGAACAACGTGTTCACACAGTTCGACGGTGACGGCAAAGGAAATTATGTCGAACTGGAAAATAAGAACATCGACACCGGCATGGGCCTGGAGCGTCTGGCCGTGGTCGTTCAGGATGTAGATACGGTGTTCTCCATTGATACCTTTAAGGCCCTGCTGGATGAGGTCTGCCATATGGCACAGGATTACGCCTATGAGACAGACCCGAAGAAGGACATTTCTGTCCGCGTGATCGTCGACCATATTCGTTCCGTTACGTTCATGGTCTCTGACGGTATCCTGCCCAGCAACGAAGGCCGTGGTTATGTGCTGCGCCGCCTGCTTCGCCGCGCCGCCCGCCACGGACGCATGCTCGGCATTGAGGATGGCTTCCTGACAAAACTGTCCCTGAAGGTCATTGAGCTTTCCAAGGATGGTTATCCGGAACTGGAGACCAGACAGGAATTTATTACCAAGGTCATCGGTCAGGAAGAAGAAAAATTCGCAAGACTGATCGACTCCGGTCTGGCCAAGCTGGATGAGATGACTCAGGCTGCCCTGGCGGAAGGCAAAAAGGAACTTTCCGGCGATGATGCCTTTAAGCTGTATGATACCTTCGGCTTCCCGCTGGATCTGACGAAAGAGATCCTGGCGGAGAAGGATATGACGGTAGATGAGGAGACCTTCGCCGCCGCTATGGAACATCAGAAGGAAATGGCCCGTTCTGCCCGCAAGGGTACCAACTATATGGGCGAGGAAGAAAACATCTACGCGCAGATCGACGCGGAGCTGACCACAGAATTCGTTGGCTATGAAAAAGAGAGCTGCCAAGGCACCATTCAGGTACTGACGACTGCCGATGAGATCGTTGAAGCCCTGACGGACGGGCAGGAAGGCACCATCCTTACGGATATCACACCTTTTTATGCCACCAAGGGCGGACAGAACTGCGATGCCGGTATGATCACGCTGGCTGATGGCTCCCGCTTTGCGGTGCGTGACGTGCTGAACTTAAAAGGCGGTAAGGTCGGCCACGTGGGCGTGGTAGAGAGTGGCGTGTTCCGTACTGGAGACAGTGTTACGCTGACCATCGACCATGAGAGACGCGCTGCCACCTGCAAGAACCACAGCGCCACGCATCTGCTGCAGAAGGCATTGCAGGAGGTGCTGGGAAGCCATGTGGCCCAGGCCGGTTCCTATAACGATGAGCATACCCTCCGCTTTGACTTCAGCCATTTCCAGGCCATGACGGCGCAGGAAATTGCGGACGTGGAAGCCAAGGTGAATGAAATGATCCGTGCGTCTTATCCGGTGGAGACAAAGGTCATGTCCCTGGAGGAGGCGCAAAAGACCGGCGCCATGGCTCTGTTCGGCGAAAAGTACGGGGATGAGGTCCGCGTAGTCACCATGGGAACCTCCACGGAGCTTTGCGGCGGCACCCATGTAAAGAATACAGCAGATATTAACTGCTTTAAGATCCTGTCTGAATCCGGCATTGCTGCCGGCGTACGGCGTATCGAAGCCCTTACCTCCGCAAACCTGCTGGATTATTACGCTTCTGTGGAGACCATGCTCCGCAATGCTGCAGCCGCCGCCAAGACGACGCCTGCCAGCCTGGTACAGCGCATAACCCAGCTGGAGGAGGATGTAAAGGCCGCCCGTGCCGAAAACGAAAAGCTGAAGGACAAGCTGGCAAAGGCTTCTATGGGCGATGTCATGGATCAGGTCAAAGAGGTGAAGGGCGTGCGTCTGCTCGCCACATCCGTGGATGGTCTGGACATGAACGGTCTGCGTAATCTTGGCGATCAGCTGAGGGATAAGCTAGGAGATGGAGTATTGGTCCTGGCCTCTGCCGCGGACGGTAAGGTGAGCCTGGTCGTCAGCGCTTCGGATGGCGCGCAGAAGGCAGGTGCTCATGCGGGAAATCTGATCAAGGCCATCGCCAAAGAGGTCGGCGGCGGCGGCGGCGGACGTCCCAATATGGCACAGGCCGGCGGCAAGAACCCTGCAGGAATTCCTGCAGCGCTCATGCTGGCAGAAGAAATCCTTGCCGGACAGCTGAAGTAATCCATCGCCTTACAGCCAGGAGAGGAAATCATGGGGGAAGCAATTCGCAGGCTTGTGATCAATATCAGAAAAAGCCTGACAGGGGAACAGGATCTGTACGACGCGGAACTGATCGTAAAACGACTGGCCCGCGACGGCGGAAATGTGAAAGATGAAATGGCGGAGGCCGGCGCATTACTGCGCCGGTACCGCCGCCGTATGGTGCGCCGTTTTACGGTGATCTTTGCAGTGGTGCTTGCGGCGATTCTGATCGGCTGCATCGTGCTGTTTTCGCATATGCTGGGAAGACAGAGCGCGGCCGGCGCCCGTGAGACCATGCCCGTGGAGACCGTTCCGCCCTCCGGGGAGGGAGAGTCGGTCCCCGAAACGGAGGAGTCTACGGTAGCTGCGGTTCCGCACACCGTTACACTTAGTTTTACAGGAGACTGCACGCTTGGGACTGACGAACATTTCGATCAGTCCCGCAGTTTTAATGCCTATTATGAAAATAACGGCGGAAGCTATTTCCTGGAAAATGTGCGCAGCATTTTTTCCCGCGACGATCTGACGATCGTCAACATGGAAGGTACATTTACCACAGCCACGGCGCGCGCGGACAAGACCTATGCGTTTAAGGGAGATCCCTCTTACGTGGATGTTCTTACAAGCTCCTCTGTGGAAGCCGCCAATCTGGCTAATAATCACAGTCATGATTACGGCAGTGACAGCTATGACGATACGGTGAACACACTGGAGAACGCCGGGATTACCTCTTTTGGCTATGATGTGGTCAAGATCGTGGAGACCGGCGGCGTAAAGGTGGGACTGGCGGGCATCTATGAGCTTTCCAAGGGAATGGACGCCCAGGAGGACGTAAAGAAGAATATCGCGGCCCTCAAAAGTCAGGGCGCAGAGCTGATCGTAGCCGTGTTCCACTGGGGCGTGGAAAAGGATTCCAAACCAGATTCCACCCAGGTAGCGCTCGCGCACCTGGCCATTGATGAAGGCGCGGATATCGTGGTCGGCCATCATCCCCATGTACTGCAGGGCATCGAGACCTACCAGGGAAAGACCATAGCTTACAGTCTCGGCAATTTCTGCTTCGGCGGGAATTCCAATCCTTCCGATAAAGACACCATGATCCTTCAGCAGACCTTTACCGTCACCGGGAGCGAGGTCGATTCCGAGGAGCCGGAGATCATTCCCTGTTCCATTTCTTCTTCCAATGAAACAAATAACTATCAGCCCACGGTCCTGACCGGGGATGAGGCGGCGCGTGTGCTTAAAAAGATCGAAGATCGAAGTGAAGGCCTGACCAAATAGGAGCAGGGAACTTTTTGCCTCCGGGATGAAAATTTCCTTGACGAAATGAAATATTATGATATAATTACTGTTGTGCTTTGAGATGGTTACCCAAACAGTTGCACAAATTACACAACTGGAGGGAGGTTAGGAAGGCTTTATGGCAAATGTTATCGTAAAAGAGAACGAAACTCTGGACAGTGCACTTCGCAGATTCAAGAGAAACTGCGCGAAGGATGGCATTCAGCAGGAGATTCGCAAAAGAGAGCATTATGAGAAGCCCAGCGTAAGACGTAAGAAAAAGTCTGAAGCTGCCAGAAAGCGCAAATACAACTAATTTGTACGGTCAGGCCGGTCCCGAGGGACTGGCCTTTTCCATAACCGGATGAGGTTCTTAGGAATGACAGAAAAAACAATCGATATCCCTGCGGCGTATATGAGCAGTCTTTGCGGACCGGCGGATACACACCTCAAAAAAATAGAACGGGCTTTTCGTGTTTCTCTGATTCCCCGGGAAGGAGGCATGAAGCTGATCGGACCGGAGGACGGGTGTGAGAAGGCGGAGCAGATCCTGAACAGTCTGCTGGAGCTTTGTGAGCACGGTACGGAGATCCAGGATCAGAACGTACAATATCTTCTTTCGGTATCGAATGAACACCGTGAGCAGGAGGTCGTTTCTTTAGACGGCGATATTATCTGCCGCACGGTGGGCGGCAAGCCTATCAAGCCCAAGACACTGGGGCAGAAAAAATATGTGGATACGATCCGTAAAAAAATGATCTGCTTTGGACTGGGACCTGCCGGCACCGGAAAAACGTATCTGGCGATGGCGATGGCCATCCAGGCGTTCAAAAATAATGAGGTCAACAGGATCATTCTGACCCGGCCTGCCATAGAAGCCGGAGAGAACCTTGGCTTCCTGCCGGGCGATCTGCAGAGCAAGATCGATCCCTATCTGCGTCCGCTGTACGATGCCATCTATCAGATCATGGGTGCTGAGAGCTATCTGGCCAACAGTGAAAAGGGTCTGATCGAGGTGGCGCCGCTGGCGTATATGCGCGGCCGCACACTGGATAACGCCTATATTATTCTGGATGAGGCGCAGAACACCACGCCTGCCCAGATGAAAATGTTCCTGACACGTATCGGCTTTGGCTCGAAGGTGGTCATTACCGGGGACCCCTCCCAGAAAGACCTTCCGAGCGGTCAGGCTTCCGGTCTGGATGTTGCCGTGCGCGTGCTTCGGGAAGTAGAAGACATCGGCATGGTAACGCTCACGAATAAAGACGTTGTCCGGCATCCGCTGGTACAGCAGATCGTGGAAGCCTACGAAAAATATGAGAAAAAAGAGGCTTATCAGGAAAAGCGCCGGCAGACCTACCGGTTGAGGAGACGCTCATGACCATCTATGTAGATAAAGAAACAGAGATTTCCCTGGGATTAGAGGAGGAACCGCTGATCCGCAGGGTAATCGAGGCGGCGCTGGATCAGGAGGAATGCCCCTATGAGGCAGAGGTCAGTGTACTGCTGACCGATGACGCCGGCATTCACGAGATCAACCGTGAAAACCGGGAAATCGATGCACCTACCGATGTATTGTCTTTTCCGATGGCAGAGTATCCGGCCCCCGGAGATTTCTCCTGCCTGGAGGAAGATGAAGATTTGTTCCATCCGGAAACAGGCGAACTGATTCTGGGCGATATAGTGATCTCGCTGGAGCATGTGATCGCACAGGCGGAGGAATACGGTCATTCCAGAGAGCGCGAGCTGGCTTTTCTGGTGGCGCACAGTATGCTGCATCTGATGGGCTATGACCACATGGAGGAAGAGGAGCGCGAGCTGATGGAGGCACGTCAGCGTCTTCTGATGGAAAGGCTGGGGATCCTGCGTTGAAAAATCCGGCGGATGTGATCGTGGTGGGCGGAGGCGCCTCCGGGATGATGGCGGCCATCCGCGCAGCGGAGTGCGGTGCGTCGGTGCTGCTGCTTGAGGGCGGAAAGCGTCCCGGCAGAAAGATCCTGATGACCGGGAACGGCCGCTGCAATTATACCAACAGACGCATGAAGAATGACTGCTTCCGCAGCCGGGAAACCGGTGCTGCCATGCGGGTAATCGGTTCCTTTACCGAAAAGGATCTGATCGCATGGTTTGCGGAACGCGGCATGATCACTGCTGAAAAAGAAGGATACTGCTATCCGCGGAGCCATCAGGCGTCCGCGGTACGGGCGCTTCTGGAACAGGAAGCCCAAAGGATGGGCGTTTGTATTCAGACGGACTGTCTTGTGAAGGCGGTCTCGGGTTCAGAGACAGAGGGCTTTTCGGTACGAACCGAGAACGGAGACATTTTTGCCGCGTCACGCGTCATCCTGGCAACGGGCGGCAAGGCAGCTCCTGTTACCGGAAGCGATGGCAGCGGGTATGCGCTGGCACAGGGACTGGGACATTCCTTGCTGGAGCCGGTGCCGGCCCTGGTGTCGCTGACGGCCGCAGAAAAGTTCTGCCGCCGCTGGGAGCATGTCAGGACCCGCGGTCGGATCACGCTGCTGATCCGGGATAAAAAGAGGGCAGAAGCAGAAGGAGAACTGCAACTGGCATCCTATGGGATTTCAGGCATTCCGGTTTTTCAGGTGAGCCGATATGCTTCCTGTGAGCTGTCCGAAAATGGAAAGGCAGGAAATAAGACGGCACGGCCGCCCGTAAAGGCATTGATCAATTTCCTGCCGGAATGGACAAAGGAGCAGTGGTTTGCCGAGACCGCTGCGGAAAGCCGGTGGGCAAAGATCACCGTGGGGCAGATCTTTTCAGGCTTATTTCCGGATCATCTTGCAGAGGTATTGATGTCGCTGGCAAATGTACATTCCGGGCGACTGGTGGGATCTCTTTCAGAGGCAGAGAGAAAAAAACTGTGGGAGACATGTACGTCGCTGCCTCTGACCATTACCGGGACCCTGGGCTTTGAGGCAGCGCAGGTCACCGCCGGCGGAATCCCTACCAGGGAGGTTGACCTCGCCACCATGGAATCCAGGTTCTGTCCGGGACTGTATCTGGCTGGAGAGCTCCTGGATGTGGATGGCATCTGCGGCGGCTATAATCTGCAGTGGGCCTTCAGCAGCGGGTGGCTGGCGGGTCAGTGCGCCGGGGAGGCGGTACGATGATTTTAGTTTCCAATCTGCGGCTAGCGCCCGGATTCAAGGAAGAAGATATTTCCGCAGAGCTTGTGAAGAAGAGACTTCCGGCCAATGCGCCGTGGGAGCTGCGCAAGTTATCGCTGGATGCCAGAAAGAAAGAGGATATTCATTATACAGCGGCGGTGGAAACATCCTTCCCGCGAGAGAAAGAGTTCCTGCGCAGGAACCGAGATAAGAATGTGACCGTCACCGAGCCGAGGATGTACCGCTTCCCGGAAAGAGGAGCGAACCCCCTGTCACTGCGTCCGGTGATCATCGGCGCCGGTCCTGCAGGATTATTCTGTGCACGCGCATTGGCGGAGGCCGGTTATGCGCCGATCATGATCGAACGCGGTGCACCGGTAGAAGAACGAAAAGAACATGTGGATGCTTTCTGGCGCGGAGAACCTTTGCGGACCGAATCGAATGTTCAGTTCGGAGAAGGCGGTGCCGGGACATTTTCGGACGGAAAGCTGAATACGCAGGTAAAAGAAAAGAGCGGCCGTATTTTTCAGGTCCTGACATGGTTCGTGGAAGCAGGCGCAGATCCCTCTATACTGTACTGGAATAAGCCGCATCTGGGGACGGATACCCTGCAGCGGGTGGTCCGGAACCTGAGAGAGCAGATTCTTTCCCTCGGAGGTGAGGTCCGCTTTCACACCTGTGCACAGGAGCTGCTGCTGACGCCGGACGGAAGAGTTCACGGCATCCTTTGCCGGGAATCTAATGGTAATATATATGAATTGCCCGCGGATACTGTGATCCTTGCGATTGGGCATTCGGCACGGGACACCTTTGCGATGCTGCATGAAAAGGGTATCCCCATGGAACAAAAGCCCTTTGCCGTGGGTCTTCGCATTGAACATCCGCAGCGGGACATCAATATGGCCCAATACGGTACCCACGATGCTTTGGGGAACGGATTGCCTGTGGCGGATTATAAGCTGAGGGCACATCCGGCCGATGGGCGGAGCGTATACTCGTTCTGTATGTGCCCGGGCGGAAAGGTAGTCAATGCTTCCTCGGAAGCATCGCGTCTGGCTGTAAACGGCATGAGCTACGCTGACCGCGGAGGCAGGAATGCCAACGCAGCCCTGGTGGTGCCGGTGGGCACGCAGGATTTCAGAAGTGAAGACGTGCTGGCGGGAATGGCTTTTCAGCGCAGGCTGGAAGCGTTGGCCTGGGAGCACAGAGGAGGCAGCGTTCCGGTTCAGACCTATGAGGATTTCCGGAGGGGAAGAGCCTCTACGGGAACAATGGGGGATGTACTCCCCGATATCTGCGGCGCCTGGGCCTGGGGAAATCTCCGTGAGGTACTTCCGGAGGAGATCTCCGGTGCGATCCTGAAAGCCATGCCGCTCTTTGGAGAACACCTTTCGGGCTTTGACCGACCGGATGCCATCTTTTCCGGTGTGGAGAGCCGGACTTCTTCTCCGGTCAGGATCCTGCGGGATGAACATAAGGAAAGCAGTGTAAAGGGACTGTTTCCCTGTGGGGAAGGCGCCGGCTATGCGGGTGGAATTACCTCTGCTGCTGTGGACGGATTAAGGACGGCCGAGGAAATCATCGCCCGTTATTCTCCGTATATACAAGACCGGTGATGATAATCTATAGTGGCAAATGATCAAACAGATCAGAACTGCTGCATTATATTTTTAACACTCAAGGAGGTTTATTCTTTATGGATATGAAGGACATTGACCGTATCAACGCCCTGTATCATAAGGCCAAATCCGTGGGCCTTACGCCGGAGGAAGCAGAGGAGCAGGCAACGCTTCGCCGCGATTATATTGCTGCCATCCGCGCCAATCTGCGCGGTTCCCTGAACTCCATCACCGTGGAATATCCGGATGGGCACCGGGAGAACCTGGGAGAAAAATACGGCGGACAGACGCCTAAAAAGCCGAGCTGAGGGAATTTGCCCAAGGCTTTAAAATAGAAAAGTGTAAAGCGATAAAGGAGAAAACAATGAAACAACAAATCAAGAGATTGCTGCTTGGCGCCGTTCTTTTTACGGCAATGATGCCGAGCGTTGTCCTGGCTGCAGAGGAGGAGATTCCGAATACTCCTTTCTACATGACCTTCTGGTCTTTGATGCCGGCGGTCATTGCCATTGCCCTGGCACTGATCACCAAGGAAGTGTATTCTTCCCTGTTCATCGGTATTGCCGTGGGCGGTATGCTGTATTCCAACTTCAGCTTTGAAGGAACACTGCTGCATGTTTTCAACGATGGAATTGTCGCTTCGCTGGCGGATTCCTATAATGTGGGCATTCTGGTATTCCTGGTCGTGCTCGGCGCTATGGTAGCCATGATGAACAAGGCGGGCGGTTCCGCTGCGTTCGGTCGCTGGGCCCAGGAACACATTCATACCCGTGCCGGCGCACAGCTTGCGACCATTGCACTGGGAGTCCTGATCTTTATTGACGACTATTTCAACTGCCTGACCGTGGGCTCTGTTATGCGCCCTGTATCTGACAAGCATAAGATTTCCCGTGCCAAGCTGGCATATCTGATCGATGCCACGGCCGCACCGGTCTGCATTATTGCCCCGGTATCCTCCTGGGCAGCGGCTGTTTCCGGATTTGTGACGGACGGAAATGGTTTTGAACTTTTTATCCGTGCCATTCCGTTCAACTTCTATGCGATCCTGACCATCGTGATGATGATCACGATGGCTCTGATGCACATCGATTTTGGCCCGATGGCTGCGTTTGAGAAAAATGCAGAGGAAAACGGAGATATTTTTTCCGGCATGAAAGCCATGGCGGAAGAGGCTGATAAAGAAGCCAATTCCAAGGGACGCGTGATCGACCTGATCCTCCCGGTGCTGGTATTGATCGTTGCCTGCGTGATCGGCATGGTCTATTCCGGCGGATATTTCTCCGGCACAGGATTTGTGCAGGCTTTCTCGGATGCTGATGCATCTATAGGTCTGATGCTCGGCTCCTCTGTGACGCTGATCCTGACGGTCGCTTTCTTTATGTTCCGTAAGACACTTTCCTTCCGGGAGCTGATGGACTCCATCCCGGAGGGATTTAAGGCCATGGTCCCCGCCATTCTGATCCTGACCTTTGCCTGGAGCCTGAAAAATATGACAGATTCTCTAGGCGCCAAGCAGTTCGTGGAAGCTGTTGTCAACAGCTATGCGGGACGATTCACGTACTTCCTGCCTGCCATCATTTTCCTGATCGGCTGCTTCATGGCTTTTGCTACCGGTACTTCCTGGGGCACCTTTGGCATCCTGATCCCGATCACGCTGAAGATATTCCCGCTGACCAATCCCCTGGGCGTGGTCTGTGTTTCCGCCTGTATGGCCGGCGCGGTCTGCGGTGATCACTGCTCCCCAATCTCGGATACCACCATTATGGCATCCGCCGGTGCTCAGTGTGATCATATTACCCACGTAAATACTCAGCTGCCCTACGCGATTACCGCGGCGGCAGTCAGCTTCTTTGCCTATGTGCTGGCTGGATTTGTTCCCAATGCATTTATTGTGCTTCCGGTCGCCATAGCAATGATGATCGCGCTGATGGTCTTCATTAAGATGATACTGAAGTCCGGACAGAGCGCAAACGCATAAAACAGGAGAGATACTATGGAGAGGATTGCAAAGATTGCCAGAAATACCAGTGAGACAAAAATTACCTGCAGCCTAAATCTGGACGGGAGCGGGAAGGCGAAGATTGCCAGCGGCATCGGCTTTTTTGACCATATGCTGAACGGCTTCGCGCGTCACGGTCTGTTCGATCTGGAGCTTGCCTGCAAGGGGGATACCTTCGTGGACTGCCACCACAGCATCGAAGATTCCGGCATCGTGCTGGGAAACGCGATCCGTGAGGCGGTGGGCGATAAGCGCGGCATCAAGCGCTATGGCAGCTGCATCCTCCCCATGGATGAGGCGCTGGTGCTCTGTGCCGTAGATCTTTCCGGCCGGCCCTATTTTGCCTGGGACGCCGCTTTTCACAGCGACCGTGTGGGTGAAATGGATACACAGATGGCCCGGGAGTTCTTTTATGCGGTCAGCTACAGTGCTGCCATGAATCTACATATTAAGGTTTTTTACGGGGAAAATGACCATCACATCATGGAGGCCATGTTCAAGGCCTTTGCCAAGGCGCTCGATGCTGCCACGCAGGCCGATCCCCGCATTCAAGAGGTGCTTTCCACCAAGGGGACACTATGATCGGGCATAGACGCGGATCTCTGCGAATACAATATACCATTTTGATCGCGGGGATCCTTGCTGCGGTCATTGCGGCACTGTGGGTCATAAATGCCACACAGTTGGAGCGCTATGCGATCATGCGCAAGCAGCGGCAGATCAAAGAAGAGATCAGTCAGATCCAGACCTGTGCCGATGATAACTTCAGCAGTGAATCCCTGGAAGCGCTGGAGCGGGAGATCCGCAACAGCAATATCGATACCGTTATTGTGGACCACCTTTCCGATACGCCTTATCTGGTCTATGCCTCCAGCCTGAACCAGGCGGAGCGTCTTTCTGCGATGCAGCTTCTGTTCGAGAGCACGGAGGAGGATGAAGAACTGGACGAGGTCGAGGTCTACGAGCGCACCGATGACTATCTTATCTGCCGCGGCTTTAACAAGCGCATGAAGAATGACGAGATCGAATGCATCGGTTATCTGGGAGAAGATATCTTATATTTTATGTCCACGCCACTGGAAGGAATCCAGGACAGCGTGGCTCTTTCCAGTCGGTTCCTGATCTATCTTGGCCTTTTTGCGATCGCGGCGGGCGGCCTTGTGATGTATCTGGCCGCTGGACAGCTGACAAGGCCCATTGAAGAGATGGCGGAGATTTCCGGACAGGCTGCAGAGCTGACCTTCGACCGGCGCTATGAAGGAAAAGAAAACAACGAGATCGGCATACTGGGAGAAAATATTAACCTGATGTCGGACAATCTTTCGCGCGCTATCCGGGAACTCCGGGAGGCCAACGCGCAGCTGGAACGGGATCTGCGGGAAAAAGAAAAGGTGGATGAGATGCGCCGTTTGTTCCTGTCCAACGTCTCTCACGAACTGAAAACGCCCATTGCGCTGATTCAGGGTTATGCGGAAGGGCTGACCGAGGGCGTGGCGGATGACCCGGAGAGCGCGGCTTTTTACTGTGAGGTCATACAGGACGAAGCCCGGAAGATGAATCAGATCGTTCGCAGACTGCTGAGCCTGGATGAGATCGAATCCGGAGAAATGAAGATCGAAAAAGAGGTCTTTAATGTGACGGAACTGATCCACGCGGTAACAGATTCTATGAAGGTCATGACAGCGGAAAAAGACTGTGACTGGCATCTGATGATGCCGGAGGAGGTCTTTGTGGATGCGGATGAGTTCATGATCGAAAGCGTGGTCTCCAATTATCTGAGCAATGCCTGCCACTATGTCAGCAATCCCGGTACTATCACTGTACGGGTACTCGAGCGAAGAGGACGGGCCATCATTTCTGTGCACAATACCGGAAATCCCATCCCGGAGAGTGAACTGGAGCATATCTGGGATAAGTTCTATAAGGTGGATAAAGCCAGGACAAGAAGCTACGGCGGCAGCGGCATCGGACTCTCCATCGTAAAGGCGGTCATCACCGCCCACGGCACGCGCTGCGGCGTACGCAACCGTGACGGCGGCGTAGAATTCTGGTTTGAGCTCGATGCGGTCAGTCACGAAACGCTGCGTCAGAACGAAGGCTCTGTCTACTCCTATATGGAATGAGAAATCGGGGACAGGTCCCTTTTCTCATAGTCAAACTTCCTCAACAGGAATCTGATTCTTGGCGAAAAAGCGGCGCGCCAGCCGGTCCCATTCTTTTTCCAGGGTCTTATCCAGGGAAAAGGTCTTCAGGGAACAACCGGTAACAACGGTCAGCTGCTCGTGATTGTAAAGAATGTTCAAAAAAAGCGCTCCTACTTCCTCCGGGCTGATCGACAGCCCTAGGGAGGCGAGCGTTTTTTTTACGTTCTCGTCGGAAAGGCGCAGGACCAGTCGAAACGAATGCGGCAGCTCCTTTCCCCGGATCACGGCATAGGCCACAGGGCGAACCTGTCCCCAGGTGGCATGAAGATGATCCTCCTGAGGTTCGGTCAGCGTTCCGTCCAGGGTGGTGGTATAATGGGTCACAAATTCTGCTTCCGCCAGTTCGAAGGAATCAAAGGTATTCTTAACAAAAAGGCGGGATGTGAAATCGCGGATATCTGCGATGCGTAAGCCGATCATGGTATTACCTCCGGCGCGATGTTTTCGGTCATAGGATGAGTATAGATATCTTTTAGAGCGGTGTCAAGGTTGATCCTTTCATAGAAATTCGACACAAAGATAAAAATACTATGGAAAATATCACCGGTTCGTGGTATCTTATTATTGTAACATCACCGTACAAAGAAATGAAAGAGAGGCGGTTCCATGGAAATTACCTTTTTGGGGGCAACACACGAGGTGACAGGATCCTGTACCATGATTACCATTAACGGCAGACATCTGCTTGTGGATTATGGTATGGAGCAGGGGAAAGATATGTTCGTAAATCAGGAGATGCCGGTGCGGGCTTCTGATGTAGACTGCGTGGTGCTGACACACGCGCATATCGATCACTCCGGGCTTCTTCCCCTGTTGGCCAAAAAAGGGTTCAAGGGTCAGATCTATGCCACAGAGGCCACCTCGAATCTGTGCAATATCATGCTGCTTGATTCCGCGCATATCCAGGAGTTTGAAGCGGAATGGAAGACCCGGAAGGGCAAACGTGCCGGCAGCGGTGAAGTGGAACCCATGTATGATACAATGGATGCCGAAGAAGCGATCCGCCGGTTCGTTCCGTATCCTTATGACAAACGCGTTTCCATTCTGGAAGGGGTTGATATCTGCTTCCGAGACGCCGGACATCTGCTGGGGTCCGCGGAGGTGGAAATGTGGCTGACAGAAGACGGCGTCACCAAAAAAATCGTGTTTTCCGGGGACCTGGGCAACCGGGACAAACCCATCCTGAAGAATCCTTCGTATATTAAAGAGGCAGATTATGTGGTGATGGAGTCTACCTACGGTGATCGTTTTCACGAAAAACCGCCTGCCAATGAGGATTTCGTACATCAGCTGGCCGCACATCTGCAGAAGACCTTCGATCGGGGCGGCAATGTAGTCATTCCCTCGTTTGCGGTAGGACGTACACAGGAGCTTCTTTATTTTATCCGTGAGATCAAAGAGCGCGGGCTGGTCACGGGACATGACGGCTTTAAGGTGTTCGTGGACTCACCCCTGGCTAATGAAGCTACCAGTATTTTTGTGCAGACGGATCCCTGCTACTTTGATGAAGAGATGCAGGAAGTCCTGGCTTCCGGCAAGAATCCACTGTTCTTCCCCGGATTGGAAGTCGCTGTTTCTGCGGAAGAATCCAAAGCCATTAACTTTGACCTGAACCCTAAGGTGATCCTGTCCGCCAGCGGCATGTGCGAAGCCGGCCGTATCCGCCATCACCTGAAGCATAATCTGTGGCGGGAGGAATGTCTGATCCTGTTTGCCGGCTATCAGGCGATGGGAACGCTGGGACGCACACTGTTTGACGGCGCGACATCTGTAAAGCTCTTCGGAGAAGATATTCAGGTCAATGCAGAGATCGGATATCTGGCCAACATCAGCGGCCATGCCGACAAAGCGGGTCTTCTGCGCTGGATCCGGGCCTTTGAAAAGAAACCGGAGATCGTCTTTGTAAACCACGGGGAGGATACGGTGACGCAGTCCTTTGCCACCTGTCTGGAAGAAGAGTACGGTTTTCCTTTTGCCGTCGCACCGTACAGCGGAACGTCCTTTGATCTGGCCACCGGACGCTGCATCGAGATGACGGAAGGCATTCCGGTACCTGAGCGTGCACCTTCCGGCACCAAGGCAAGCCTGCTGTATGCCGCTCTGGTAGAAGTGGGAAGAAAGATCACATCGTTGATTGCTTCCTTTAACGGCCGACCCAATCAGGAGGTGCGCCGTCTGACCAAGGATTTGGA
This sequence comes from uncultured Lachnospiraceae bacterium, assembly GCA_946537305.1. Lineage (GTDB taxonomy): Bacteria > Bacillota > Clostridia > Lachnospirales > Lachnospiraceae > UBA3305. Next base: position 34,226 of record CAMNFR010000005.1, on the reverse strand, counting down.
AGGGGTACTCACAAAGTGGGAGGACAGATAAATTACAATCGGGAAATGGAGCGGATGGCTGAAAGGCACCGCGCAGCGGGAGAAGTGCCGACACTTCTTCTGCACAGCTGCTGCGGCCCCTGCAGTACCTCTGTGATGGAACGGTTGACGGAATTTTTCAAGGTCACCGTCTTTTACTACAATCCCAATATCTACCCGGAGGAAGAGTATGCGCACCGTGTCGCGGAGCAGGAGAGGCTGATTTCATTGTTTCCGCAGGTACATCCGATCTCTTTCCTGGCGGGTGAATATGACCCACAGGAGTTTTACGAGATCGCCCGAGAATATGAAAACCTTCCGGAGGGCGGCGAGAGATGCTTTCGATGCTACGAGCTTCGCCTGAGGAAGACAGCGCAGATGGCTGCTGCCGGTGGTTTCGATTACTTTACCACGACCCTGACAGTTAGCCCGTTGAAGAATGCACAGAAGCTGAATGAGATCGGAGAGAAGGTGGCAGAAGAGATCGGCGGTACAGCCTGGCTGCTTTCTGATTTCAAGAAAAAGAACGGATATCTTCGTTCCTGTGAGCTTTCCCGGGAATTCGGCATGTACCGGCAGGATTACTGTGGGTGCGTATATTCGCTTAGACGGGATCATGTCGGACTGAATCATCACCGGACAGAGAGCAGCGAAGATGTTCCGGCCGTGAAAACTGATAGTTAATTTGTAACAAGTGATAGACTAATGATATAAAAAAGCACCTTTACAGCGTTTGAAATATCGGTTAGAATAAACATAAGATTGCACGGTCGGGGATGGTTCATTATTCTTCGCTCATCTTGCAAAGGGTGCGTGCCAATCATTAGATTCAGGAGGAACAGTCCAATGAAAGTTTTAGTTCTTAACTGCGGAAGCTCATCGCTGAAGTATCAGCTGATCGACATGGATAACGAGAGCGTTATCGCCAAGGGTCTCTGCGAGCGTATCGGTATTGAGGGTTCTGTACTGACCCACAAGCCCACCGGCAAAGAGCCTTTTGTTCAGGAAGCCCCCATGCCCACCCATACCCAGGCTATTAAGCTGGTCATGGATGCGCTGGTGGATCCGGAGCACGGTGTCATCAAGGATACCAGTGAGATCTCCGCAATCGGTCACCGCGTACTGCACGGCGGCATCAAGTTCACGGAATCTATCGTTGTCAATCAGCAGGTAAAGGATGTTATCCGCGAGTGCTTCGATCTTGGCCCGCTGCATAACCCGGCCAACCTGATGGGCATCGAGGCCTGTGAGGAAGCTATGCCCGGCACCCCGAACGTGGCTGTATTCGATACCACCTTCGGTATGTCCATGCCTCCCAAGGCTTACATGTATGCTATCCCTCATGAGTACTATGAGAAGTACAGCATCCGCCGCTACGGCTTCCACGGCACCAGCCATATGTTCGTGTCCGGTGAAGTCCTGAAGTTCTGCCACCTGGATCCCAAGAAGGGCAAAGTTATTGTTTGCCATCTGGGCAACGGCGGCAGCATCTCTGCTTCCATCGGCGGCAAGTGCGTAGATACCTCCATGGGCCTGACTCCTCTGGAAGGTCTGATCATGGGCACCCGTTCCGGTGATGTGGATCCCGCTGTTCTGCAGTTCATCATGAACAAAGAAGGCAAGGATATCAACGAAATGCTGAACATCCTGAACAAGAAGTCCGGTATGCTGGGCATGTCCGAGGTCTCCTCTGACTTCCGTGATGTTGAAAAGGCCAGAGAAGAGGGCAACGAAGAAGCTGCTGTCGCACTGGATGCGTTCGTATACCGTGTCGCGAAGTACATCGGTGCTTACACCGCTGCTATGAACGGTGTAGATGCCATTGCTTTCACTGCCGGCGTAGGCGAGAATGATATGAAGACCAGAAAGGCTATCTGCGAGTACCTTGGCTATCTGGGCGTTAAGATCGACGATGAAGCCAACAACGTCCGCGGCGAAGCACGCATCATCTCTGCTCCCGATTCCAAGGTGCAGGTCGTGCTGTATCCCACGAACGAAGAGCTGGCAATTGCCCGCGAGACCGTTCGTCTGGTGCAGTAATTTCCACTAAAAGAATTCTTTTGGCTGCCGCAGTATCTGCGGCAGCTTTTTTATGCTAATTTCTTCAAATATAGGTTTGTCGATTTGCTTATATCTGTCATTGAAAAGCTTCGGCTGCGTATTCTCTAGAAATAATCTGTGCAAAATTCCAGGGCAGCAAACAATCTTTGCTACCTCGTATTGTGCACATCCCAGATATAGTAATCCTGTGCCAAAATTGATTTGTGCAATTTCCTGTGTGGTAAACAAGATTTGCTACCCCTTTTCCGTCTCTGAGGCAAGCAGAAGGAGTCAAAAAGGGTAGTAAATCTATCTTACGACCTTAAGAATTGCACATATCATTCTTTTCAAAGGTCATAAATGGCATGTTGTGCAAATTCCGAGGTATTAAAAATATTTCATTACCCCAGATTTTGCACCGCGACATGCACCACAACACGTACCACGACCTGCGTCCATGCCTCCATCTCGCACCCGCATTCGCGGGCGCTCGCTGTCGCGGCTTTCGCCGTATGCCAAGAAAACATTAAGCAGTCCCGGATGAGCAAGCTCCTCCGTGTCTGCTTAATGTTTCTTGGCGCATGGACTCAATGCTAACGCGCAAACTTTAATTTCCCAGTGAACGTGCTCTTTTACTACAACCCGACACTGCCGCAAATTTGAAGGTTGACCATCTCCAAACGATTGCCGTATAATAAATACGATCAACAAAGATTGCTGCTTCGTAGGAGAGATCAATGTATTTCGGAAACATTAAACCTTTCAGTATAGAAAACGGGCCGGGCGTTCGGGTATCCCTGTTTGTTTCCGGGTGCAGAAATCACTGTCCCGGCTGTTTCAGTGCGCACACCTGGGATTTTTCCTACGGAAAGGAATTCGATAAAGCAGCACAGATGCAGTTACTGGAGGAACTTAGACCGGATTATATTCAGGGGTTGACTGTTCTGGGCGGTGAACCCATGGAGCCGGAAAATCAACGGGATCTGCTGCCGCTGCTGCGATTGATCCGGGAAATCCTTCCCGGAAAAGACATTTGGATCTATACCGGTTTTACACTGAAGGCGGAGAAGGGAAGATTCACCCTGACAGATCCCGGTGCCGGTGAGGATCAGGAACGGCGAAAACGGGCGGATATTCCGGAACTTCATGAAATACTGACACTGACAGATGTCCTGGTAGACGGAAGGTTTCACGAAGAGGAAAAAGACCTGCTGCTGGCATTTCGGGGATCACGGAATCAGCGGATCGTAGATCTTCAGTCATCCCTTCAAAGTGGATCGATTTGTCTCTGTGAAAAGTGGATGTCCGGTACAAGAATGAATAATGGTGATAGATCATGAGTGAAGGAAGAACACAAGTCAGCATGCTTTCGCTGCTGGAAAAGGACAGGGAATCTATTCTGCATGCAATGGAAGCCGCCGGCTCGGCAGAAAAGATTGTTTCTGTGCTGTCGGAAGAGTGCAGCCGGCTTCTGGTGAAGTACAACGAGACATGTGACGATCCATATTGCCGACAGGCTGCCGCTGGGATGATGCGTGCATTGCAGTCTGCCGTCTGGCTGACAGATACCGTGGGAGAGACCCGCATCTGGGAGCGAAAGGAAAACGGCGGGAAAGAAGCGGAAAAGCCGCAGATGTCCGCAAAACATCATGTGCTGCTGTTCCTGGGCATTGCAGGTTTGGCAGCCGCGGCAATGTTTCTTTTCCTGACATTCGGAAAAACCTTTCCCGTAAAGGCTATTCCCTGGACGGCCGGTTTTCTCATCGTTAGCAGCCTATGCTTTTACGCGTCGGGACGTTCGGTTCGTCATCCGGTCCCATCCGTGAAACAGCAGGTAGAAACAGTACCGGATGTTAACAGGATCTGGCGCATCTATGCCGCCGCAATTCAGGGGATCGACCAGGAACTGGAACAGATCCTGCGGGGACAGCAACAGCTGCTGACAGAACGCTCGGAGGAGTCCATAGCCCGTGAGGACAGTTACCTCTGGACGCTTCTCGGACAGCTGCTGGAGGCTGGAAAGAGCGGAGACGGCGCCTACTGCCTGGAACAGGCAGCACAGGTTCCGTATTATCTGCACCGGCGCGGCATTCAGGAGGTTTCTTATAACGGAAAGAACAGGGATTGGTTTGATGTGCTGCCTTCGCGTGAGAGCAGTACGATTCGCCCGGCACTGGTCTATGAAGGCACGCTTTTGGCCCGCGGCCTTGCGGCAGAGGCGGAGGATTGATCTATGGAACATTTTTACGGCTTTGATCTGGGAGACGCCGAAAGCGCGGTCTCTCACCTGAAAAAAGATGATCCGGCACTTCCGGAAATGCTGCCGGTAGCCGGAGCGGAAAGTTTTATATCTGCCTATGCCCTGATGCCTGACGGTACCCAGAGGATCGGTGAGGCGGCCTGTTATCTGCCCGGTGCCGTGAAGCGCGGGCTACGCTTTAAGACACGGTTCCTTACGGACCGTGACAGCAGGATGGACATCCGTCGCTTTGCCTCCGGTGTACTGACTGAACTGTATACAAGCGGAGCCATTGATCCGGAAAATGACGGCTGCTTTTATATCGGATGCCCGGCTGGCTGGAACGCACAGGCCAGAGAGGATTATCGGCGGATATTTGAAGATGCCTCTTTCCCGCCGCTTCGCATCATATCAGAATCGCGGGCGGCCATGGTCTCGGCTTGTCAGTCCAGGCATCTGCAGGTTGGATATGATATCCTGTCCCGGCCGGTCCTGGTCGTCGATATCGGATCTTCCACGACCGACTTTGCCTATATCATGGGTGGCCGGGAGGTGGAAATGCGAACGGCCGGTGAGGTGGCGCTTGGCGGCGGGCTGATGGATGAGATGATCCTGGAAGAGGCGGTAAAGGCTTCCGGACAGGCTTCTCAGATAAAGGAGATCTTCACAAAAAGCGATGCCTGGCGCACCTACTGCGAATTTGCCGCCAGAAAATGCAAGGAAACCTATTTTTCGGATGAAGACTATTGGAGAGAGAACGGCTGCCGGCAAACGGTCCGCATTCTTTATGAGACGCCCGTTCGTCTGACGGTCTCCGTGGACGAAAAGATCGCGAAAAATATTCTGGAAGGTCCTATGGACCGACTGGAGGGACGCTCCTTCCGGGAGGTCTTTGTGAACAGTCTGCAGAATGTGCGCGCGCAGATCGGGCAGAGCCAGCCGGAGCTGATTTTCCTGACCGGCGGCGTTTCCCGACTTTCCGTGATCCAGGACTGGTGCCTGTCTGTATTTCCGGATGCCATCGTGATCCGCGGAAAAGAACCGGAATTTGCTGTTTCGCGTGGGCTTGCCTGGTGCGGTAGGATCGATGATGATCTCCGGGATTTTCGCGAGGAACTTCAGCAGCTGAATTCCTCCCATATCGTGGAAGAGATCGTTCAGAAGCATATTTTTGATCTGTACCGTTCTGTGATCGATACGCTGGTCGATCCGATCATCGACCAGGTGGCGGCCTCAGTTTTTGCCAGATGGCGAAACGGGGAAATCCGAAGACTCGCAGATACCGATGCAGAGCTGCAGCGTGGCATTGAAGAGTTTCTCCGCTCGGATGAAGCCAGGGAGAGGCTGCGCCGACCGGTGGCGGAATGGCTGAAGCCGGTAGCTGGCGATCTGGAAGAACACACCATGCCGATCTGTGCAAAGCATCATATTCCGTATACGGCACTTAGTCTGACATCTTATCTGAAGGCTTCAGAGATCGATATCCATATCGATGCTAAAAACGTGTTCGGTGTGGACGAATTGACTTGGCTGTTCGATTCATTGGTATCAGTGATTATTGGACTATTGTGTGGTGGAAGCGGCATTGCGATTCTTTCCAGCGGACCGGCGGGCATTCTGGCCGGTGCCATGGCTTCCTTCCTGTTGCTGCTTCTTGGCAAAGGTCCCATGGAGGCGGCATTCCTGAAAGCGGATCTTCCGATTCCCATGCGTAAGCTGGCGCCGAAGCACTCCATTGAGAATCGTAAGGATACGCTGGCCGCCGCCATCCGTCAGAATTTCTATTATAATTCTGAAGAGGAAAAGAATGCGGCATTGACGGAGCGCATGGTGGAAGAGATCTCCACGCAGATCGAGAAGTGTCTCACAAGCATGGCGGAGGTTGTAGAGATTCCGTTGGGATAGTAAACACATCAGATAAAGATAAAAAAGCGGGTGCCTGCCCGCTTTTTCCTGTTTGCATTTTATCGTAACGTGTGCTATAAATACTTGTTAGGGTTAAATAATCCCTATATTGAATTGTGTTTACGGAAGGAGTGTAATATAAATGACAAAAGTTGATATCATTTCCGGTTTCCTTGGCGCCGGCAAGACAACGCTGATCCAGAAGCTACTGAAAGAGGCAATGGCCGGGGAGCAGGTCGTACTGATCGAGAACGAATTCGGTGAGATCGGCATTGACGGCGGTTTCCTGAAGGAGGCCGGTATTGAGATCCGCGAAATGAATTCCGGCTGCATCTGCTGTACACTGGTGGGTGATTTCGAAACAGCACTGAAGGAAGTACTGTCAACCTATCAGCCTGACCGCATCATCATCGAGCCCTCCGGCGTGGGCAAGCTTTCTGATGTTATGGTGGCTGTACAGAACGCCACCCAGGGCTGTGATGTGGAACTGAATACAGCAATCGTAGTTGTTGATGTTAAGAAATGCAAAGTGTATATGAAGAATTTCGGCGAATTCTTCAGCAACCAGATCGAGACGGCCGGCACAGTGGTGTTAAGCCGCACAGGCATGGCCTCGGAAGCCAAGGTCGCAGAGGCTACGGAACTGATCCGTACGCTGAATGACAAGGCGACCATTATCACCACCGACTGGAGCGAGATCACCGGTAAACAGATCCTGGAGACCATGGAAGCTGCCGGCAAGGTAGAGGATGCCATGATGCAGGAACTGATCGAAGCCGTGCGCCGTGAGCAGGAAGAGCACGAGCACGAGCATCACCATCACCATCATCACGATGAGGATGAGCATGAACATGAGCATCATCATCACCATCATGACAACGACGATGAGGATGAGCATGAACATGAACATCATCATCACCATCATGACGACGACGATGAGGATGAGCATGAACATGAACATCATCATCACCACGACGACGATGAGGATGAGCACGAGCATCATCACCATCATCACCATGGGCATCACCACGCGGATGATGTGTTTACCAGCTGGGGCTGTGAGACGTCCCGGAAATTCCGCACCTCGGAGCTGGAAGAGATCCTGGCCGCACTGGACGATGCGGAAACCTATGGCGCGGTACTGCGTGCGAAGGGCATGGTGGCCGGCGCCGACGGCAGCGGATGGCTGTATTTTGATATGGTCCCCGGTGAGACAGAGGTCCGCGAGGGATCGCCGGATGTCACCGGTAAGGTGTGCGTGATCGGCGCGGATATTCATACAGATAAGATTAAAGAGCTCTTTGCAGGAAGGTAACAGATTATGAAACAGCCTGAGATACCGGTATTTTTGATCACCGGTTTTCTGGACAGCGGCAAGACAAGCTTTCTGTCCGGTACCATTACGGAAGACTATTTTTCCATCGAGGGGAATACGCTGCTCCTGATCTGCGAGGAGGGGGAAGAGGAATACGATCCGGATATGCTGGCATGGAATCGTACCTTCCCGGAGATCATCGAAGATCAGTCTGATCTGACGCCTGCGCACATGGAGGCGCTGCGCCAGAAGCATGGAGCGGAGCGTGTGATCATTGAATATAATGGCATGTGGGATCCCAGAGATCTGATCCTGCCGCAGGGATGGTTCCTTCACCAGCAGCTGATGATGGTGGACGGTTCCACGTTCGAGACCTATTTTGCCAATATGAAATCCGTTTTCGGGAATAACGCCCGCGGCTCTGAGGTCATTATTGTCAACCGCAGTTCCGCAGATATGGATCTTCCCCGGATCAAGCGTATATTCCGGGCGGTCAACCCTTCCTGTGATGTGGTGTTTGAGGACGATCAGGGCGAGCTGGATGCCTTTATTGAGGAGGATCTCCCCTACGATCTGAACGCTCCGGTCATAGAGGTCACCAATCAGGATTACGGCATCTGGTTCCTGGATGCCTCTGAGAATCCGGATCGCTATGACGGCAAGACGGTCCGTTTTACGGCCATGATCCACAAGCAGAAGACACTGCCGAAGGACAGCTTTGTGCCCGGCCGTATGGCCATGACCTGCTGCGAGGCAGACATGGTCTTTCTGGGATATCTGTGCCATTTTCCGGAAGCATATAAATGGGCGGACAAGACCTGGGTCACCATTACGGCCCGCATCCGGAAGGAATTTGTAAAACAGTATGGGGAAGAAGGCCCGGTGCTCTATGCGGAAAAACTGGAGCCTGCTCAGCCGGTCACACAGGTAGTCAGCTTTGCGTAAACCGCCTACTGCATGTTGCGTAAAAGCTTGCATAATAGGCGTACCTCTGCTATACTGAAACGGGAAAATCGGAGGGAGGATAAAAACTCATGGCAAATGAAGCCGAAAAGAAAATGAAGCATGTGATCCTGGAAAAAGAAGCCGGACGCGTGGTAATCGATGAAGAAGTCGTAGCCAAGGTGGCTGCCATTGCCGCAGCGGATACGGAAGGCGTGATCTCTCTGGGGGATAATCTTGTGAGAGAGCAGATTCCGAAGCTTTCCCGCGGTGCGCTGGCAAAAGCTGTCAAGGTTGAAATTGAGAACAATGAAGTGACGGTGTACCTTTCCATCAATATCGATTTCGGTTATTCCATTCCCAAGACCTCTGCCAAAGTGCAGGAGCGTGTAGAAATGAATGTCGAAAATATGATCGGATATAAGGTTCGTCAGGTGAATATTAAGATCGCCGGCGTGGTAATGAAAGCATGACAAGAAGAGAGATTCGAGAACACATCTTTAAAGAATTATTCCTGGGAGAATTCTACCGGCCGGAGGAATACACGGAGCAGTGTCATCGCTACCTGCAGGATATTGCAGCGGTGGACGCCGAAGCCGGGGAAATGCTTTCCGCCCGGGCGGCTGAGATCTCTGCCATGATCCCGTCTATGGATTCGGATATCAACGCTGTCTCCGAAGGCTGGAAGACCGCGCGTATGGGTAAGGTAGAACTGGCCATTCTCCGACTGGCATGGTACGAAATGAAGTACGATGAAACGGTGCCGGTGCGGGTGGCTATCAACGAGGCGGTGGAGCTGGCGAAGGAATACGGCGGGGACGATTCGCCGGCCTTTGTGAACGCCATCCTGGGAAAGCTTGCGAAGGGATTAGAGGTGTAATGGGGAACGGAAGAACCAGAGTGCTAACCGTTACACAGGTGAATTCCTATATTCGGGATTTGCTTCAGCACGATTTCGTCCTGCGCCAGGTTACGGTACAGGGCGAAGTTTCCAATTGCAAATACCATAATTCCGGACATATTTATTTTACACTGAAGGACGGGACGGGAGCCCTGGCGGCAGTGATGTTCGCCAGAGACCGGATCGGCCTTCGTTTTCGTTTGCAGGAAGGTCAGCAGGTGCTGGTAAGCGGACGTATTTCCGTCTATGAAAAGACCGGGACCTATCAGCTTTTTGCTTCTGCCATTGAGCAGGCCGGACAGGGAGATCTTTTCCGAATTCTCGAGGAACGGAAAGCCAGACTGGCAGAGATGGGAATGTTCGCAGAGGAGTACAAGCAGCCCATTCCCCGATTTATCCGTCGTCTGGGCGTAGTTACAGCTCCGGACGGAGCTGCCATCCGTGATATTGAAAAGATCGCCCGAAGAAGAAATCCCTACGTGCAGGTGATACTGTATCCTGCCATTGTACAGGGAGAATATGCGGTGCCGAGTATTGTGCGGGGCATCAGGCAGCTGGACAGGATTGGCGTGGATGTGATGATCGTGGGACGAGGCGGCGGATCCATAGAGGATCTGTGGGCTTTTAATGAGGAGCCGGTTGCTCGCGCCATCTTTGACTGCAGTACGCCCGTAATTTCCGCGGTGGGCCATCAGACCGATACAACGATTGCGGATCTGGTAGCGGATAGAAGAGCGGCCACGCCCTCTGAAGCAGCGGAGATGGCTGTTTACGATATCGCCTCCTATGATCAGGAACTCACGCAGATGAAGCGCAGACTTACTGCTGCCGCGAACCGATGCATTCAGGAACAGCGCGCCCGAATACGGCAGGCATCCTACCGACTTGAACTGGTCACGCCCAGGCATCGACTGGATAACCAGAGACTTGCCATTTCGGATCTTCAGGAAAAACTGATCCTGATCATGCAGCAGAGTATTCTCTCGCGAAGGCACAGATCCGCCGTGCTGGCTGCCAGGCTGGATGGCACATCACCCCTGAAAAAAATGGCCGGTGGATATGCGTATGTGGAGAGTGAAGACGGCAGAGCGCTGCGTTCTGCCGCGCAGGTGTCTCCGGGAGACAATGTCCGCATCCATGTGGCGGACGGAACAATGCAGGCACAGATCACGGATATTATGCGGAGGAATGCATGACCACGGAAAAGAAAGCCGATGAAGGCATGGGAACAGAAGAATATAAAGAAATTCCTGCAGATGTGCTGCTGGAAGAATTGACAGCGCTGGTGGAAGATCTGGAGCAGCAGGAGCATCCGCTGGAAGAGACCTTTCGGAGATACCAGCGGGGACTGACAATGGTGCAGGCCCTGAATGAGAAAGTGGACCGCATTGAAAAGCAGATGCAGATCCTGGAGGCAGGAAGCGGAGGTGAGGAATAGTCATGGATATTGAGAAAATCATAGAGAAGTATCTTCCGCAGGGAGAGGGATTTCAGAAGACCGTGATCGAGGCTTCCTGTTACAGCCTGCAGGCAGGCGGAAAAAGAGTGCGTCCTGCGCTGATGCAGGAGGCATATGCACTTTTCGGCGGCAGTGAAGAGGTCATAGAGCCTTTTATGGCGGCCATGGAGATGATTCATACCTATTCACTGGTACATGATGATCTTCCTGCCATGGACAACGACACACTGCGGCGCGGTAAGCCTACCACCTGGTTTAGCTACGGGGAGGATATGGGCATTCTGGCCGGCGATGCACTGCTCACGTACGCGTTCGAGACGGCTGCAAAGGGATTTTCGCTTACAGCGCATCCGGACAGGGCAGCACGGGCCATGGGCGTACTGGCACAGAAGGCCGGCATCTATGGCATGGTGGGCGGTCAGGTGGTCGATGTAGAAAATACAGGAAAACCACTGACAGCGGATATGCTGGACTTTATTTACAGATTAAAGACGGGTGCGCTGCTAGAAGCTTCGCTGATGATCGGCGGTATTCTGGCAGGAGCAGGAGAAGATCAGATTCGCATGCTGGAGCAGATGGGGACCGACTTGGGACTTGCGTTTCAGATCAGGGATGATATCCTGGATGTCTCCTCCACAGAGGAAGAACTGGGCAAGCCCATCGGTTCAGATGAACGAAACCAGAAGACGACATATGTTACGCTGTATGGCCTGAAGGCCGCTCAATCGGAAGTAAGCCGCCTGAGTGATGAGGCCATTTCCCTGTTGGATCAGCTCCCGGGGGATCATGGTTTCTTCCGAACATTCATTCGCAGACTGGAAAACAGGTCTTACTAAAATGTATGAGGTGATTTTATGATCCTGGAGCGCATCAACGCACCGAATGATATAAAAAAGATTGATCCGTCGGAATATTCGGCGCTGGCAGAGGAAATCCGCACCTATATTCTGGATAAGATCAGCCAAAACGGCGGCCATCTTGCATCGAACATGGGCGTAGTAGAGCTTACCATGGCCCTGCATCTGGCCTTCGATCTGCCCCAGGACAAGCTGATCTGGGACGTGGGACACCAGTCCTATACGCATAAGATCCTTTCCGGTCGGCGTGAGGAATTCGGAAGCATTCGCACCTATCAGGGACTTTCCGGCTTTCCGAACCGTCGCGAGAGTGAATGCGATGCCTTTAATACCGGCCACAGCTCAACATCCATTTCTGCGGGACTGGGCCTGGCACAGGCGCGTCAGATGCGGGGAGAAGATGGGTATGTTGTGTCGATTATCGGTGATGGTGCCCTGACAGGCGGCATGGCGCTGGAGGCACTGAACAACGCTTCTCAGTTCCACGGCAATTATATTATCGTTCTGAATGATAACAACATGTCCATCGCGGAAAACCGGGGCGGCATTTCCCGCGCGCTGGGACGCATCCGCACGGCGCCGGTCTACAACGGCCTGAAAGAAAATGTTTCCTCGGCACTTTCACAGATTCCTGGAATCGGTAATTCTCTGGTGGAGCGCATCAGCCGCACCAAAAGCAGCATCAAACAGCTGGTGATTCCGGGAATGGTATTCGAGGAGATGGATATTACTTATCTGGGACCGGTCGACGGGTATGATATCCCGGGAATGGTGCGTGTCCTGGAGGAAGCCAAACGCCTGAACCGTGCCGTTCTGGTTCATGTGATCACCAAAAAAGGAAAAGGCTATGCCCCCGCAGAGCATTATCCGGAGCATTTCCATGGGGTAGGTGCTTTTGATATTGCCACGGGAAAAGCGAAAGGCGGCGGCGGAAGCCCCAGCTGGACCAAGGTGTTTGCCAAGGTATTTTGTGACATTGCCGCTAAGCATCCGGAGGTCGTGGCGATTACGGCGGCCATGCCGGAAGGCACCGGTCTGAAGCGCTTCGCAAAGCGCTATCCGGACCGCTTCTTTGATGTGGGCATCGCTGAGCAGCATGCGGTCACTTTTGCGGCCGGAATGGCTGCAGGCGGTCTGAAGCCATATTTCTGTGTCTATTCCTCCTTCCTGCAGCGAGGATTTGATCAGATGATCCACGATGTATGCATTCAGCATCTGCCGGTCACCTTCTGTCTGGACCGTGCAGGTATCGTAGGAAGTGACGGCGAGACACACCAGGGGATTTTTGATCTGTCCTATCTCAGCATGATTCCCGGCATGACCGTGATGGCTCCGAAAAGCTGCTATGAACTGGCAGATATGCTTCGTTTTTCTGTTGATTTTAACGGGCCGCTCGCGATTCGCTATCCGCGCGGCACCGCGCTGGAAAAGATGAAGGATTTCCGTCCTCCCATTGAATACGGCAAGGCGGAATGCATGTTCCGTGAAAAAGGGATCCTTTTGCTGGCCATCGGTTCCATGGTGGAAACAGCGTGGGAGGTCAGAGAAGCGCTGAAAGAAAAGGGCTATTCCGTGTCGCTGGTAAATGCGCGTTTTGCGGCGCCGCTGGATACGGAACTTCTTAAAGAACTTCTGACGACCCATTCGGTGGTAGTGACTCTGGAAGAAAATGTAGCAAAGGGCGGCTTTGGTGAACACGTGGATGCGGCGCTTGCGGCCCTGGATTATCATGGTACGATTCTTTCCGTGGCCATACCTGACTGTTATGTGGAGCATGGCAATGTGACCATTCTTAAGGAAATGCTGGGCCTGGATACCGAATCGGTCACCCGGAAAATCCTTAACGAGCTGGAGCGTGTATAAACTCATGAAAAAAAGACTGGATGTACTGTTGACAGAACGAGGACTGGCGCCCTCACGTGAAAAAGCGAAGGCTATGATCATGGAGGGAATCGTCTTTGTGGACGGTCAGCGGGAGGATAAAGCCGGCGGCACATTTCCGGAGGATGCTTCCGTTGAGGTGCGGGGAAAGACGCTGCCCTATGTCAGCCGCGGCGGATTAAAGCTGGAAAAGGCCATGCAGACCTTTCCGGTGTCCCCGGATGGGTGCATCTGTATGGATGTTGGTGCCTCTACCGGGGGATTTACGGATTGTATGCTGCAGAACGGCGCCGTAAAGGTGTATGCCGTGGATGTGGGCTACGGCCAGCTGGCATGGAAACTTCGCCAGGACCCGCGGGTTGTATGTATGGAAAAGACCAATATCCGTTATGTAACGCCGGATCAGATCCCGGATGAGATCCGTCTGGCTTCCGTGGATGTTTCTTTCATCTCTCTGACCAAAGTACTGACGCCGTTAAAGGCGCTGATGAGCCTGGATGGAGAGGTGATCTGTCTGATCAAGCCTCAGTTCGAGGCCGGAAGAGAAAAGGTAGGAAAGAAGGGGGTCGTAAGAGACCCTGAGACACACCGGGAGGTCATCTCCATGGTGCTTGATCATGCCGTCAGCATCGGTTTTTCTGTAAGAGGACTGACCTTTTCTCCGGTCAAGGGACCGGAAGGAAATATTGAATACCTGTTATACCTCTCGCTGAATGCAGATGCCGGGACTGACGAAAACATTAATGCTTCCGCAGTGGTGGAAGAGGCGCACCGGGCGCTGGACCGGTAGCCTGTTTTGGAGCGGACTATGAATCATTTTTATGTCATTACCAATAAACAGAAAGATGAAAATCTTGCCACAACAGAGATGATCCGGAATTATCTGATGAAGCGTGGCAAAAGCTGCTTTGTTCAGGAAGCGGATCATGAAATTACTGCGAATGGAGTGCGGACGCCGGATTCTGCACTGCCTACCCATGTAGACTGTGTGATTGTGCTAGGCGGTGACGGCACGTTGCTGCGGGCGGCCCGAAATCTGGTGGATCTGAATGTTCCTTTTCTGGGCATTAACCTGGGAACGCTGGGATATCTGACCGAGGGAGATAAAAATAATATCACAGATATCCTTGAGCGCATCATTGCCGGAGAGTTCTTTATCGAAGAGCGCATGATGCTTCGGGGGCGGGTCCTTTCGCCCACAGGCGAGGTGCTGGAAGAGGATGTGGCCCTGAATGATCTCACCGTAAACCGTATCCGGGCACTCCGGATCTTTAAATTTAAGCTTTATGTAAACGGGTCGTTCCTGTATCTTTATAATGCTGACGGTATTATTGTGTCCACGCCCACTGGCTCTACGGCCTATAATCTCTCCTGCGGCGGACCAATTGTAGAGCCGACAGCCAAGCTGTTTCTGGTGACGCCTATTGCGCCGCACTCCCTGAATAACCGAAGCCTGATCCTTTCTTCTACGGACAAGGTGGAACTGGAGATCCTGGGCAGTGAAAAGGATATAACAGGCCAGACGGAATATGTGGCTTATTTTGACGGAGACAAGGCGGTGGAGGTGCCGCCGGGATCCCGCATCGAGCTGGTGCGGGCGCAGCAGGTGACCAAGATCTTAAAGCTCAGCTCCCAGAGCTTTCTGGAGACATTACGTATAAAAATGTCTTAAAAAGAAAGGAAAGGATATGCTGATCAATCTGCATGTCAGGAACTTTGCCCTGATTGAAGAGGCGGATGTAGATTTTGCCGAGGGGCTGAATATATTGACCGGAGAGACCGGTGCCGGAAAATCGCTGCTGATCGATGCGGTGAACGCCTGTCTGGGAGGGCGAATCCACAGCGGGTGTCTTAGGTCCGGCTGTGAATTCGCGTATGTGGAAATGGTCTTTTCTCTGGATCCGGAGAAGGCAGAAGCGCTGCAGGCAATGGACATCAGCACGGAATATGACTGTATTGTCATTTCCCGCAAGATCTATCCGTCCCGCAGTGTCCATAAGATCAATGATGAGACTGTCACGAGCGCCCGCGTGCGGCAGGTGACATCACTATTGATCGATATTCACGGCCAGCACGAACATCAGTCTCTGATGAAAAAAGAAAAGCATCTTGAGGTATTGGATCAATTCGGCGGTGAGGAAATGGTCCGGCTGCGTCAGGTGATGAGCGCAGCATACACCAGGTTCCAGAAGAGCAAAAAGGAACTTGACCGCTGGGGGATGGACGAAGAGTCACGCAGACGAGAACTGGATTTTCTGCAGTATGAGGCGGAAGAAATCCGGAATGCCAGGCTAAAAGAAAGTGAAAAAGAGGAACTGGAGGTTTCTTTTAAACGCCTTTCTCACGCGCAGCGCATTCAGGAAGCCCTCGGAGAGGCATATATGCTGCTGGCGGAAGGCGATTCAGCTTCCGAAAAGATTTCCCGCGCTGCCAGAGAATTATCATCCGTAACAAAATACGACACTTCTTTGGAAGAACTTTCGGGCGAACTGATGCAGATCGATGATCTGATGTCTTCCGTGACAAGAGAGCTGTCTGACGCCAGGGATGCATTGGCGGCAGATCCTCAGGAACTTAGCCGCATCGGGGACCGTCTGGACGAGATCCATCACATTGAAAGCAAATACGGCGGTTCTTTTGAGGAGGTCATGAAAGCCCTTGTTTCACGGGAAGCCAGGATCGAAGAGCTGACTTCCTTTTCGGAGAAGCAGCAGTTGGCGGAAGCCGAATACAAACTGGCCAGGACTGAATTACAACAAACGGCCGATGAACTTTCTGACGCACGCCGGGCAGCGATACCGCCATTGAGAGAACGTTTGACAGAAGCCATTCAGGAACTGAATTTCTCTCATGTGGATTTTGATATTCGAATGGAGAAATTGGCGGAGCCTGCATCGTATGGGCAGGATATGACAGAGTTTTATATTTCTCTGAATGCCGGTCAGGAGCCTCAGCCTTTGGGACGAGTTGCTTCCGGCGGTGAACTTTCCCGTATCATGCTGGCCATCAAGGCGGTTCTCGCAGATAAAGATGAGATTCCTACCTTGATCTTTGATGAAGTGGACGCCGGCATCAGCGGGCGCACCGCGCAGAAGGTTTCAGAAAAGCTGGCGCTGATCGGAAGACATCGCCAGGTCATTTGCATCACACATCTGCCGCAGATCGCCGGTATGGCCGATGCCCATTACCGGATCCGCAAGCAGGAAACAGGAGGGCGCACGCAGACAGAGATCCGCCGGCTAGCGGAAGAAGAATGCGTGGAAGAACTGGCCAGACTGTTGGGCGGCGCCAGAGTCACGGATACTGTATATCGGAACGCCAGAGAGATCAAGGCGCTGGCGGAGGAAACAAAAAAGAACCTGTAAAAATACGGTATTAAGGAAAACAGAGTTCACACAAAGGGGGATTTACATATGAAAATGAGGGAGCGATCCTGGATTAGGAAGATGCTGTGCCTGGTCTTGCTTGTGAGCATGATCCTGCCGGCACCGTCAGTATTTGCAACATCCGATATGTTCACATCTCTGACCCATCTGGAAGACCGATTGCCTGTCCGTTCCTCCGATCCCTATGGTCAGGTCCTCTATGGCACACTGCCCTCCGCATACCGTTCCACTGCGGTGACCTCTGTAAAGGACCAGCGTCCTTATGGTACCTGCAGCTATTTTGCTACGATCAGCTCTGTGGAGAGCCACGCGATCGCTCATAAGGTGAAGGTGGGGAAAAAGACAGCTACGACTTCTCTGGATCTTTCCGAAAGACATCTGCTCTATTTTCTGCATCATAAAAAGGCAGATTCACTTGGAGGCCTTAAGGGGGATTCGACCAGTACCACCGGCAGTGCGGCCACGGACGGAGGCGTTCTGGTAGCGAATGCTTTTCAGCTTCTGACCTGGGCAGGGCCGGTAAAGGAATCAACGGCTCCCTATGCTAAAATCCACAGCAAGCTGAGTGCAAAAAAGGCGTATAAGAACGTACTGCATGTACAGGGCTTTGAGCTGATCCCCATGCAGCAGATGGACCGTGTAAAGAGAGCTGTTATGAGCAGTGGTTCTGCCGCCGTTGGTTTTTATTATAATAACGCCTATTTTCATCCCGGCAATGCAGCCTACTGCTGTCCCTGGTCGCAGGATCCGAATCACGCGGTCAATATTGTCGGATGGGATGATCACTACAGCCGCTCCAATTTTGTCTATCCGCCGGCCACCGACGGTGCCTGGCTGTGCAAGAACCAGTGGAGCACCGGCTGGGGAAACAAAGGATATTTCTGGCTTTCCTATGAGGAGCCCAGTCTGGTGAACAGCCCGGCCTATACTTTTCAGACGAAAAGCGCCACATCCTATAAATATAATTACCAGTATGACGGCGGCGTGGCCTTTGATGGTCTGCAGTTGAGGCCGGAGCAGGGAAGCAAATTTACCGCAGCCAACATCTTTACTGTAAAAGGAGCCCAAAAGCAGAAGCTGATGGCCGTGGGCGTAGCTACCTTTTCTCAGGACATTCGTTATTCCATTCAGATCTACAAAAATCCGAAGAGCGGGAAACCGCTTTCCGGCAAAAAAATGCTTTCAAAAGCGCAGACCGGGACCATCCGGGAGGCAGGATTTGTCACGATTCCTCTGAAGAAAAGCGTAAAGCTGAAGAAGGGGGATAAATTTACGGTGGCGGTCACACTGAAGGCCGCCGACGGACCGACGATTCTGACCGATGTTTCCTCTACAATTGGGAATATCAAGAGCAAGACAAAACAGAAAAAGAAACAGAGTTATATCATCGTGAACGGTCAGAAATTGGATCTGGCAGGATACAAGAGCGGGTCTACTGCGCGGATCAAGGCGTATACGAAGAAGTACTAAAGGTATGTTGAGGAGGATCCTTGTATGATACAAAAACTAATTGAGAAAATCAGGGCTACTGGCGCGCCTGTCGTTGTCGGTCTGGACCCGAAGCTGGCCTTCGTTCCGGAGCATATTCAAAAGAAAGCTTATGAGCAGTACGGCGAGACCCTGGAAGGGGCTGCGGAGGCGATCTGGCAGTTTAATAAGGAGATCGTGGATGCGGTCTATGATCTGATTCCGGCTGTTAAGCCTCAGGTGGCGATGTATGAACAGTTTGGTGTTCCCGGCATGCTGGCATATAAGAAGACGATCGATTACTGCCATCAGAAAGGGCTGATCGTGATCGGAGATGTTAAGCGGGGCGATATCGGATCCACCTCGGCCGCCTATGCCGATGGTCATCTGGGCAGTGTTCAGGTGGGGAATACTATCTGCCGCGGCTTTGATGAGGATTTTATTACAGTGAATCCGTACCTGGGATCCGATGGTATTGAACCTTTCCTGAATGTTTGCAGAGCCGAAAAGAAGGGTGTTTTTATTCTGGTCAAGACTTCCAATCCTTCGAGCGGAGAGTTCCAGGATCGTCTGATCGATGGGCGCCCGCTGTATGAATGGGTCGGCGAGAAGGTAGCTGCCTGGGGCGAGAGCTGCATGGGAGAGGATTACAGCTATGTGGGTGCTGTTGTGGGGGCTACCTATCCGCAGATGGGAAAGGTGCTTAGAAAGATCATGCCGAAGGCCTTTATTCTGGTGCCAGGCTATGGTGCGCAGGGCGGCACGGCGGCAGATCTGGCTCCGTATTTTAATGAGGACGGTCTTGGTGCGATCGTGAATTCTTCCCGCGGAATCATTGCCGCGTGGAAGCAGGAAAAATATGCCCGCTTTGGAGCAGAACATTTTGCAGAGGCCTCCCGGGCGGCGGTGCTGGATATGATCGAAGATCTGAAGACCATTTTTTAAGGAAAGCCTATGAAATACAGATGTAATGCTGCCGTTGTGCAGAACCTCCCGCTGGGAGATGACATTTATGATATGTGGATAGAGGCAGCCGATATCGCGGCGTGTGCGTGCCCGGGCCAGTTCCTGGCTCTCTATCCGGAGGATCCCACCAGACTGCTGCCGCGTCCGATCAGTATCTGTGAGATTGATCGCGCCTGCGGACGGCTGCGCTTGGTATACCGCGTGGCCGGTGCCGGTACGCGGGAATTTTCTGAGATGAAACCGGGCGACTTCCTGGATGTGATGGGGCCGCTGGGAAATGGCTTCCCTCTGGAGAATCCGGGGCGGGCACTCATCGTGGGAGGCGGCATCGGCGTTCCGCCGCTGTTGGAGCTGGCGAAGTCCCTGCCCGGGGAGAAGGTCCTGGCCATGGGCTACCGCAGCCGCACGTATCTGGAGGAGGATCTGCGGGCAGTCGCCGAGCTGGTCATTGCCACGGAGGACGGAAGCAAGGGGACCCGTGGAAATGTGCTGGATGCCATTCGAGAGAATCACGTACAGGCGGATGTGATCTTTGCCTGCGGCCCACTGCCAATGCTGCGGGCCGTAAAAGCCTTTGCACTGGAAAAGGATATTCCATGTTATGTCTCCATGGAGGAACGAATGGCGTGCGGTGTAGGTGCATGCCTGGCCTGCGTGTGTCAGACGGAGAATGTGGATGAGCATTCCCAGGTACATAACCGCCGGATCTGCAAAGAGGGACCGGTCTTTGATGCAAGGGAGGTGGTCCTGTGAACCTTTCGGTAACACTGGCAGGCGTAACCCTGCAGAATCCGGTCATGACGGCTTCCGGTACCTTCGGTTCCGGCATGGAATATGCTGAAATGATGGATCTGAACCGCCTTGGCGCGGTCGTCACCAAGGGGGTGGCAAATGTCCCATGGCCCGGAAATCCGACGCCGCGCGTGGCAGAGGTGACCTCCGGTATGCTGAATGCCATCGGCCTGCAGAATCCCGGGATCGATACCTTTACAAAACGTGATCTGGCTTTTCTGACGGATTATCCGAAGACAAAGGTCATCGTAAATGTCTGCGGCCGCACTGCCGAAGATTATGTAGAGGTCGTGGAGCGTCTGGCGGACTGCCCACGGGTGGATATGCTGGAGATCAATATCTCCTGTCCCAATGTGCGGGAGGGCGGAATCGCTTTCGGGCAGAATCCAAAGGCGGCTGAGACTATTACAAAGGCTGTCAAACGAGTGGCGGCACAGCCCGTCATTATGAAGCTTTCACCCAATGTGACGGATATTACAGAGATGGCGAAAGCGGTAGAAGCTGCCGGTGCCGATGCCGTATCCCTGATCAATACCATCACAGGAATGAAATTTGACATCAATCGCCGTACCTTCGCGCTGGCCAACCGGACCGGCGGTCTTTCCGGGCCTGCCATTAAGCCGGTGGCGGTGCGCATGGTCTATCAGACGGCGCACGCGGTGAAGATCCCGGTGATCGGCATGGGAGGGATTGCCTGTGCAGAGGATGCCATTGAATTCCTGATGGCCGGCGCCTCGGCGGTATCCGTCGGGACCGCCAATTTCCATGATCCGACTGTTACACTGAAAATCATTGAAGGAATCGAGGCGTATATGCAGCGGTTCGGCATGAAGGATGTTTCTGAAATTCGCCTGAAGGAGGACTGATTTGGAACAGTATAAGAAAGAATTTATTGAATTTATGGTAGAGTGCGAGGTGCTGCGTTTTGGCGATTTCGTGACCAAGAGCGGACGAGAGACACCTTTCTTTGTAAACACCGGGTTCTACCGCACCGGCAGTCAGCTGAAGCGGCTGGGCGAATACTATGCCCGTGCCATCGCGGATGCCTATGGTACGAATTTTGATGTTCTTTTCGGACCGGCCTATAAGGGAATCCCGCTGTCTGTGACGACATCGATTGCCTTAAGCGAGCTCTGCGGCGCACAGATCCGCTACTGCTCCAACCGCAAGGAAGTCAAGGACCATGGTGATAAGGGAATCCTGCTGGGAGGCCCGATTGAAGACAGAGATAAGGTCGTTATCATCGAGGATGTTACGACGGCCGGCACCTCCATCGGAGAGACTATGCCGATCCTGAAAGCGCAGGGAGATATCTCTGTCGTAGGTCTGGTGGTGTCCGTGGACCGTATGGAACGCGGACAGGGGACCAAGAGCGCTCTCTCCGAGATCCAGGAGAAATACGGGATCCGCACGACAGCCATCGTGACCATGGCAGAAGTCGTTGAACATCTGTATAATCGCCCGTGCGGCGGCAAAGTGCTGATCGATGACGCCATGAAAGCGCGCATCGATGCCTACTATGAAAAATACGGGGTGAAAGAATCATAATGGCCCGTGTAACTTGGAAACGAACGCGTCATGGCATTGAATTCATTGAAAAGAAATCCTTTTCGGAACGCATTCAGGATGTCACCTTTATGGAGATGGCCATGTTCTTCTTTATTCTGGCAGCACTGTTGGTGGTCGGGGGTCTGGTATGGGCCACGCTATCCGGCGGTCAGGCCGGATGGCCGATCATTCTGATGGCGCTCATGGCCCTTGCGCTTGGCATCGCCGGCATCGGCGTCACCGTCTATGGTCACTTTGGCGTGGGAGCGGAAAGCCGGATGAACTGGAAGATCGGCGTCTATACGAATGGCGGTGTGATCGCAGTACTGGTGCTTTTATACCTGCTGGGCGCGGTCTTCGCAAAGTAGCGTGGGGGTAAAAACATAAAGAGGAGAATATCATGAAGAAAATCGGTATCATCGGCGGAGGTCAGCTGGGAAAAATGATGATCCTGGACGGAAAACGTCTGGATACGCAGTTCGCGATCCTGGACCCTACGCTGCATTGTCCTGCGCACAGCATTGCGGATTCTCATGTGGTGGCGGAATTTGATGATGTTGGCGCTATCCTGAAGATGGCGGCGGACGTGGACGTGGTCACGTATGAATTCGAACACATCAGTGTAGAGGCGCTGCGCAAGCTGGAGGCCCAGGGATATAAGGTCTATCCCTCTGCGGAGACACTTTCCAGGATCCAAAACAAGCTGGTGCAGAAGCAGTGGCTGGCAAAGCATGATATCCGCGTGCCGGATTTCTGCGCTGTTGAAGGCCTGGAGGATGTAAAAAAGGCTGGGGAAATCTACGGATATCCCTATATGCTGAAGACCTGTACGGGAGGATACGACGGCAAAGGGAACGCCCTGGTAGAATCCGAAGAAAAAGCGTCGGAAGCCTATGAAGCCCTGGGAGGCGGACGCCTCCCTCTGATGGCGGAGCGGCTGATCGATTTTGATAAAGAGGTTTCTATTTTAGCCTGCCGCAGTGAAAACGGAGAGATGGCTGTCTTCCCGGTGGCGGAAAATGTGCACAAGAACAGTATCCTGGATGAGACCACCGTGCCGGCGAAGATCTCAGATGCTTCTGCGGCGGAGGCCATGCAGGTGGCCAGAGACTGCCTGAAGGCATTTGATGCCTGCGGTATGCTGTGTATTGAACTGTTCGTGACGAAGGAAGGTCATATCCTGGTGAATGAATTGGCGCCCCGTCCGCACAATTCCGGTCACTATACCATTGAGGGCTGCTATACATCACAGTATGAAAATCATGTGCGGGCGATTCTGGGACTGCCGCTGGGCAACCCGGACCTGATCCGCCCTACGGCCATGAAGAATATCATCGGAGCCCGCAACGGTATTGCGGAGGTGAGCGGCCTGGAGGAAGCCTACCGTCTGCCGAATGTAAAAGTGCATATTTACGGCAAGGAACAGGTAAAGACAGGACGGAAGATGGGGCATATTACTGCCACCGGAGAAACACTGGAGGAAGCCCTGGCAGCCGTGCGTGCGGCTCATGAGGCTATCGGTATCTGATCATTGCAGACTGGGACCCAAGGAGGTTATCTATGAATCCTGTAGTTGGAATTATCATGGGAAGTGATTCAGATCTTCCCGTCATGAGCAAGGCGGCCGCAATGCTGGATGAGCTGGGCGTCCCCTATGAGCTGACTGTTGTCTCTGCCCACCGCACGCCGGACCGCATGGCGGAATATGCCAAAACGGCGGCGGATCGCGGCATTAAAGTGATCGTGGCAGGAGCCGGCGGCGCTGCCCATCTGCCGGGAATGGTGGCGGCACAGACGACCCTTCCGGTCATCGGTGTTCCGGTACAGACACGTACTATGAGCGGTGTGGATTCCCTGTATTCAATCGTACAGATGCCTCCGGGAATTCCAGTAGCTACTGTGGCCATCAACGGCGCATTGAATGCCGGGCTGCTGGCGGCCAAGATCGTCGGTCTTTCGGATCCGGAACTGATGCAGCGTGTAGCCGATTATGCCGAAGGGCTGCGCACCATGGTGGAAGAAAAGGCACAGAAGCTGGAAAATATCGGATATAAAGCTTATCTGGAACAGATGTAATGAACGCTTACAAAAAAGGAGAAGAACGCAGATGGCTATGAATTATAAAGAAGCCGGTGTGGATATCGAAGCTGGATACCGCTCCGTGGAATTGATGAAGAAACATGTAGCGGCCACCTTCCGCCCGGAGGTCCTGGGCGGTATCGGTGGATTTTCCGGTGCTTTTGATATGAAGGCAATCAAAGAAATGGATGATCCGGTCCTTCTTTCCGGCACCGACGGCGTAGGGACCAAAACAAAGATCGCCTTCCTGATGGATAAGCATGACACTATCGGTATTGACTGCGTGGCCATGTGCGTGAACGATGTGGCCTGTGCCGGCGGGGAACCGCTGTTCTTTCTGGATTACATTGCCTGCGGCAAGAATGAACCGGAAAAGATCGCCCAGATCGTATCCGGCGTGGCGGAAGGCTGCCGTCAGGCAGGGGCGGCCCTCATCGGCGGCGAGACCGCAGAGCATCCCGGTCTGATGCCCGAGGATGAATATGATCTGGCCGGGTTTACCGTGGGTCTGGCAGACCGCAAAGAGATGATCACCGGGGAAAACATCGTGCCCGGAGATGTTCTGGTCGGCATCGCTTCTTCCGGTATCCATTCCAATGGATATTCACTGGTGCGGCGTGTATTCCGCATGAATGAGGAGACACTGAACACGTATTTTGATTCTCTGGGCGAGACGCTGGGAGAAGCTCTTTTGACCCCCACCAAGATCTATGTTAAGGCCCTGAAGGCGGTCCGTGAGGCTGGCATCACCATCAAGGGCTGCAGCCATATTACCGGCGGTGGCTTTTACGAAAACATCCCGCGTATGCTGCCGGATGGCGTTCGTGCCAGCGTCCGCAAGAGCGGATATCCTATTCCGCCGATTTTTGAAATGCTGCAGAGCAGCGGCGGGATCGAAGAGCAGATGATGTATAATACATTCAACATGGGCCTCGGCATGGTGCTGGCCGTGGAAGCCGATCAGGCGGAAGCTGTGTGTGCAGCCATTGAGTCTGCCGGTGAAAAGGCTTATGTGGTCGGAGAGATCCTGGCAGGCGAAAAGGGCGTTGATATCGTTTAAAGGAGGTTCCTATGCTGCGAGTGGGCGTACTGGTCTCCGGAGGAGGCACAAATTTACAGGCGATCATAGATCAGGTAGAAGACGGAAGACTGACGGGAGTTTCGTTGGAGGTCGTCATCAGCAATAATGCGGGGGCTTACGCCCTGGAACGTGCCAGACAGCATAATATTCCGGCCGTCTGCGTTTCTCCGGGCGATTATCCGGCACGGGTGGATTTCCACCGGGCACTGATGGAAAAACTGGAAGAGTATCGGCTGGATCTGATCGTTCTGGCGGGTTATCTTGTCAAGATCCCACCGGAGATGGTGGCCAGATATCCGAAGCAGATCATCAATATCCATCCATCGCTGATCCCTTCCTTCTGCGGCGTCGGCTACTACGGTCTGCGCGTGCATGAGGCAGCGCTGGCACGGGGCGTGAAGGTCTCCGGTGCTACGGTGCACTATGTGGACGCCGGTACAGATACAGGCCCCATTCTGCTGCAGAAGGCTGTGGAGGTGAAAGAAGGTGATACGCCGCAGACATTACAGCGGCGCATCATGGAAGAGGCAGAGTGGAAGCTGCTGCCACAGGCGATCCAGATGATCGCAGACAGTCACAACGGGAAAGCCTGAAGAGGGGAGAACAATATGAAGATTTTAATCGTAGGAAGCGGCGGAAGAGAGCATGCTCTGGCGTGGAAGATCGCACAGAGCCCGAAGGTGGATAAAATTTACTGCGCACCGGGAAATGCCGGAATCGGGCAGATCGCGGAATGCGTGCCGATCGGCGCCATGGAATTTGATGCGCTGGCTGCCTTTGCGAAGGAAAAAGAGATCGATCTGACGGTCATCGGTATGGATGATCCGCTGGTCGGCGGTATTGTGGACGTTTTTGAGGCGGCCGGCCTGCGTGTGTTCGGACCCAGGAAGAATGCAGCCATTCTGGAGGGGTCCAAGGCGTTCTCTAAAGATCTGATGAAGAAATATAATATTCCCACGGCAGCCTATGAGACCTTCGATGATCCGCAGGCCGCCATGGAATATCTGGAGCATTCCGATTATCCCATCGTTCTGAAGGCGGACGGTCTGGCGCTTGGCAAAGGCGTACTGATTTGCCAGACAAAAGAAGAGGCCATGGACGGCGTCCGGGAGATCATGATGGACAAGAAGTTCGGCTCAGCCGGCAACCGCATGGTCGTGGAGGAATTCCTGACCGGTCGGGAGGTCTCCGTTCTTTCCTTTGTGGATGGAAAGACCATCCGCACCATGACCTCCGCACAGGACCACAAGCGTGCTCTCGATGGAGATCAGGGACTGAATACCGGCGGTATGGGCACCTTCTCCCCCAGCCCCTTCTACACGGCGGAGGTGGAGGAGTTCTGCCGGAAATATGTTTTCCAGGCGTCGGTGGACGCCATGCGCGCGGAAGGCAGAGAATTCAAAGGCATCATCTTCTTCGGGCTGATCCTGACGGAAAAAGGCCCTCGCGTGCTGGAATATAATGCCCGCTTCGGCGATCCGGAAGCACAGGTCGTGCTTCCTCGCATGGAGAATGATATTGTAGAGGTCATGGAGGCCTGTGTGGACGGTACGCTGGATCAGATCGAACTGACATTTGCAGATAACGCCTGCGTGTGTGTGGTGCTGGCTTCCGGCGGCTATCCCGTGTCCTATCAGAAGGGTTTTGAGATCCACGGCCTGGAGAAGCTGGAAGGAAAAGACGGTTACTTTGTCTTCCATGCTGGTACAAAGTTGTCGCCGGAAGGAAAGTTTCTTACCAACGGCGGCCGCGTACTGGGCGTGACGGCGCTGGGAGATACCCTGAAGGAAGCCCGGGCGAATGCCTATAAGGCTGCGAAGGAAATCTCCTGGGAGGGCATGTTCTGCCGCTCCGATATCGGAAAGGCCATAGATGAAGCATAATAACATGACAGAAGGCAGGGAATGGCCTGTGATCCTGAGGTTTTCCCTGCCTCTGATGGGTGCCAGCCTGCTGCAGGCGTTATATTCCTTCGTGGACAGTGTGATCGTGGGGACCTTTGTCGGCGAGACCGCCTTCGGTGCCATTGGTCTGCTGGCCTCCTCCATTATGCTGGTGAATTTTCTTTGCACCTCCCTGGGGAACGGAGTGAATATCGTGACCTCCCAGTTCTACGGAGCCGGAAGGGATCAGGATGTGAAAGAGACCGCCATGACAGCTCAGCTCCTGGGGCTGGCCGTGAGCGCGGTCGTTATCCTGATCTGTCTGGTCGGAGCCAGGCCTTTGATTTCCGGTCTGCTGCGAACGCCTGACAACATGTTGGTATACAGTCTGCAGTACTTCTGCATTTATGCGGTCGGCCTGCTGTTTCAATTTGTCTATAATGTTTGCTACGGAATCCTTCGTGCTCATGGGGATTCCCGCGGTGCCATGCTTTTCCTGCTGGTGGCTGCCATCATCAATGTAGTACTGGATCTGCTTTTTGTGGTCGTATTCCATCTGGAGGTCGTGGGCGCTGTCCTGGCCACAGTGATCGCCCAGGCGGGGTCCGCAGCTGCATGCATGCGATATCTGAACAAGCACTACCCGGAGTACAACCTTCTTCGAAAAGAGAACCGTATGTGGCGGCGGGAAAAGGCGCTGCTGATCGGACGGATCTCGCTCCCGATCATGCTGCAGACTTCGGTGCTCAGCGTTGGATTTATTATTCTGCAGCGTTTGGTCAATTCCTTCGGGGCGGCCAGTATAGAAGGGTTTGCAGCGGAACAGAAGGTGGAATCCTTCATCCATATCATTCCAAGCGCTTTCAGCTCTGCCATGGCCAGCTTTACCGGGCAGAACATCGGCGCGGGCCGTCCGGACCGTGTACGGCGGGGATTCCGGCATACCGTTCTGGTGGCCGTCGGCATCAGCGCGGTCATTGCGGCATTTATGATCGCATTCGATACACAGCTGCTGTCCATATTCCACATCAGCGAAGAAGGGCTGGCCAGAGGTGCCGCGCATCTGGATCTTCTTGTGATCTTTATGCTGCCGAATTCTGCCTATACCATAGCGGCAGGACTTCTGCAGGGCGCCGGAGATGTTAAGATCACGGCCGTCAGCAGTTTTATCAATCTGGCTATCCGTGTGATCAGTGCCTATCTGATGGCGCTCACCTGGATCAGCTACCGCTCGATCTGGTGGAGCCTTCCGCTGGCATGGAGCGTAACTTGTATCATTAACCTGGCGCGCTATAAGAGCGGCGTATGGGAACATAAATCGGTGGTTCAGTCTTAACCCGGAACAGTCAGGCTGCTGCGGGAAAGGGAGGGATTTATTATGCCATCTCAGATAACAAACTATCAGTGCCCGGCCTGTACCGGCCCGCTGCATTTTGATTCTGCCAGCGGAAAGCTGGTCTGCGATTACTGCGGCAGCACCTATACGGTGGCTGAGGTAGAAGAGTATTATCGGGAGAAGGATGAACAGGCGGCGCAGGCCATGGTCCAGGAAGAGGAAGCGGCGGCACAGGAGTCTGCAGCTTCCGCACAGTCAGGGACCGCTGCCGCGGAAATGACGGCTTCGGATACTGCTGCCGGTGAATCGGTCGCGGAGGAACATGAGGCGGAACAGGAAAATCCCTGGGATGCAGATGGTATTACCAGTGACTGGGGCGCAGAAGCGGCCGGTATGAAGGCTTATCACTGCCCTTCCTGCGGCGCGGAGCTTATCTGCGAGGAGACCACGGCTGCCACACAGTGCCCGTACTGCAACAATCCTTCCATTATTCCGGGGCAGTTCGCTGGAACGCTGAAGCCGGATTACATCATTCCTTTCAAGTTGGATCAGGCGGCGGCGGAGAATGCGCTCAGAACGCTCTATAAAGGCAAGAGACTGCTTCCCTCTGCGTTTACCAGAGAGAGCCATATCCGTGAGATCAAGGGGATCTACGTGCCTTTCTGGCTGTTCGACGGAGAGGCGGCGGGCTCGGTGCATTTCCACGCGACCAGAACGCATACCTATACCCGCGGGGATACGGAGACAACGGAAACAGAACATTTCCAGGTGGAACGCGGCGGACGCATGGCCTTTTCGCGCGTGCCGGCGGACGGTGCCAAAAAGATGCCTGACGGTCACATGGATGCCATAGAGCCGTTTCACTACGAAGATCTGAAGGAGTTCTCCACCGCGTATCTTCCGGGATATCTGGCGGACAAATATGATGTTTCAGCCAAGGAAAATATTCCGCGGATCGAAAAACGTGTGCGCAGCACCTTTGTGCAACAGATCGAACAGACTGTTACCGGTTATGGTTCGTGTAATGTTATCCGGGAGAATGTGCAGATTCATCGAGGCAAGGTCAGCTATGCGCTGCTGCCGGTATGGATCCTGAACACACATTGGGACGGAAAAGATTTCCTGTTCGCCATGAACGGACAGACCGGAAAGATCGTGGGAGATCTGCCCGTTTCCAAGGGGAAGATGGCGGCCTGGTTCTTCGGCCTGGCAGGAGGCATTACCGTAGTGCTTTCGCTGCTGCTGAACCTGCTGTTTTAGGAGGTGATCGGTATGAAAGAAATGAAAAAAGCTTTCCTTTGCTTTGCAATGATCCTTTCGGTCCTCTTTCTGCTGACAGCCCCTGCAGCTGTGCTGGCAACCGGTGAAAATACAGATTATTCCGGAGTCTATGTGTGGGATACGGCCGGAATCATGACTGAAGAAGAACAGAATGCGCTGCAGGAAAAGGCCGCACAGGTGGCGGCGGATTATCAGTGTGCCTGCTATATTGTTACAGTCAATGATTATCAGGATTATAATGCCGCCAGTCCCTATGATGCGGCAAAATCCATCTGGCAGGATATGGATTTCGGCTACGGGGATGGAAGAGATGGCGAGATGCTGATGCTCTCCATGAACGACCGGGATTTTGCGATTATTGCACATGGTGATTTCGGCAATATGGCCTTTACGGATTACGGAAAAGAAAAGCTGGATGAGGTCTATCTGGATAACTTCCGCAATAACGACTGGTACGGCGGCTTTTCCGACTATCTGACGCAGAGTGAAAAGTACCTGCAGATGGCGCGTGACGGTGAGCCTTTTGATGTAGATACGGACCCGGATGCTAAGTCTGCAAGGCATTTTATGGAGCGTGTGATCGCCATGATCATCGGCCTGATCGCGGGTGGTTCTGTGGTCGGCGGCTCCTACCGCAGCATGAAGACGGCTACGGAAGCCGGAAATGCGAACGTGTACGCGATCCGGGGCAGTCTGACGGTGGATCGCAGAAGAGATGTTTTCCAGAACCGCACGATCACGCACCGCCATATCCAGAGAAATAAAGGATCCGGAGGCGGCGGAGGCGGGACCTCTGTAGATTCCGGTGGTTTCTCCGGACACTCCGGTAAATTCTGATACCGGGGACTTGGATCAACAGAATATGCTTACATTACTGATGTGGCTGCTGTGCCGGAAAAGATTCCGGCACAGCAGCCTTTATCGTATATTTTTGCTATTTTTTCTTGTATTATCTGTTTTGATTTCGTATAATAAACTATATATGACAAAATTGCCCTTTCGTATTTCAAAAATCGGTAAATAGTTACTCAGAATTATTATGAACAGGAGGAAGCCATGTCAGAGGAAATCAAAGAGGAAAAAATCAGCAAAAAAGAACAAATGAAACAGGAGGTTAAAGCCCTTCTGGAAAAGCTGAAGGGTCAGCAGCAGCTCCTGCGGGAGGCAAAACTTCCAGTAATCGTGCTGATAGAGGGCTGGGCCGCTGCCGGCAAGGGAAGTCTGATCAATGAGCTGATCAGTGAGATCGATCCCCGTTTTTATAATGTGACTTCCCCGGTCATTCAGCGGGAGAATGAATGCCGGTACCCGTTCCTGTATCCCTATGCAGAAAAGATTCCGGAAAACGGGAAGATCATGTTCTATGATTCTGGCTGGATGGAGGATGTCGTGCGCAAGTATGTGCGCCATGAGATCACCAAGAAAGAATATAAAACACGTGTGCGCTCCGTGAATGAATTTGAGCGGCAGCTGCGGGACGCCGGTTATATTATTCTGAAGATCTTTTTGGATATTTCAAAGGAGGAGCAATTCGAGAGACTGGCCAATCTGCAGGATAAGGCCAATACAGAGTGGCGTGTCACAGAGGAAGACCGCTGGCAGCACCGGGAATACAAACGGTTCCGGGAGGCCTATGAGAACTTTATGGATGCCACCGGGGACACCGTGAAATGGCATAAGATCGACGGAAGCAAGCGCCGCAAAGCCGTGCGTGACTCCCTGGCTCTTCTGACCGGTAAGATCGAAAAGGCCCTTGAAAAAGGGAAATATAACGGCGACCCGTTCGAGGAGGACTTCCCGCTGATCCCCATGCCGAAGCTTTCGGAGGTAGATCTGAGCCCCGCGCTGGAGGAAGAGGAGTACAAGGAAAAACTGAAGAAGCTGCAGAAGCGTCTGGCAGAGCTGCACAATATTATCTACCGCCGGAAGATTCCGGTCGTGCTCTGCTATGAAGGCTGGGACGCTGCCGGTAAGGGCGGCAACATCCGCCGCGTCACCTATCCGCTGGATCCCCGCGGCTTTGATGTGATGCCCATTGCTTCGCCTGAGCCGCATGAACTGAACCGTCAGTACCTGTGGCGGTTCTGGACAAGACTTCCGAAGAGCGGCCATGTATGCATTTTCGACCGCACCTGGTACGGGCGTGTCATGGTGGAGCGGCTGGAAGGGTTCTGCACCGAAAAGGACTGGAAGCGCGCCTATAACGAGATCAACGAATTTGAACGGCAGCTGACCGACTGGGGCGCTGTAGTATTAAAATTCTGGATCCATATTGATTCAGATACCCAGCTGGCCCGCTTTACCGACCGGCAGAACACACCGGAAAAACAGTGGAAGATCACGGATGAGGACTGGCGCAACCGCGAAAAATGGCCTCAGTACGAGGAAGCCATCGATGAAATGCTGGAAAAGACCAGCACAAAGAATGCACCCTGGTTTATCATTGAATCCAATGATAAAAAATACGCCCGCATCCGCACCCTGGAGATCATCATCGAGGCCCTGGAGGAGGCCATCGATCATCATATGGAAAAGATACTGAACGACTAAGGAGAATGTTGCTGCTATGGCAGACCAAACGAAAAACATCAAGAAAAAAGATACAAAGAAAAATGAGGGACCGAAGGTCAAGAAGGCCGTTGTACTTCCCGCACCGGCCAATGACTGGTTCGTCAACCGGGAACTTAGTTGGCTGGAATTTAATCTGCGCGTCCTGCAGGAAGCGGCAGACCACACGGTGCCTCTTCTGGAACGCCTGAAATTCCTGATGATCTATCAGTCTAATATGGAGGAGTTCTTCCGGGTGCGCGTCGGTATTCTGACGCATCGGGAAAAGCTGCTGCCGAATCATAAGGATCCTGTATCCGGCTGGACGCCCGCAGAGCAGGTGGCACACATTCTGGCGGCCGTGCGCAAGCAGCAGGCTTTAGCAGAAAGTGTGTGGAAGACACTGAAGGAAGAAATGAAGGCAGACGGCATCGATATCCTGGATTTCAAGAAGATCTCTAAGGTAGATGAACTGATGTGCAAAAAGCACTTTGGGGAATTCCGTCATCTTCTGGCCCCCAGGATCATGGACCTGAACCAGCCGCTGCCGTTTATGTGGGGCGGCGAATCCTATGTAGTTGCCTTTGTGGGGCGTGAACCGGCAGTGCGTCTGGCCGTAGTGCCGCTGAACCGACTTCCCGCGTACACGGCCTTTGAACTGGACGGAAGACAGAAGATTGTTCTTACGGCGCAGTTGGTGCGGCGCTTCCTGCCGATTCTTCTGAAAAAAGAAGAGATCCGTGAATCGGCGGTCATCCGTGTGACAAGAAATGCGGATGTATTCATTGAGGACCGCAAGGACAACGATGATTTCAGGGACAAGATGTCCAATATGCTCCGCAAGCGCAAGAGAGAAATGCCTGTAAGACTGCAGATCTTCGGAAAGCTATCCCAGGCGTCAAAGGCCATCCTTGTGAAAAAGATCGGCGTACCGGAGCATCGTGTGTTTACGACGACGGTCCCCTTTGATCTGTCCTTCCGGAGCAGTATCCGCGGCGGTGCAGATTATAAGTACGAGGAGCGGAAGCCGGCCAAAAATATCGGCCTGAAGAAGGGCGAATATATTGATTATATTGATAAGCATGACCTGCTGCTGTCCTTCCCCTTCCAGAGCATGAACCCGTTTGTGGATCTGCTGTACGAGGCGGCGGATGACCCGGAGGTAATCTCCATCAAGATAACGCTCTACCGACTTTCCAACAGCAGTAAAGTAGCAGCGGCACTGGCCTATGCCGCCGACCGAGGCAAGGACGTGCTGTGCCTGCTGGAACTTCGTGCCCGCTTTGATGAGCAGAGCAATATCGATTACTCCGAGATGCTGGAGGACGCAGGATGCCGTATTATCTACGGTCTGCCGGGTCAGAAGGTACACAGCAAGCTCTGCCTGATCACACGGCAGTCAGAGGGAAATTTAAAACATATCACCCAGGTGGGGACCGGCAATTACAACGAGGTCACCAGTGAGCAGTATACCGATCTGTCCCTGATCACGTCCGATGAGGGGGCCGCGGCGGATGCAGAGGCAGCCTTCCGAGCCCTGGAAGCCGGTGAGTTCCCGCCGGAAGCAAAAACGCTGTGGATTGCGCCTCTGAGCTTTAAGAGCCGCGTTATCGAGATGCTGCAAAGGGAGCGCGGAAAAGGCGCAGCCGGCCGTGTATGCATTAAGGTGAATTCCCTGAACAACCGGGATATCATGAATGAACTGATCGAATGTTCCCGGGCGGGCGTGAAGATCGAACTGTTCATCCGAGGGATCTGCTGCTTAAAGCCAGGTATCCCGGACAAAACGGAAAATATTACCATCAAGAGCGTGGTCGGCCGTTGGCTGGAGCACTCCCGCGTGTATGCCTTCGGAGAAGGAGAGGACGAGAGGATCTTTATCGGATCCGGAGATCTTCTGAACCGCAATCTGGAGCGCCGCGTAGAGGCCTTTATTGAGGTACGTACGCCCGAGACCAGAGAACAGATCCACGAGGTGTTAAATGCCTTCCGGGAGGACAAAGAAAAAGCCCGCACCATGCAGCCGGATGGCAGCTATCTCCGCGAAGAAGGCGGAGAAGGGACGTCTTCTCAGGAACGACTTTACTGGTATTTCTATAACCGGAAGATCTGCAAGGATGAAGAAATGGCAGTAGAGGAGAGTGAAGTGGCAGAAGAGCCGGTAATAACAGAGGCGACAGTGGAGCAGATTCCTGTGACTTTGACGGATTCTGAAGAAGAGCCTGCGACAGCGGAAGAACCGGTGGAACCGGAAGCGGCACCTAAGCCTGAACCGGAAGGAGCACCGAAGCAGGAGCAGAAAG
>CAMNFR010000004.1 GCA_946537305.1 uncultured Lachnospiraceae bacterium | reverse complement strand
GAGAAAAAGAGACTGAGCGCGCGTGCCTATCATCGTCTGTTAAAGGTAGCAAGGACGCTGGCGGATCTGGAGGGAGAAAAGAACATACGCCCGCCGCATCTTCTTGAGGCTGCCGGGTACCGAAGTCTGGAAGAAAAATATTGGGGGTGAAACAATGAAGATCACGGAAAAAGAGGCTTCCTATTTTATGAGCCGCATGAAGACCATCGGTCCGGTAAGCTGTGCAAAACTGACCCTCCTCTACGGCAGCGCGGCCCGGGCATGGGAGGAGAACACGGTACCGCTGAATGAAAAAAACCAATGTGCGGAATGGAATGCTTTTCATACAGAGGAAAAACAGCAGGAGCTTTTGAGGGAGATAAAGTATCTGGAAGAACAGGGGATCCGGTATATCATCCCGGCAGAGGAGGAATTTCCGGAACCGCTGCGGCGCATTTCGGATCCGCCGATCGGGCTGTTCGTGCGGGGAACACTTCCGAAAAGCTGGGATAAGTGCGTGGCCATGGTGGGGGCCAGAAGGTGTACGGAATACGGACGAGTAACGGCGCGGGAGCTTGGCCGTGCACTGGCAGAAGAAGGCATCACGGTCGTCAGCGGGATGGCCATGGGAATTGATGCGGAGAGTCAATGGGGCGCGATAGAGGCAGGAGGATGTTCGATCGGCGTGCTTGGCTGCGGCATTGATATCTGCTATCCGCCTTCGAATGCAAGACTGTACGGAAGTCTGACCCGGAAGGGCGCGCTGATTTCGGAATACGGCCCCGGGGAACCGGGGCTGCCTTTTCACTTTCCGCTCCGCAACCGACTGATCAGTGGACTGGCCCGTGCTGTATTGGTATTGGAGGCGCGGGAGAAGAGCGGTTCCCTGATCACGGTAGACTACGCGCTGGAACAGGGAAAGGACGTGCTGGCGCTTCCGGGGCGCATCGGGGATCCGCTGAGCCAGGGCTGCAACCAGCTGATCCGTCAGGGCGCAGGGATCCTGACGGGGGTTTCGGATGTCCTGGCGGCGCTGGGGGATCTTTCCGAGGAACAGGAGCAGCGCGAAAGAGAGGCGGCAGATCCTCTGTTGGGCCTGTCGGAGGCATCAAGACAGGTTCTGGAACAGATCGGTACGGATCCGGTCCATCCGGAGGCGATCGCGGCAAAATCCGGGCTCAGAATGTCAGAAATCTTCACTCCGCTGTGGGATCTGGAGTGCCGCGGACTGGTCCGTGTGACTTCCGGCGGCCTGTATTTGACTACGAATGTGCATTGTTCGCACGGCGGAAGAAGGAAATGAATCTCACAGAACAGTCCTTGACAATTGGATAGGATTATTGTATAAGGGGAAATGGAGGTCGTTCGGCAGTTGGTCCGGAAGGCCTTTCATCTATGGAAAAGGAGAGGAACTCGCAGTATGGCGCGAAATCTGATTATTGTAGAGTCACCGACCAAAGTCAAGACCATTAAAAAGTTTCTGGGAAGCACGTATGACGTGGAAGCCTCCGGCGGGCACGTAAGGGATCTTCCCAAGAGTAAGCTTGGAGTAGATACAGAGGCGGATTTTGAACCGCATTATATTACGATCCGCGGCAAGGGAGATGTTCTTTCCACGCTGCGGAAGAAGGCAAAAAAGGCCGATAAGATCTTTCTTGCAACTGACCCGGACCGCGAAGGAGAAGCGATTGCCTGGCATCTGAAGGAATCTATGCCGGCAGAGCAGGCGAAGATGTCCCGGATTACCTTTAACGAGATCACAAAAACAGCGGTCAAGGCTTCTTTAAAGGAACCCCGGGCCCTGGATATGAATCTGGTGGATGCCCAGCAGGCCAGGCGCATTCTGGACCGCATGGTGGGGTACAGCATCAGTCCCCTTCTGTGGCAGAAGATCAAACGCGGACTGTCCGCAGGGCGCGTACAATCCGCGGCGCTGGGGATGATCTGTGAGCGGGAAGCTCAGATCGATGCCTTTGAGGCGCAGGAGTATTGGACGCTCGATGCAGAGGTGATCCCGGAGGGGAGCAAAAAATCCATTTCTATCCGTTATCAGGGGAAGGCTCCTATGGAGACGGAGGCAGACGCGAACGCGCTGATGGAAAAGCTCTCCGGGCAGGAATTTGTGATTACG
Organism: uncultured Lachnospiraceae bacterium; assembly: GCA_946537305.1. Lineage (GTDB taxonomy): Bacteria > Bacillota > Clostridia > Lachnospirales > Lachnospiraceae > UBA3305. The sequence continues at coordinate 84,468 of CAMNFR010000004.1, read as the reverse complement.
GAAATCCGGGAGACGCCCAAAACAAGAAAGGCACCGCTCCCCTTTACCACCAGTACACTGCAGCAGGAGGCCTCCCGGGTGCTGAATTTTTCCACCCAGAAGACCATGCGCATTGCGCAGCAGCTGTATGAGGGCGTGGATATTAAAGGCAGCGGTACCGTGGGTATGATCACCTATCTGAGAACCGACAGCACCCGTGTGGCGGCGGAGGCAGATGCCGCGGCCAGAGCCTACATCAAAGAGCGCTACGGGGAAGCGTATGTGGGAGCCGTGCGTGGCCAGGCAGCGTCCGGGAAGGAACGTATCCAGGATGCACACGAGGCCATCAGACCCTCGGATATTACCCGTACGCCTGAATCGGTGAAGGATTCCCTGAACCGGGATCAGCTGCGTCTGTACCAGTTGATCTGGCGTCGTTTTGCCGCAAGCCGCATGGCAGAGGTCCGCTATAACAGCCTTGCGATAAAGATCATGGCAGCGGGAGAGGAGTTCCGCACCGGTGCAGACATTCAGATCTTCGACGGTTTCCGGAGCGTCTATGAGAGCGAGGATGACAAGCTGGACAAAAAGAGCAGCCTGACCAGACTGACAGAGGATACGAAGCTTGCCTTCCAGGCTTTCGATCCGAAGCAGCACTTCACCCAGCCGCCGGCGCATTTTACCGAAGCAACACTGGTGCGTGCGATGGAAGAAGGCGGAATCGGCCGCCCCAGTACATACGCGCCTACCATCGGTACGCTGCTTGGCCGTCACTATATCACAAAAGAGGGCCGCAACCTGTTCGTGACAGACCTGGGAGAAGCGGTCAATTCCATCATGCAGAAGTATTTCAATGAAGTGGTGGACGAAGGGCTGACCGCGCGCATGGAGAGCACGCTCGACCGCGTGGGAGAAGGGCAGGAAGAATGGCGTGAGCCTCTGCGTAAATTTTATCCCCGCCTGATGAGTGCTGTGGAAAAGGCCGAGAAGGAACTGGAAAAGGTCCAGATCTGCGATGAGGTGAGCGATGAAAAATGTGAGGTCTGCGGCCGGAACCTGGTCTTTAAATATGGCCCTCACGGAAAGTTCCTGGCCTGTCCCGGATTCCCGGAATGCCGGTTCACCAAGCCCTGGTTCGAAAAGACCGGCGCTAAATGCCCTAAATGCGGCGGGGATATCCTGGTAAAAAAGACCAAGAAGGGACGCCGCTATTATGGCTGTGAAAACAACCCGGAATGCGACTATATGTCCTGGCAGCGGCCGAAGACAGAGTCGGAAACAGAGCGGGAATAATACGGAATAGTATAGAATATTCCGAATTTAGGATTGCAATTATCGAAATTATGTACTATAATTAAGAAAGGTATGGAATAAGAACCTGCTGATGGGAGAAGAGAAAACTACAAAGTAAAGAGGAGGTCGGACATGAGCGTACAACTTCTGGATAAAACAAGAAAAATCAACAAACTACTGCACAACAATACTTCCAAAGTGTTTGTGTTCAATGATGTATGCCGTGTCCTGAGCGACGTTCTGGAATCCAATGTACTGGTATTCAGCCGCAAGGGCAAGATCCTGGGAATAGGTGAATATTTCCGCGAGGAAAATGATGAGACCTGGAAAAACGCCCGGGTTGGCCAGTTTATCGACGGAAGCCTGAATGAGCGCCTTCTGAATATTCTCTCCACAAAGGAAAATGTGAACCTGGAGACGTTGGGCTTTGAAGGGCCGGATATTCGTCGTTATCATGTGATCGTTACGCCCATCGATATCGCAGGGGAGCGTCTTGGAACACTGTTCGTATATAAGAATACCGATCCTTACGAAATCGACGATATCATCCTGGCGGAATACGGGAATGCTGTTGTAGGACTGGAGATGCTTCGGTCCCTGAACGAGGAAAGCGCAGAGGAGATCCGCAAGCTGCAGATCGTGAAATCCGCCATCGGCACACTGTCCGCCTCCGAACTGGAAGCCGTACAGCATATTTTCGCGGAGCTGAACGGTAAGGAAGGCATCCTGGTGGCAAGTAAGGTGGCCGACAGAGTCGGCATTACCAGATCCGTGATCGTGAATGCACTGCGTAAGCTGGAAAGCGCCGGCGTTATCGAATCCCGGTCCTCCGGCATGAAGGGAACATACATCAAGATCCAGAATGATCTGATCATCCCTGAGCTGGAGAAACTGAAAAAATAATGCGGGAACAATAGAAAAATCACTTGCAAAGAGTATAGCCCTGTGCTATACTCTTTTAGTCTGCGGTCTGTTAGGAAAAGGCCGCAGATGCTCATAAAATACACGCCTGTCAGAAGGGATGCCGGGTGGTGCCTACGGGTTCCGGCACGGGCAGGCGGAAGACAAAAACCAAGGAGGAAACAGACATGAGCGTTATTTCCATGAAGCAGCTGCTGGAAGCAGGCGTACACTTCGGACATCAGACCAGAAGATGGAACCCCAAAATGGCTCCCTACATCTACACGGAGCGCAACGGGATCTACATCATCGATCTGCAGAAATCCGTTGTCAAGGTGGATGAGGCCTACAATGCGGTCGCAGAGATTGTAGCGAACGGCGGCACCATTCTTTTCGTGGGAACCAAGAAGCAGGCGCAGGATGCTATCCAGGCAGAAGCAGAGCGCTGCGGCATGTACTACGTGAACCAGAGATGGCTGGGCGGTATGCTGACCAACTTTAAGACCATCCAGGGCCGTATTGCCAGACTTCGTCAGATCGAAAAGATGAGCGAAGACGGCACCTTCGATGTGCTGCCCAAGAAGGAAGTTATTCAGCTGAAGAAGGAATGGGATAAGCTGGAGAAGAACCTGGGCGGTATCAAGAACATGAAGAGAGTCCCCGATGCGATCTTCATCGTGGATCCCAAGAAGGAGCGCATCTGCGTACAGGAAGCGCACACCCTGGGCGTTACGCTGATCGGTATTGCGGACACCAACTGCGATCCGGAAGAACTGGATTATGTGATCCCCGGCAATGATGATGCCATCCGTGCGGTCAAGCTGATCGTCGGCAAGATGGCTGATGCCGTGATCGAGGCTCAGCAGGGCGCTCAGATGACCGATGCTGAACCCACCGAGGAATCCGAAGAGTTTGCAGAAGAAGCAGTGGCGGAGGTAGAGGAATAATGGCTGTTACAGCGGCAATGGTAAAGCAGCTGCGCGAGCAGACCGGCGCAGGCATGATGGATTGTAAGAAGGCACTGACCGCCACCGACGGCGACATGGAGAAGGCCGTTGATTTCCTGAGAGAAAAAGGACTGGCGGCTGCAGCCAAGAAGGCCGGCCGTATTGCGGCAGAAGGCCTTGTCACCACCAAGATCGATGGCGGCAAAGCAGTAGTAGTAGAAGTAAACAGCGAGACGGACTTCGTTGCCAAGAACGCTGATTTCCAGGCCTATGTGGCTGATGTTGCGACCGCCGCTCTGCAGAGCGATGCCGCAGACATCGAAGCTTTCCTGGCTGAGCCCTGGTTCCTGGATAAGGAGCTGACCGTGGCACAGGCCCTGTCCGAGAAGATCTCCGTGATCGGCGAGAACCTTTCCATCCGTCGTTTCGAGAAGATGGATTCTGCTGATGGCCAGATCGTGAGCTACATTCACGGCGGCGGACGCATCGGCGTGCTGGTACAGGCTGAGGCTCCGGAAAATGAAGCTGCCAAGGAAGCTCTGAAGAACATCGCCATGCAGATTGCTGCACTTCGTCCGCAGTACATCTCCCGCGATGAGATCTCCGAGGAGTTCATGGCCAAGGAGCGCGAGATCCTGATGGCTCAGATCATGAACGATCCCAAGGAAGCTGCCAAGCCTGAAAAGGTGATCAAGGGCATCATCGAGGGACGTCTGTCCAAGGAAATGAAGGACATCTGCCTGATGGATCAGGTCTATGTAAAGGCCGAGGATGGCAAGCAGAGCGTTGCAAAGTATCTGCAGCAGGTTTCCAAGGAAGTCGGCGCACCCGTTGCTCTGAAGAAATTCGTCCGTTTTGAGACCGGCGAAGGCCTTCAGAAGAAGGAAGAGGATTTCGCAGCGGAAGTGGCGAAGCAGATGGGTAAATAATGGGTTTTCCCCGGCGGGCAGGAGCAGCCGCTCCTGCCCGCTTTTTTATATAATTAGTTATACAAAAAGTATATATTTATAGAAATAGGCTTATTGAATTGCAAAATATCATAAATGACAACAATTGATAATTTCGTATCGATATGATATGATGCATTTGTCACTATGTCATTTCTGCTTATGGAATGCATTATTTGGAGAAAGATTTCAGAAGGAGTTGTTATGAGCCGATTACGTTTGTTTACAACCAATCAGGCGCAGCAGACAGTGGAGGAGCTGTACAAGGACATTGAGCGGCGAATCCAGGCTGCGCAGCCCGGGCTATGTCCTGTGGATCTGGCCGCAACGTTTCTGCATATTAGCCATTCCCAGTCCTGCGGTAAGTGTGTTCCCTGCCGCATCGGCCTGGGCCAGCTGGAACAGCTGATCGACTCGGTATTAAATGGTTCAGCCACACTGGAGACCCTGGATGTGATTGAACGTACAGCCGAATCGATATATGCTTCTGCAGACTGTGCGATCGGATCCGAGGCGGCCAGGATGGTACTGAAGGGCCTGAAGGGCTTTAGGGATGACTATGAGGAGCATATCCTTCACGGACGCTGCAAGGCACTGCAGACACAGCCTGTACCGTGCGTGTACCAGTGCCCGGCACAGGTAGATATCCCTGGTTACATCTCGCTGGTGCATGAGGGAAGATATGCGGATGCTGTCAACCTGATTCGCAAAGACAATCCCCTGCCGGCTACCTGCGGCCTGATCTGCGAGCATCCCTGTGAGGTCCGCTGCCGCCGCACACTGGTGGATGACCCGATCAACATCCGTGGCCTGAAGCGTTTTGCCGTGGAGCACGAGGGAGAGATCCCTACGCCCGAGATCGCGGAAAAGACAGGCAAAAAGGTGGCTGTGGTCGGAGGCGGTCCTTCCGGTCTGTCCGCTGCCTACTACCTGTCCATGATGGGCCATGATGTCATGGTGTATGAGCAGAGGAAGAAGCTTGGCGGTATGCTGCGCTATGGTATTCCCAGCTATCGTCTTCCCAGAGAGATCCTTGATCATGAGATCGAAGGTCTGATGAAGAGTGGTTTCAAGGCAGTCACGGATGTCAGTATCGGAAAAGACATCACGATGGCTGAACTGAAGGAACAGTATGATGCGATTTACGTTGCCATCGGTGCACATACCGGACGCAAGATCGGTATCGAAGGAGAGGATGCAAAGGGCGTGCTCTCTGCGGTAGAGATGCTCCGCGCCATCGGCGATGAGGAGATGCCGGACTTCAGCGGTCTGGACTGTGTCGTTATCGGCGGCGGAAATGTGGCCATGGACGTGGCCCGCTCGGCCGTGCGTTTGGGAGCGAAGACCGTTACTATCGCTTATCGTCGCAGAAAGGCCGATATGACCGCGCTGGTGGAAGAGGTAGAAGGCGCTGTGGCAGATGGCTGTGAGATCATGGAGCTTCATGCACCGCTGCGCATCGAAAAGGATGCGGACGGAAATGTCGCCGCCATCTGGGTGCAGCCGCAGATCGTGGGTCCCGTGGAATGGGGACGTCCGAAGCCTGTGGATGCGGATGTACCGGAAGTGCGGATCCCCTGCGACCGTGTTCTGGTGGCTATCGGTCAGGGTATCGATTCGAATACCTTCGGCCAGTACGGCATCCCGGTCAAGAGAGGCCGCATCGACGCCATGGATACCAGCTCGATCGGCGATGTGGACGGTATTTTCTCCGGCGGTGACTGCGTTACCGGACCGGCGACCGTTATCCGCGCCATCGCGGCCGGAAAGGTGGCTGCCGGCAATATCGATGAGTATCTGGGATACCATCACGAGATCAAGAGCAATATTGAACTGCCCCGCATCCGCTTTGACGATCATAAACCCTGCGGCCGCGTGAACATGAAGGAGCGCCCTGCAGCGGAAAGAAGACATGACTTTAAGCTCATGGAATGCGGAATGACAGAAGAAGAGGCGAAACAGGAGTCCGGCAGATGCCTGCACTGTGACCACTTTGGTTACGGAATCTTTAAAGGAGGCCGAGTAGCAAAATGGTAAATGTGACGATTGACGGCGTAAAGCTTGCGGTACCCGAGAGAACAACAATCCTGGATGCGGCAAAAATGGCCGGCATTCAGATCCCTACCCTTTGTTACTGGGAGGGCCTGAATGAGATCGGCGCGTGTCGTGTCTGTGTGGTGGAGGTGGAAGGATTCGAACGCCTTTTCACCGCCTGCAATAATACCGTAGACGAGGGAATGGTCATCCGCACCAACAGCAAGAAGGCCAGAACGGCCCGGCGCAACAATGTGGAGCTGATCCTTTCCCAGCACAACAGCAACTGCGCGACCTGCGTTCGCAGCGGCAACTGCGCGCTGCAGCAGATTTCGACGGATCTTGGTATTCAGTCCATTCCGTTTGAAAAGCAGATCCCGGAAGTGACCGGGAACCCGGATTTCCCGCTGATCCGCGATGCCTCCAAATGTATTAAGTGCATGCGTTGCGTCCAGGTCTGCGACAAGATCCAGGATTCCCATGTATGGGATGTGATCAATACCGGATCCCGTGTTACCGTAGATGTGGCACACGCCTACCGTCTGGAGGATTCCGACTGTGCGCTGTGCGGACAGTGTATTACACACTGCCCTGTAGGCGCACTGAAAGAGCGGGACGATACGCAGAGAGTCCTGGACGCCATCGACGATCCCGAAAAGATCGTTCTGGTACAGATCGCGCCTGCCATCCGTACCTCCTGGGGCGAATATTTCGGCCTGACGCCGGATGTGGCAACGGTGCAGCTCCTTGGAACAGCGCTTCGCAGAGTCGGCGTGAATTATGTGTTCGATACGGATTTCTCGGCCGATCTGACGATCATGGAAGAGGGAAGCGAATTCCTGGATAAGGTGGCACATGCAAAGGATCATAAGTTCCCCATGTTCACCTCCTGCTGCCCGGGCTGGGTCCGCTATGTAAAGGCTCATTTCCCGCAGTTCGTGGATCAGCTCTCCTCCGCCAAATCACCTCAGCAGATGTTTGGTGCCGTGGCCAAGAGCTATTATGCGGATATTCTGGGCGTAGACCCGAAGAAGATCTTTTCTGTTTCGATCATGCCTTGCCTCGCAAAGAAGCATGAATGCGCGATCGATGTGATGAATGATGCCTGCGGCGATCCGGATGTGGATGTGGTCATGACGACCCGTGAGGTCGTGCGCCTGATCCGTGCGGCCCAGGTACGCCCCGGAGATCTGACGGCAGAACCGCTGGATATGCCTCTGGGAATCGGCTCCGGTGCCGGAAATATTTTCGGCGCTACCGGCGGCGTGATGGAAGCAGCCCTTCGCTCTGCCTATTTCCTGATGACTGGAAAGAATCCCGAGCCGGATGCCTTCCAGACAGTCCGCGGTATGGACGGCTGGAAAGAATCGACCTTTGACCTTGCAGGAACACCTGTCCGCGTGGCGGTCGTGCATGGTCTTGCCAATGCCGGCGCGCTCCTGCGGAAGCTGGATGCAGGCGAAGTGGAGTATGATTTCGTAGAGGTCATGGCATGTCCCGGCGGCTGCGTAGGCGGCGGCGGACAGCCCATCTGCGACGGAGCCTTTAAGGCGGCGGATCGCGCGCCTGTCCTCTATGCACAGGATAAGGCGGATACCCTGCGCTTCTGCCACGAGAACCCCTCTATTCAGGCCATCTACCGCGATTACCTGGGAGAGCCGCTCTCGCACAAGTCTCATCACCTGCTGCACACGGATCATCATGCCTGGCAGATGCCGGCAGAGAAGAGATGATCGTGTCTGCGGACCGGTTAAGAAAGAACATATACACATAGTAAACCAGAAGGAGCCGTGCAGACGGCTCCTTTTCTACATGCATGGGACCCCAAAACGCCTTTTTTGAAAAAGAAAGGAACAGCATGTAAAAAAAGACGTTTCTTTGACGGGATCAGCCTAAAATATAGACAGAAAGCTTACCATTGTTAAAGCCCGGAAAAGAAAGGATGGTATCACCATGAATCTCAACGCCGATTTCCTGCAGCTGGACGATGAGCTCCCGGTCTATCCCAAATTTGAAGAGGGATATCGCAGAGCGCCCCGCAGAGAGTCCCATATGTCCCAGTCCGATAAAGAACTGGCAATCATGAATGCACTGCGGTATATTCCGAAGCAGCACCATGAGCAGATGGCAAAGGAATTTGCTCAGGAGCTGGAAGAGCACGGCCGCATCTACGGCTACCGCTTCCGTCCGGAAGGCGCGCTGCACGGAAAGCCCATCGACGAATACAAGGGCAGATGCATCGAGGGTAAGGCCTTCCAGGTCATGATCGACAATAACCTGGACTTTGACGTGGCTCTTTATCCCTATGAGCTGGTTACCTACGGCGAGACCGGTCAGGTATGCCAGAACTGGATGCAGTACCGCCTGATCAAGAAATATCTGGAAGTGCTGACAGACGAGCAGACCCTGGTGGTCATGAGCGGCCACCCGCTGGGCCTCTTCCGTTCTCATAAAAAATCTCCTCGTGTTATCATCACCAACGGCCTGATGGTCGGTATGTTCGACAATCAGGACGGCTTTAACCGCGCAGCTGCGCTGGGCGTTTCCAACTACGGACAGATGACCGCCGGCGGTTGGATGTACATCGGACCGCAGGGTATCGTACACGGTACGTTCAATACCCTTCTGAATGCCGGACGTCTGGAACTTGGCATTCCGCAGGATCAGGATCTGGCCGGAAAGCTGTTCGTTTCCGCCGGTCTTGGCGGCATGAGCGGCGCTCAGGGCAAAGCGGCGGAAATCGCCGGTGCCGTGTCCATCATCGCTGAAGTAGATATATCCCGTATTATGACCCGCTATACGCAAGGATGGGTCAGCTGCTACACGGATTCCCTGGAAGAGGCACTTGCCATCGCGAAGGAAAAACAGGAGAAGAAAGAAGCCTGCGCCATCGCCTATCACGGCAATGTTGTGGATCTGCTGGAGTACCTTCTGGAAAAGGATGTGCATGTGGATCTGCTGTCCGACCAGACTTCCTGCCATGTGCCGTATGACGGCGGCTACTGCCCGCAAGGCCTGACCTTTGAACAGCGCACCGAAATGCTGGATAAGGATCCCGAAGGCTTCCGCAAGCTGGTCGATAAGACCCTCCGTCATCACTATGAGCTGATCTGTGCGCTCCACGACAAGGGCACCTACTTTTTCGATTACGGCAACAGCTTCCTGAAGGCTGTGTTCGATGCCGGCGTGAAGGAAGTATCCAAGAACGGCTATGATGAGACCGACGGCTTTGTCTTCCCGTCCTACGTAGAAGATATCCTGGGTCCCTGCCTGTTCGACTTCGGCTATGGCCCGTTCCGCTGGTGCTGCCTGTCCGGCAAACCCGAGGATCTGGATGCCACCGATAAGGCAGCCATGGATTGCATCGATCCTACCCGCCGCTATCAGGATCGCGACAACTGGATCTGGGTGCGTGATGCCAAGAAGAATAAGATGGTCGTGGGTACCCAGTGCCGTATTCTGTATCAGGATGCTCTGGGCCGCATGAAGATCGCGCTGAAGTTCAACGACATGGTCCGCAAGGGAGAGATCGGCCCAGTCATGCTGGGAAGAGACCATCACGATACCGGCGGCACGGATTCTCCTTTCCGTGAGACCTCCAATATTAAGGATGGTTCCAATATCATGGCCGATATGGCTACACAGTGCTTCGCCGGCAACTGCGCCCGCGGCATGAGCCTGGTCGCGCTGCACAACGGCGGCGGCGTGGGCATCGGCAAATCCATCAACGGCGGCTTCGGCATGGTGCTGGACGGCAGCGAGAGAGTAGATGAGATCCTTCGCAACTCCATGCCTTGGGATACCATGGTGGGTGTTTCCCGCAGAAGCTGGGCTCGCAACGAGAACGCCATGTCCACCGTACTGGAATACAATGAGCTGTACAAAGGAACGGACCACATCACGGTTCCCGTGGTCGCAGACCGCGAGATGGTGAAGAAGGTCCTGGGAGAATAAGAGGACTGAGTATGAAACAGCTGATTTATAATATCGGCATGCTGGCTACCCCCGAGGGCAAAACCGCCCACGGGGGGCCTTCGCAGGCTGAGATCAGATATTATCGGAATGCCTGGCTGGCTGTGGCGGATGACGGCACGGTCGCAGCCATCGGCGAAGGCGAAGTCCCCGAGGAGTACTGCGGCGCGGCGGAGAAGGTCGATGCCGGCGGACATCTGGTGACGCCCGGTCTGGTGGATGCACACACGCACCTGATCTTCGGCGGCTGGCGGGAGCATGAACTGGCACTGAAGCTGAAGGGGGTTCCGTATCTGGAGATCCTGGCACAGGGCGGCGGCATTCTTTCTACCGTTCGGAATACCCGTGCGGCTTCCGAAGAGGAACTGGCGGATAAGGCGGCGGAAGCGCTTGCCATGATGCTGGAAATGGGAACAACGACCTGCGAGGCCAAGAGCGGTTACGGGCTCTCCCTGGAGGATGAGCTGAAGCAGCTGCGGGCCATCAAACGGCTTCAGAGCTCCCAGCCGGTAGAACTGGTGCCCACTTTCCTGGGCGCCCATGCCGTGCCGGAGGAGTATAAGGAAGACCGGGAAGGCTACATCCGCCTGATGTGTGAGGAAATGATCCCTGCCGTGGCAAAAGAAGGCCTGGCGGAATTCTGTGATGTCTTCTGTGAGACAGGCGTTTTTACGGCAGAAGAATCCCGCACCATCCTGGAGTGCGGCAAAAAGTACGGGCTGGCACCTAAGATCCATTCGGACGAGATCAATCCCATCGGTGGTACGGAGCTGACATCGGAAATCGGAGCGGTCTCTGCGGAGCATCTGATCTGCGCCACGGACGAAGGGATTGATGCCATGCGCCACGGCGGCACCGTAGCCTGCTGTCTGCCCGCAACGTCCTTCTACCTGAATGCGAATTTTGCCCGCGCCCGTGATATGGTAAGTGCAGGCGTTCCTGTGGCCATCGCAACGGATTTCAACCCGGGCTCCTGCCCGAACCTGTCCCTGTCATTCGCCATGAACCTGGGCTGCTATAAATATCGCCTGACACCGGAAGAGGTGCTGACGGCGGTCACCCTGAACGCTGCGGCGGCCATCCGGCGCGCGGATACCCTGGGCAGCCTGGAGACCGGCAAGAAGGCAGACATGGTCATCTGGAAAGCGGACAACCTGGATTTCATTCTTTATCGCTTCGGAAATAACCTGGCGGATACCGTCATCAAGGCCGGAGAGATCGTGGTAAAAAGATAAGGAGAACAAATATCATGAATAAGATCATTGAGTGCGTACCCAATTTCAGCGAGGGAAGAGACCTGGCAAAAGTAGAGAAGATCGTAGACAGCTTCCGCGGCAAAGAAGGCGTCAAGCTGCTGGATTATTCCTCCGATAAGGATCACAATCGCAGCGTGGTCACCGTTATCGGTGAGCCAGAGCCTCTGCGGGATGCCATGGTGGAAGCCATCGGTAAGGCCGTGGAACTGATCGATATGACCAAGCATGAGGGTCAGCACCCCCGCATGGGCTGCGTGGACGTGGTCCCGTTCATCCCCGTGAAGAATGCTACCGTGGAAGAAGCCGATGCACTGGCGAAGGAAGTCGCGAAGATCGCTTCCGAAAAGTTCGGCCAGCCCTTCTTCCTGTATGAGAGATCTGCCACCGCGCCTCATCGCGAGAATCTGGCGAAGGTCCGCAAGGGTCAGTTCGAGGGTATGGCAGAGAAGATGAAGGATCCTATGTGGAAGCCTGATTTCGGTCCGGATACCATCCATCCGACCGGCGGTGTGACGGCCATCGGCGCCCGCATGCCTCTGGTAGCCTATAACATCAACCTGGATACCTCCAATCTGGAGATTGCCAAGAAGATCGCGGACCGCGTACGTCACATCCGCGGTGGTTTTGCCTACTGCAAGGCTATGGGCGTTATGCTGGAAGACCGCAATATTGCGCAGGTCTCCATGAACCTGACGGATTATACCCACACCGCCATCTATACTGTATTCGAGACCGTTAAGATGGAAGCACGCCGCTGGGGTGTGAATGTTGTCGGCAGTGAGGTAATCGGCCTGGTTCCCATGCAGGCACTGGTAGACTGTGCGGAATACTATCTGGGCATTGAAGATTTCAGCATCGATCAGGTGCTGGAGACTCGTCTGTACGACTAAGAGGTGCAGCCATGAGCGCTTTGATTGATCTTTCCGTAAAGGATTTTATTCAGATTACCTCCTTGGACGCCCCGGCGCCCGGCGGCGGCAGCGTTTCTGCCATGGCCGGTTCCGTGGGAGCGGCGCTGGCGGAAATGGTATCCGTACTGACGATCGGCCGGGAAAAATACGCGGCGTCTGAAGAAGACATGCAGCGCGTAAAGGCCGAGGCAGATGCTATTAAGGAAGAACTGCTGGCGGCCGTGGATAAGGACACAGAGTCCTTTAACCAGTACATGGATGCCCTGAAGCTTCCGAAGGGAACAGAGGAAGAGAAGGCTGTCCGCCGCGCGGCCATGCAGGAAGGCCTGAAGGCAGCGGCTCTGGTGCCCATCGGGGTAGCAGAGACGGCCGTGCGGGTGCTTCCGCTGGCAAAGCTTGCCGTGGAAAAGGGAAACACCAATGCCGTGACGGATGCGCTGGTCGCCTGTATGATGGCACGCACCGCAGCCCTGGGAGCCGCACTGAACTGCCGCATCAACCTGGGGTCCATCAAGGACGAAGAATTTGTGCAGAAGCTGGCAGCGCGTGTAGATGCCGTTGTGGCACAGGCCCAGGCCTGCGAACGCGAAGTCTTCGCGGTAAATGAGATTACGAAGGACTTCTAGCGCAGCCATGCGTCGTTTTCTTCGTGACTAAATGATATATATTAAAAAGCCCCGGGAGCGCCCGGGGCTTTTTCGATAGGTGTTATTTACTGCTGCTTCGTGAATACCAGATCGATCAGATTATCCTCTGACAGGGGAATCTGGACCGTGATGCTTCCATCCTCGCCCAGTGTACCGGTATCGTCCGTTTCTGCGTGGAAGGTGACGGTAGTGTCGTCAAATTCATAGGTGCCTGAGGTATGGGCTTCGCCCAGTATATCTTCTTCTCCGTCGCCTTCGAATCCGGCGATCATCTGGTTTACCATGTCGTCCTTGAAGGCGGCGTAATCATCGTATCCGCTCGACTGGGCGATCGCGTCGTAATCCTCCTCGCTTACGCCCATGCTTGCCATCAGGGAATCGATCATGCTGTCCTTGTCCGCCTGGAAGGCGTTTTTCACAGATTCCTTAAAGGCTTCCGTGTCAGCGTCCATGGTGAAGGTCATGTCCTCCTTCAGATCCAGAACGAATTTGATGGGGATCGAGGTGGAAAGGGATATCCCTGTTTCTGCCAGTTCCTCGTTGACCATGCCCAGGATGTCGTATTCGCCCGAATAGGTGCCTGCAATGGATTTTTTATTGCAGGCAGCCAGGGAGAGTACACACACCAGGGCCAGTGCCAGCGCCAGGAGACGCATACAATTGCGTTGTTTCATGTGATCATCCTCCTTTTTTCATTATCCAGAGCCGCTCAGTACTCTTTGCACAATTCAAGAAATATGATTGATATGTTATTCCTTCTCGCGGATATCACCGGAGCGGTACGCTGCTAGAAGGGCCTTCAGCTCGCGCAGCTGCTGGCGGATACGGTCGCCGGCATCCGTGTCACGTACGGATTTGCGCCGCCGCACGCCTTCCACCACCATGCTCTCGGAGTGGATATCGCTGCCGGTGCGGATGGCGTCCTCCTTGGAGGTGAAGGGCTCGTGATAGACCAGCTTCAGACCATAGGAGTTGGAGATCAGGGTATAGCCGGCGATACCGGTGGTCTTCTGGTAGGCGCGGGAGAAGCCGCCGTCAATACAGATCAGCTTGCCGCCGCACTTGATGGGGGACTCGCCCTTGATCTGTTTTACCGGAACGTGTCCGTTGATGATGTGGGAGTGATCGTGGTCCAGTCCGAATTCGTCAAAGATGGGATTGATAACTTCCACATTATTGTACAGCTTATAGTACGGTGTCTTGGGTTCTTTATGGGTCTCTTTATCTTCGATGAAGTAACGCTCGAAGGTGGTCATCTTGTACTTGCCGAACAGCGGGGAGAGCGGATGTGTCCACAGGAAGTAAATAACATCTGTGGCATAAAGCTTATCCGGTCCTTCCGACAGGTAATAACCCTTGCGGACATAATTGTCCAGCACATCCAGCAGTTCACGGCCCTTGTAGGTTCTGCTGCCCAGCGGTACGTCGGCGAAGGATCCGTCTTCATTCAGCGGCATGCTGCCGTGGAAGAGCAGATTGGAGTTATAGATCAGGTACAGGCTGCCTTTGTTCAAAAGGAAACGTACATGCCGCTGCAGCCGTTCGCTGTTCAGGAAGCTGGACTGCAGATGCTCCATGACCGCTTCCTCCTCCGGCGTAAGCTTATAGGGATCCTTAGGATCTACCGTCGGGAAGCTCATGTCACGCATGGGATAATCCTTGCCATAGCAGCTGATGGTGCCGGACTCCCAGTTGATCTTATCCAGGAGCAGACGGTCTTCCATATGCCACTCCGGATGTCTCTTGATCAGCTGGCCCTCCAACTTGAACTGAAGGATGGCGATGGCCTTATGCATCTTGATATCCTGGTCCAGGTCGTTGATGTCATAAGTCTTTTCGTCGTATTTCAGGCCGAAGCAGGAGCAAGGGTCGTCCTTATAGGCATCCATAGCAAAGCGCATCAGCGGGATCAGGTTGATGCCGTAGCCGTTTTCGATGGTATCCAGGTTGCCGTAGCGGGCTGTCAGACGAAGCACCGTGGCAATGCAGGTCATATTGCCGCAGGCGGCGCCCATCCACACCACATCGTGGTTGCCCCACTGGATATCAATGGATTTCAGCTTCATCATGGTGTCCAGAATGACATCGGGGCCGGGACCGCGGTCAAAGATATCGCCGATGATATGCAGGTGGTTGACCGTCAGGTTCTGGATCGTCTTGGTGAGTGCAATGATACATTCCTCTACACGGTCTGTCTGGATCAGCGCTTCCAGGATGCGATCATAATAGTTTTCCTTATCGGCATATTCGGTCTCGCTCATCAGCTCCTCGATCAGATAGGCGAAATCCTCCGGAATGCTCTTGCGGACTTTGGAACGGGTATATTTGCGGCCGCAGTGTCTTGCCACGCGAATCAGGCGCAGCAGCATGGTGCGGTACCAGTCGTGCATATCCTCGCCGCTTTCCCGAACCATCTTCATTTTTTCACACGGATAGTAAATCAGCGTAGCCAGTTCTTTTTTATCCCGGGGAGTCAGGTTAAAGCCGAACAGATCCTCGATCTTACTGCGGACGGTGCCGGAACCGTTCTTCATAATATGGACGAACTGTTCGTATTCCCCGTGAATATCGGTCATGAAATGTTCCGTCTCCTTGGGCAGCTGCAGGATTGAGCAGAGATTAATGATCTCTGTACTGCATTTGGCGATGGAGGGGAAACGGTAGGAGAGGGTCTCCAGATAATGTTTATCAACTTCGTAATTGATTTCGTTCATGGGTGCTCCTTTCGGATGATTTCCCGCCGTGCGGGTGGTTGCCAGTATATTTGTTTAAGTGTACCATAAAGGAAATAGACTGTCAAAGTAATTTCATAAAATAGTACAAAGAAAAATAAATATATAAAAATTGTATAGTATTTTCCGTTTTTTGTATGGAAGATCCGCAGGACCGTTGAGAACAGAGAGAACATCATGAGCATTGACCCGGACCGGCGTCTGAATTATAATAAGTTCATGCAAGGGTCAAAAGGTCACTAAAAATGTGCCAAAATCAGCAGCTTATGAAAGGCGGCATACAATATGGTAATAGTAGAATTTCTGGACAAAGAGCCCCTGGAAAATGTGGTCAGCATTCTGGCCAACCGGCCGGAAAAGATGATCCTGGTGGGAGCATCTTCAGAACTGGAGGCATATCTGCCGGCGGTGCAGCGGTTCGCGCAGCGCGTGAGTCCCGAGACAGAGATCGTTACGCAGCCTATCGTCAAGACTAAATTGTCAAAAATAGTGAAGGTCCTTTCCCGCATAGCACAGGAAAATCCCGGCTGCTCCTTTGATCTGGGCGGTGGAGATGACCTGGCCATGGTAGCCATGGGGATCGTGTTTGAACGTTTCCGCAAGGAAGGGATTCAGCTGCATCAGTATAATCTGCACACGGGAAAAGTCTATGACTGTGATGGGGATAAGGAATTTCCTTCCGCGGACATCCCGCCGCTTTCTGTGGAGGAGACGATCATTCTTCACGGAGGATGCGTGGTGAAAGCAGAGGAAAAGCCCGGTGGGACCATGCCCTGGATATGGGACGAGGAGTTTGCCCGGGATGTCGAAAAGATGTGGGCTATCAATGCCGCGGACTGCGGGAAGTGGAATGCGCAGATTTCTACGCTGTCTCATATGCTGGAATATGTACCTGCGCAGGAGGACCCGCTTCAGCTGTCCGTCCCGGTGCCGGAGTTTCGCCGCTGGCTGGACCGGCGGGAATTCTATCTGGACCTGAAAGGTATTTTTCCCCGGCTGCAGAGAGCGGGGCTGATCTCGGAGCTGGTCAATGAGGGCGATGTGTTTTCTCTCCGGTTTAAAAATGAGCAGGTAAAGCGTGCGCTGGCAAAGGCAGGCACCATTCTGGAACTGAAGACCGCCATGGTAGCGAGGGGCATGCAGGGAGAAAACGGACCGGCTTTTTCGGATGTCCAGACCGGTGTTTTTATTGACTGGGATGGCGTGGTCCATGACAGTCAGGAATATCTGGTGGATACGGAGAATGAGATTGATGTCATTTTGATGGAAGGAGTGCTGCCGGTATTTGTTTCCTGCAAGAACGGAAGCGTGGGAGAAGAGGAACTGTATAAGCTTCATACCGTAGCCACGCGTTTTGGCGGGAAATATGTTCGCAAGCTCCTGGTGGCCACGACTTTTGGAAAAGGTGCAAAAGGGATGCAGTACTTCCGGGAGCGCGCCGATGACATGCATATCCACATTGTGGAGGGCGTTCAGAACATGGATGATGCTTCCTTTGCGGAGGCTTTGTCGGAAGCGCTGTGTTGATCCGGAAATAGGATACACTTATGACAACGAGGGGGTGAAGGGATGCCGCGTCTGATCAGAAGGAATATGCTAGCCATTGCATTCGCTTTTATTCTCTGCGGTGTGCTTCATGTTCTGTTGTACAAGGTCAGTTTTTTTGATTGTTTTGTTCAGTTTTACTGCGGCACGATCCTGATCTTTTGGGCGGCGTCTGTAAAGAAGAGGGTGACAGACCGTCGTCTGTGCCGGATCATGCTGATGATCGTGGGATTAATACTGTTCCATATGCTGCTGCAGATCTGCCGGTATATTATTTTTTGTTACGAGTACGATATATATCATTATCTGTGGTATCTATATTATGTTCCTTCGACAGCACTTCCGGTTCTGTGCCTGTATCTTGCGGCGCTCGTTCATCGTGAGGAGCGGGAAAAAGTACCGAAAGTCGTTCACGTAACGGCATTGGCCGCGCTGCTGATGATGACAGGGGTCCTGACAAATGATCTGCACTTCTGGTTCAAATTATTTCCGGAGGGTTTGAATGCCGCAGACAATACAACCGTAAGCGGCTGGCTGTTTTATCTGATCTATGCTTTTCAGTTTTCTGTTTATGCTTTGAGCATCAGTGTTTTTATATATAAAAGCCGTGTGAGCAAGGGGCAGAAATATCGATGGCTGCCGTTCCTCTCTATTGCTTTAGGTATCATTTACTGTCTTCTGTATCCTCTGGATCTTGATGCACAATTATTCAGATGCAGGATCTGGAATATGACAGAGTTTATGGCGTTCTGCCTGATGGCGGCGCTGGAAGGATGTATTCAGACCGGTTTGATTCCGGCGAATATCTATTACGATATGCTCTTTCCGCTGATCGATTTTCCGGTCGTGATCTATGACCGCGGTTTAGTTCCGGCGTATGTTTCCGGCGGCACCTCCGTTCCCATGAGAATGCATTCAGATTCTCGGATCCGAAACTATCCGATCACCGGTGGATCTGTAGAATGGAAGATAGATCTTTCCCGGGTGAACCGACTGAACCGAGAACTGGAGGTGTATACACAGAGAATAGCGGCCAGAAATGAATATCTGTCAGAGGAGGCCGGGATCAAGGAAAAGAAAAGCAGACTGGAGACCAGGAACCGTATCTATGAAAGGATCATGTCGATCGTGCGGCCGCAGCTGGATCTTCTTAACACCATCATGGATGATCCGCAGACAGATCCCGAGCGAAAGCTTCAATATGCTGCCATACTTTGCGCCTTTATCAAAAGAAGGAGCAATATGGAGTTTCTGGCAGAGAATGGAAGAATTACGTCCGAAGAGCTGGTGCTGGCAGTATCTGAATCTCTGGAATATCTTCGTCTTGGCGGTATGGAGGCAGCCGTGTCTGCTTCCGGCAGTGCGGAATATTCCTCGGAAATGCTGACAGAGGCTTACGAATTGCTGGAGAAGATCGTCGAGGGGAGTATGGCGCATCTTTCCGGTATCATGGTCTCTTTGCGTTTTGAGGAAAAGACGTTTTCACTTCGGATACTGCTGAATGCCTCCACACTGAACGTTCCGCCGGAGGAAGGGGACCGCAGCGGAGAAGGGTTTTTCTGTTTGCGTACTTTTACAAAGATGGATGATGATCTTTTGCTTGTCTATCAGTTCAGGGAAGGGGGCACAAAAGATTGAGCGATCTGTTCTGGAGTTATTGCGGTATCATATTTGTTCTGCTGCTTTTCTGCGCGGCTTATATTGTGGCGCTGAGTGTCAGGCACAGGCATGCGGCCATGATGATCATGGGACTGTTAATCATGGGGGTGAACTATTTTTCGGCGGAATGTACCATGACCTATTACGTTCTGTCGAATGGACATAAACGAAGTCCTGCCTCAACGCGATGGGCTCACAGCTTTGTGTCGCTTCCCAAACCTGCCATCCTGTTGTTATGCTTGATATGCGCGGTCATTTTATTGTACATGAAGTACACGATGGACCGCATAGAAAGGAATGTTATCACGCCGATGTCGGTCAAGGAGGCGACGGACAGTCTTCCGGCAGGATTGTGTTTTTATCTTCCCGAGGGCAGAGTTCTTCTTGCCAATACAGCTATGAAAAGAATTTGCAGGTCCGTTACCGGTGGTGAACTTTTTAGCGGGAAAAAGCTGTGGGAGACGCTCTGTGAGGGAGAGCTTCCTGCAGACTGCCGGCGGGAAAGCCCTGGACCCGGCCCGATCATCACACTGTCAGATGGTACGACCTGGCAGTTCAAAGAGAGCAGTATGCTCTTTCAGAAATCGTTCATTTATTTTCTGCATGCAGACGATATTACGGAGGAATACCAGAAGACGGCGTCTTTGAAACAGATGCAGGAGGAACTTTCCGCGCTGAACCGTCGTCTGACAGAATATAACAAAGAAATTGTAGATCTCACGGCAGAAAAGGAATTGCTGGATTCCAGAATCCGCCTTCACGATGAGATGGGGGCCGATCTGCTGACGATCAAAAACTATATCCGGAACGGAGGAACCGAGCAGGAGCGCCGGGAGATTGAGACCAGGCTTCAGCGGAACATTGGGTTTCTTAAGACCGGACAGACAGCTGCGGCCCGCGATGAATATGAACTGATCCTGGAGACGGCCGGGGATCTTGGGGTCGCAGTGATCCTTCAGGGAGAGCTTCCGCAAAGCGAACCGCAGAAGCATGTTATAGCGTCAGCCATTCATGAATGTCTTACGAATACCCTGCGTCATGCCCAGGGGGATGTGATGACCGTAACCATAGAAACTGAAGATGGCCGGATCATCGTCCGTATCACAAATAATGGACAGCAGCCGACGGAGCCTGTACGGGAGAAGGGCGGACTTGCTTCACTTCGAACGATGACGGAACAGATCCCGGGCGGAAAAATGGAGATATTTACCGATCCCTGTTTTACTGTGCAGCTGACACTGCCGGAGGAGGTGCCCTATGCCGTATAAAGTACTGGTCGTGGATGATCAGATCGTTCCCAGACAATTGTTTGAAAATATCATTGCCACCACAGAGCGCTATCAGCTGGCCGCCTGTATAGAGAGCGCGCGGATCGCGGATGTTTACTGTGCCCGCGGCGGGATAGACCTGGTGCTGATGGATGTGGTCATGCATGATGGGAGCAATGGGCTGGATGCGGCCGCGAGGATCAAAAAATCCTATCCAAAGATCAAGGTGATCATTGTGACCTCGCTTCCGGATGCACTGTTTTTGCAGCGGGCCCGCGAGATCGGAGTGGATTCGTTCTGGTACAAGGAGGTCCAGGCCATTCCCATGCTGGAAATTATGGACCGCACGATGGCCGGTGAGCATATCTTTCCGGATGCCCCGCCTGTCAGCCAGCTGGGCATGGCCAAAAATACTGAATTTACAAATCGGGAGATGGAGATTCTCCGTTATCTGGCAGAGGGACTGACAGACAAGGAAATCGCAGACATACTGTTTGTAAGTCCGGCCACGGTGAGATATCATGTCAATAATCTGATCAGCAAGACCGGGTTGAAATCCCGCACCGAGCTGGCGGTAAATGCCGTGCAGTGCGGCATCACGACCCCTGGTATTAAATAAAGAACGATTTACAGGGAACAGGTACCATGTTTCACACTCCTTCGGAGCGGGAAGAGGGATCTGTTCCCGTTTTTCTATATCTGAAAGCAGCAGAACATACGTGCGTGTTCTTGATTAATAGTACAATATATGGTATAATCTCATGAACTCTATGCACAGGATGGGGGATTGGTGAATGATAGCCTATATAAAAGGATCATTGGCGGAAACGGATGGGGACCGCATTGTGGTGGAGACCGGCGGGATCGGGTATCAGATCTTTGTGCCGCTGTCCGTTTTTGACCGGCTGCCGGCCAGAGGAGAGCAGGTACAGATCTACACGTACTTTGCGGTGCGGGAGGACGCCATGTCCCTTTACGGATTCCTGACGCGAGATGACCGGGAGGTCTTCCGCCTGCTGCTGGGCGTGAACGGGATTGGACCGAAGGCGGCGTTAGGCGTGCTGAGCACGCTGACGCCGGATGAGCTTCGGATGGCCGTCCTCTCCGGGGATGAGAAGGCAATCGCCAAGGCCCCGGGACTCGGGAAAAAGACCGCCCAGAAGGTGATCCTGGAGCTGAAGGATAAGATGAGTCTGCAGGATGCGCTGGACAAATTCTCTGAGCACGCAGGACAGACGGCAGGGGCCGTTGCGGCGGGGACGGCCAATGTTTCGGAGGCGGTAGCCGCGCTGCAGGCCCTGGGGTACTCCGCTTCGGAGTCTATGGCTGCGGTGCGGAAGATCGAGGGAACCGCCGAAATGGATGTGGAAGAGATCCTGAAGCAGGCACTAAAATATCTCCTGTAACGATAAAGGATATAATACAGTATGGAAAAACGTGTGATCACAACTGAACTGACGGAGGAGGACAGCCGCATAGAAAATTCTCTGCGGCCGCAGCTTCTGGCGGATTATATCGGTCAGGAGGCTGCCAAACAGACACTTTCCGTCTATATTGAGGCCGCGAAGAACCGCGGGGAGCCGCTGGATCATGTGCTGCTCTACGGCCCGCCCGGCCTTGGAAAGACAACACTGGCAGGCATCGTGGCGAATGAGATGGGCACCCACCTGAAGATTACCTCCGGGCCGGCCATTGAGCACCCCGGGGAGATGGCAGCCATCCTGACCAAGCTGGGAGAAGGGGATGTCCTTTTTATCGATGAGATCCACCGCCTGAACCGTCAGGTCGAGGAGCATCTGTACGCTGCCATGGAGGATTTTGCCATCGATATTATGATCGGCAAGGGCTCCGGTGCTAAATCCATCCGTCTGGATCTGCCGCGCTTTACACTGGTTGGCGCGACTACGCGGGTGGGCATGCTGACAGCCCCTCTGCGGGACCGCTTTGGGGTGATCCACCGGCTGGAGTTCTACACCCCGAAGGAACTGGCGGCCATTGTAACACATTCGGCCGGCATACTGGGCGTGGAGATCGACCCGGCAGGCGCCATGGAAATCGCGCGCCGCTCACGCGGTACGCCGCGACTGGCCAATCGCCTGTTAAAGCGGGTGAGAGATTTTGCACAGGTGCGTTTTGACGGAAGAATCACCCGGGAGGTGGCGGATTATACGCTGACCCTCCTGAATGTGGATAAATTCGGACTGGACGGCATGGACCAGAAAGTCCTGACAACGATCATTCAAAAATTCGGCGGCGGCCCGGTAGGCCTGGAGACACTGGCAGCGGCCCTGAGCGAGGATGTGGGAACGCTGGAGGATGTCTGCGAGCCGTATCTGATCCAGAACGGGTTCCTGCAGCGCACCCCGCGCGGGCGCATCGCAACGGAAGAGGCATACTTGCATCTGGGGCTTAGTCCGGAAGGAGAAGACTGATGGAAGAAAGAATGACAGATAAGATCGTGATCGATGGCAGACAGATCGCCGTTTCGGGAAGCGATGATGCGGCCTATCTGCAGCAGATCGCGGATTATATCAACGGCAAGATCGAAGATCTGAGGAAAAACGGGAATTACGGCAGACAGACGCCGGAAGACCGCCGCCTGATGCTGCTGTTAAATATTGCGGACGACTATTATCAGGCTAATAAGCGGGCAGAGGAGGCGGAAGCTCAGCTCTGGGAGATGGAGGAAAAGGTGGATTCTCTTCGCCTGGAGCTGGTACATCGTCAGATGAAGGCTGCCTCGGGAGAGACTGAAAATGAATAATATTCATCCGGAGATCCTGGCCCCGGCCGGTTCCCGGGAGAGCCTGTCGGCTGCGATTGCCGCCGGGGCCGATGCCGTCTATATGGGCGGTTCCCGGTTCGGCGCCCGCGCCTATGCCGAAAACCCGGACGAGGACGGACTGCTGGAGGCCATCGATGAGGTACATCTTCACGGCAGAAGACTGTATATGACCGTCAATACCCTGATGAAGGAAAAGGAACTGGAGAGGGATCTGATCCCCTGGTTCACGCCCTACTACCGTCAGGGCGTAGATGCGGTGCTGGTGCAGGATCCGGGTGTTCTGTTTCTCCTGAAGGAAGCTTTCCCTAAGCAGGAGATCCATATCAGCACGCAGATGGCTATTGCCTCTCCATGGGGGGCACGCCTGGTGAAGGAATGGGGCGCCAGCCGTCTTGTCCTGCCAAGAGAACTTTCCCTGACAGAGATTTCGGCCATCCGTGAAGCGTGCGGCCTGGAGATAGAGACCTTTGTGCACGGTGCGCTGTGTTACTGTTATTCCGGGCAGTGTCTGCTAAGCAGTCTGATCGGCGGACGAAGCGGCAACCGCGGGCGGTGCGCCCAGCCCTGCCGTCTGCCCTACAACGGGGAACATCTGCTGAACCTGAAGGATCTCTGCACCCTGGATATTCTGCCGGATATCCTGGAAGCTGGTGTGAGTTCTCTAAAGATCGAGGGACGCATGAAGGGACCCCGGTATACGGCCGGAACCGTGGCTGTCTATAAAAAATATGTGGATCAGTATCTGGAACACGGCAGAGAAGGATACAGAGTAGATCCGGAAGACAAGGAGCTGCTCCGCATGCTTTTTGACCGCGGCGGCTCCACGGAAGGATACTACCGCCGACACAACGGGGCGGATATGATCTATCCCGGTGAAAAACCGAAGCAGCGGGCTATGGATGAGGAACGCCTGCGGAAGATCGACCGGATGTATACCGAAAAGAAGCGGCAGGAGCCTGTGACGGGCGAGCTTACGGCCGCGCCCGGCGAACCGCTGCGTCTTAGCCTGTCCTGCCGGGAGCATTCCGTAACGGTTCCCGGCCCTGTGGTACAGGAGGCAAAAAACCGTCCCCTGACGGCGGCTGAACTGTCAGACCGAATCAAAAAGACAGGGGATACCTCCTTTATATTCGAGGATCTGAAAGTACAGGTTTCCGGGGATATTTTTCTGCCGGTGGGAGCCATCAATGCTTTTCGCCGGGAAGCCCTGCGGAAACTGGAAGAGGAGATCATCCATGCATATAGACGTTAGTATTGAGGACGCGCGTCTGCTGCCCATCCTGCTGGAAAGCTCTGTTCCCACGGGGATCGCCATCCCGGGGGAGCGCCTGGAACCCGGGGCGTGGCGGCAGATGGCGGAACGGATACAGACGGCGGGAAAATCGGCCATCTTTTCTTTTCCGTATATCTTTCGGAAAGAAGCGGGAGAGGATATCTTGAAGCACCGGGAACAGCTTCAGGAGGCGCACTTTGACGGATTCCTGATCCGCACACTGGATGAGGCCGCATTCCTTCGGGAACTGGGACTTCCGGGGGAGCGGATCTTTGATGCCAGTGTCTACACCTGGAATCAGCGCGCAAAAAAGCAGATGAAGGCGCTTGGTGCGGATGTCGTAACGCTTCCCGTGGAGCTGAACCGGGAGGAGGTAAGATCCGTGCAGGGGGAAGACAGCTGCTGCCTGATCTACGGAAGACTTCCTCTGATGGTAAGCGCGCAGTGCAGCAAGAAGACGGTGGGAAACTGCCGGAAGAGCCGCCATCTTTCCCGTGATGACCTTTACGGGACGGCGGAATACTCTTCGCTTGCGGACCGGAAAAAAACGGTTTTTCGGGAGGCTGCCTGGTGCCGGTACTGCTATTCCGTGATCTATAACAGCGTGCCCCTGTGGCTTCTGGACAGGGTCCCGCAGGACATGCCCCGTGTCCGTTTTATGTTTACAGATGAGACGCCGGAGGAAGCTTCGTCTGTGCTGCGGGCTTTTGAGACGGGACGTACGGACCCGCCTGCTGCCTTTACCAGAGGACACTTTACGAGAGGAGTGGAGTAAATGACAAGCCTCGTGCTGGAATATTCCCGATATCTGATGCTGCTGATCGTACTCCTGTACTCGGTCCTGAACCTGTACGGGCTCCGCAGCGCGGATGTGGCGTGGCAGAACCGTCTGTGCCGTCACCAGATGTTCCTGGTGCTGCTGCTGCAGTCTCTGGGATATCTGATCATCTATCTGAAAACAGAGGACCTTCAGCTGGTGATCTTTTACGGCGCACAGGTCATTGTTTTCCTGGTCTATTATATTCTGTTCGGCCTGGTCTACCGGCATGGGTCCCGCATCCTGATCAGCAACATGCTGATGCTGGCGGCGATCGGCCTGATGTTCCAGACACGTCTGGATCCGGAGTATGCCCTGCGGCAGTTCTTCTTTATCTGCGTGGGACTGGTCGCCACATTGCTGATCCCGGTGATCATCCGGTATATGCATATCCTGGCAAAATGGGGCTGGCTCTACGCCATCCTAGGCCTGGGGATTTTGATCATTGTGTGGCGGCTGGGAAATACCTCCTACGGCGCACAGCTTTCCATCGGTATCGGCGGCTTCGCGCTGCAGCCCTCGGAGTTCATCAAGATCCTGTTCGTGTTCTTTACCGGTGCCATGCTGCAAAAAAGCACCAGCTTTAAACAGGTGGTCATCACCACCATCCTGGCTGCCGGGCATGTTCTGGTACTGGTGGCTTCCACGGACCTGGGAAGCGCGCTGGTCTATTTTGTCGCTTATCTGTTCATGCTTTTTGTCGCCACGCACCAGCCGCTCTATCTGGGGGCGGGTTTTGGCAGCGGCGCGCTGGCAGCCGTAGGCGCCTATCATCTTTTCTCCCACGTGCGGGTGCGCGTGCAGATGTGGAGAGATCCTTTTTATGATTATGACAACAAGAGCCGCCAGATTGCACAGGCCATGATGGCCATCGGGACCGGCGGGTGGCTGGGATCCGGTTTTTATCAGGGCATGCCCAAGCTGATCTCTCTGGTGCGCAACGACTTTGTGTTCGCGGCCATCTGTGAAGAGCTTGGCGTGATCTTTGCCATCTGTATCGTGATCATTTATCTGGGCTTTGTACTCCAGATGATCTGGGTCTCCACCTGGATGAGTGAATTGTTTTATAAGATCGTCGGTTTCGGGCTGGCTGTCATGGTGGGTTTTCAGGTGTTCCTGCATATCGGCGGGGTCACAAAACTGATTCCCTGTACCGGGATCACGCTACCGCTGATCAGCTACGGCGGCAGTTCCATATTGACGACCATGATCATGATCGGTATTGTAGAAGGCCTGCATTTGATGAAGGAAAAGGAGGCGCAGGAGCTTGAGCACCAGAGACGAGAGGACGAGGAGGAGCGATACGAGCAGGAATCGCGCCGAAGATATGAGGAGAGAAGAGACCGGTACCCGGAGGAGGGGCGAAGAGACCGCTACCCGGAGGAGAACCGAAGAAACCGGTACCCGGAGGAGTCAGAGGACTTCCGGGAGGTCCCGGTCCGGACGAGAAAGAGACCGGAGCGAGAAAGATATTAGAAGACGGGAGCTGCGCCGCACCAACCGGGAGATCATGGCGGTCTCCTATGTGTTCCTGGCGCTCTTTCTGGTGATCATCGGCTATCTGGTCCGCTTTGTCTATGTAGACGGGGATACCTATCGGAACAATGCTTATAACAACAAGCGGCTGGCGCTTCTGGAGGATAAATATGCCAGGGGAGATATCGTGGCGGCGGACGGCACGGTGCTTGCCACCACCAATGTGGATGAGGACGGAACAGAGACAAGGGTCTATCCTCTTTCAGAGGTGTTCGCGCACGTGGTGGGCTACCGTTACAACGGCGTGACTGGCCTGGAGTCACTGGCGGGCAGCTATCTGCTGGATTCCCATGAGAACCCGGCGCTGCGCATCATTGAGTCCCTGCGCGGCATCAAGACCCGGGGGGATACCGTGCAAACCACGCTGGATGTGGGCCTGCAGCAGGCTGCTTATAATGCGCTTGACGGGCGCAGCGGGGCCATCGTGGTGATGGAGCCGGCCACCGGCAAGGTGCTGGCCATGGTATCTGAACCGGATTTCGACCCCAATACCCTGGAGGATGACTGGGACTGGCTGGTGGACGAAGAAAGCGATAACAGCAATCTGGTAAACCGGGCCACACAGGGCCTGTACGCTCCCGGTTCTACCTTTAAAGTGCTGACGACCCTGGAATTTATGCGTGAATATCCGGGAAGCTGGCAGAAGTTTTCCTTTGACTGCGACAGTGCCTATGAGTCGGGGGATGAGATCATCCGGTGTTCTCACGGGATCGCGCATGGCGAGGAGAATATCACGGAAGCCTTTGCGCAGTCATGCAACGGCGCCTTTGCAAATATCGGAGAGCAGCTGAGCTTTGCCAAGTTCCACGCGCTGTGTCAGGAGGCAGGATTTAACCGGAAGACCGCCAGCCGTGTGCCCATGGCGGTCAGTCAGTTCGTGCTGGACAATAACAATTCTGAGTGGAAGGTTCTGCAGACAGCCATCGGACAGGGCGAGACGCAGATGACGCCGTTCCTTAACTGTATGATCGCTGCGGCTGTAGCCAACGACGGAAAAATGATGAATCCCTATCTGATCGAATCTGTTCTTTCGCGTTACGGGGATAAGGTAGCATCCTTCGGGCCGGAGACTATGACGGAGCTGATGAGCAAGGAGGAAGCCGCGCAGATCGGCGCCATGATGCGGGCCGTTGTCACGGACGGTACCGGCGATGATGCGGCTGGAGACGGTTATAAGGCTTACGGGAAGACAGGTTCCGCGGAAATCAACAAGGATTCTGATACACACGCCTGGTTCATTGGGTATGCGGAGGATGACAAGGATCCCTCCCGGAAGATCGCCATCAGTGTGATCGTGGAACAGGGCGGAAGCGGTGGATCTGTGGCAGCTCCGCTGGCAAAAAAGGTGTTTCGTGCATATTTCGGGGAGTAATTCCGTTGACTTTGATGCCGTCGCATGCTATAGTAAAAGTTAGTTTTGTCGTACTTGTTCCTGCCCGGAAAGCGGGGACACCGAACACATATCCACATCGACAGGAGGCCTTGCTATGACAGAAGCGACCAGCTGTGGCGGTGTGGTCATCTTCCGTGGAAAGATCCTGCTTCTCTACAAAAATATCCGCGGCCGCTACGAGGGCTGGGTGTTCCCCAAGGGCACCGTGGAACCGGGAGAATCGTTTCAGGAAACCGCACTGCGTGAGGTGAGAGAGGAATCCGGGGTGGAAGCACGCATTGTTTCTTATGTGGGCACCAGCCAGTATACCTTTCACGCTGCGCAGGAGGAAATCCTAAAAAGTGTCCACTGGTATCTGATGACTGCAGACAGCTATTACAGCAAGCCTCAGAGAGAAGAATATTTTCTGGATTCCGGGTACTACAAATACCATGAGGCCTTCCACCTTCTGAAGTTTTCCAACGAAAAACAGATTCTGGAGACCGCCTACGGAGAGTATCAGAAACAGAAAAGAGCCGGCCTTTGGGGCTTTACGGAACACCGTGGATAGGATGGAAAAGAGACGGATGAAACGCCGTCTCTTTTCAGTTCAAAGGATATATGACGAACAGAGCTCTTCATGAACGGAGAAAAACAACATGATCAAAAAAATCGGAAGGAACGATCCCTGCTGGTGCGGCAGCGGAAAAAAGTACAAATACTGCCATCAGAAGATGGAGGATAAGATACTGCGCTATGAAGCGGAGGGGCATATTGTGCCCACCCGGGATATGATCAAGACACCGGAGCAGATCGACGGTATCCGCGAAAGCGGAAAGATAAATGTGGCTGTGCTGGATGCGGTGGCCGAACAGATCCGCCCCGGCATGAGCACACAGGATATCGACAATATTGTATATGAGACGACCACCCGCCTGGGGGGCATTCCCGCACCGCTCAATTACGAAGGCTTTCCCAAGAGCGTGTGCACCTCCATCAACGATGAGGTCTGCCACGGAATCCCTTCAGAGGACATTATCCTGCAGGAGGGAGACATCATCAACGTAGATGTTTCCACCATCTATAAGGGATATTTCTCAGATTCTTCCCGTATGTTCTGCATCGGTGAGGTCTCTGAGGAGCGCCGCCGCCTCGTGGAAGTGGCTAAAGAATGCATCCAGAAAGGGCTGGAGCAGGTAAAGCCCTGGGGATTCATGGGCGATATGGGTGAAGCGGTTCACCGTCATGCGCTGGACCACGGATATTCGGTGGTCGCGGATATCGGCGGCCACGGGGTCGGTCTGGAGTTCCATGAGGATCCTTTTGTCAGCTATGTGACCACCCGCGGTACAGAGATCCTGCTGGTACCCGGCATGGTATTTACCATCGAGCCCATGGTGAATGCAGGTACCGACGAATTTGTGCAGGATGAAGATAACGGATGGACCATCTATACCTACGATGGGGAAGACTCTGCCCAGTGGGAAGTGACCGTGGCCGTCACGGAGGACGGATACGAGATCCTGGCCTGGTAACTTGCGATTCTGAAGAGTCACAAAATATGTGAAAAACGATTCGTTTCGAAAGCCGGCCGGGAATGGCGCCTGGGGGATGGGCACCCGGTTCTAAAATAAGGAGGAATCTTAATGGCAGGAAATCGAAGTGGATCTACGATTTATTACGGAAGCCGGAGGCCGCGCAGGGGTCATTCTCCTCTGCCGTGGATCCTTCTGGCTTTTCTGGTATTTTTCCTGGGAGCCTTTGCTGCATATGGCTCCTATTATATCTGGAACAAAAAACCGGTGCTTACTCTGAACGGGGAGCCGGAGATGACCGTGGAGGTAGGGGCTGTTTTTCAGGATCCCGGTGCATCTGCCATGGTGGGGGATGATACCGATCTCTCGGATCAGCTGCGGACCGATGGAACCGTGAATACGGAGGCCCCGGCAGATTATCAGCTGACTTACTCTCTGACCTATCGGAGATCGGATTATCAGATCACCCGTATGGTCCATGTGAGGGATACAACAGCGCCCGTACTCACGCTGAAGGACGCGGAAGAGGAATTCATTGTCTCTGACTTTGCAGCGTTTCAGGAACCCGGTTATACCGCCCAGGATGCTTATGAAGGTGATGTGACCGGTGAGGTCGAAATTACACACGAAACGCTGGATGACGAATCCGTGGTGATTCACTATACGGTGGCGGATTCCTCCGGCAATACTTCAAAGGCAGAGCGATATGTGATCGTGCGGGATCAGGTCCCGCCGGAGGTCACGCTTAATGGGGAGGAGACAATTACACTGAAGTACGGCGCCTCGTTTGAGGACCCCGGTGCTACGGCGGTGGATGACAAGGATGGAGATATCTCTGGCTCTGTAACCGTGGAGGGAGAGGTGGATACAAAGACGGCCGGAACCTATGAGCGGACCTATTCCGCCACAGATTCTGCGGGAAATACGGCCTCGGTAAAACGTACAGTCGTGGTCCAGAAAAAAGAAGATAATGACAGCGTCATTTATCTGACCTTTGATGACGGCCCGAGCTCTAAGGTGACGCCGCAGATCCTGGATATTCTGGAGGCCAATGATGTTCAGGCGACCTTCTTTATCCTGAGATATTCGGAGGGAATGATTCCCACGCTCAAACGGATGATCGACGATGGGGATACCATTGGTCTGCATGCCTGGGACCACGATTACGCGGTCGCCTACGGGAGCATGGATTCCTACTATGAAGGCCTGCTGAAGCTGCAGAGCAAGCTGGAGGAAGATACGGGCTATCATGCCTTCTGCTGTCGCTTCCCCGGCGGAAGCTCCAATACCATCAGCAAACGATATACAGAGGGCGTGATCACCCACCTGGCACAGGTCCTCACGGATGCGGGCATTGATTATTACGACTGGAACGTGGATTCCACGGATGCGGAGGGCAATAACCGCCCGGTGGAGACCCTGGTGGCCAATGTGACCGGATCGCTGAAGAAGGGACGCGCCAATGTGGTGCTCTGCCACGACACCAACGCCAAGGAAACCACGGCGCAGGCACTGCAGCAGATCATTGATTACGGAAAGGCGAACGGCTACACCTTTAAGGCTATCAGCAAGGACACGCCCACCGTACATCACTCCATCAATAACTAAACAATATTGACAAACAGAGGGTAAATTCTGTATAATTATTAGTTAGAAAATCAACAAAAGGAGCATAGTTCGATGACAATTTATGACGAACTGGTAGCAAGAGGCCTGATCGCGCAGGTGACGGATGAAGAAGAGATCAAAGAGTTGATCAACTCCGGCAACGCGGTCTTCTATATCGGATTTGACCCCACGGCCGACAGCCTGCATGTGGGTCATTTTATGGCACTTTGCCTGATGAAGCGTCTGCAGATGGCCGGCAATAAGCCCATCGCCCTGCTGGGCGGCGGCACCGGCATGATCGGCGACCCTTCCGGCCGCACCGATATGAGAAAAATGATGACCAAAGAGACCATTCAGCATAATATAGATTGCTTTAAAAAGCAGATGAGCCGATTCATCGATTTCTCTGACGGGAAGGCGATGATGGTAAACAATGCCGACTGGCTGCTGAACCTGAATTATGTGGAACTGCTGCGGGAAGTCGGTTCCTGCTTCTCCGTAAATAATATGCTGCGCGCGGAATGCTACAAGCAGCGTATGGAGAAGGGCCTGAGCTTCCTGGAGTTCAACTACATGATCATGCAGAGCTACGATTTCTATATGCTCTTCCAGAAATATGGCTGCAACCTGCAGTTCGGCGGGGATGATCAGTGGAGCAACATGCTGGGCGGCACGGAGCTGATCCGCCGCAAGCTGGGCAAGGACGCCTATGCCATGACCATCACACTGCTGCTGAATTCCGAGGGCAAGAAGATGGGCAAGACCCAGTCCGGCGCTGTGTGGCTGGATCCGGAAAAGACCACGCCCTATGAGTTCTATCAGTACTGGAGAAACATCGCGGATGCGGATGTGCTGAAATGCCTGCGCATGCTCACCTTCCTGCCCCTGGAGCAGATCGATGAGATGGATAAGTGGGAAGGCAGCCAGCTGAATACTGCGAAGGAGATTCTGGCCTATGAGCTGACCAAACTGGTACATGGTGAAGAAGAGGCCGAGAAAGCCCAGGCGGCGGCCCGCGCGCTGTTCGGCGGCGGCGGAGACGACGCCAATATGCCTACCGTCACACTGACGGATGAGGACTTCAAAGAGGGCAGCATCGATATCCTTGGCATGATGGTCCGCGCGGAACTTGCGCCTACCCGCTCCGAAGCACGCCGCAATGTGCAGCAGGGCGGCGTGACCGTAGAGGGAGAAAAGATTACGGATCCCTTCCGGGCCTTTACCAAAGAGGATATCGGAGACGGTGTGGTAGTACGCCGCGGTAAGAAGAAATATTGCAAGGTGCTGGTATAACCGGCCTGCAGGCTGACAAATAAGGAGGGCAGTCATGCCTTACAGAGAGGATCGCAGTCTGGGGGATATTATTGCTGGTATTGTGGATGATTGCGTAAGCTCTCAGGAGTTTGAACGTCTGAACAATAGTATCCGGCGGACAATTGACGAGGTCTTTGACGAACTGCATATCGATACCGGAGGCAGTGAGCGGCAGTCCTACGGCGCAGGTGACTGGGCTATGGGCCGCCGCCGCGGAGAAGAGAAATATTCTTATGGCGAAGGTGCCAGGCGCTGGTCGGAGGGCGGGGAGGCCCACCATCATGACGGTCGTCTGGTCCGTGACAGCCTGGGGCGCTTCCGCTATGCGGGAGAGGAGTTTTTGCGTAAGTACCGGGAAGCAAAACCGGAACTGTACGCAAAAAACCCGCCCGGGCAGATCGGCGGATTTCTTTCCACGATCTTTGGCGGACTCCTGACAGGTATTTTCGGATTCTCTCTCTTCGCTACGATCATCGGGACAATTTTTATTCCGGGTGACAGGACAGGAGGCATTATTGCATCCTTTCTGCTGCTGCCATTTCTGTTGGGCTCTATTGCGCTGCTGAGGTTCGGATTGCTCACGCAGGCGCGCCTGAAACGCTTCCGCACCTATGTTTCCGTATTGGATGGCAGGAGTTATGTCAGTATTGCGGATCTGGCGGCCGCCGTGGGAAAGAGCGAAGCGTTCGTCCGGAAGGATCTGCGCACGATGATCGAAAAGAAGTTCTTCCCGCGCGGAAGACTGGATGCGCAGCAGACCACGCTTATGCTGGATGATGAGACGTGGCGTCAGTATCAGGAGACGGCAGCTGCCTACGAGGAGCGAGCCAAAGAGGCCAAGCAGAAGGAAGAGAGCCGGCTGTTCGACAGCATAGAGGCAGATGATCCGGAACTTCAGGCCGCTATCCGGGAGGGGGAGAGATATATTTCCAAGATCCGGGAGGCCAACGATGCCATCCCCGGGGAGGAAATCACCCGCAAGCTGGACCGCCTGGAGATGCTGATGAGAAAAATCTTTCTGGTGCTGCAGCAGAAGCCGGACCAATTGCCCAAGCTTCGCAAATTTATGAATTATTATATGCCTACCACGGATAAGCTGGTACAGACCTACCGGGAGCTGGATTCACAGCCTATCGAGGGGGAAAATATCAGCTCCGCGAAGGCAGAAATTGAGGAGACCATCGATACCATCAACGACGCGTATGAAAAACTGCTGGATTCCTTCTATATGGAAGCCGCCATGGATGTGCGTTCTGATATTGCGGTCCTTCAGAACCTGATGGCACAGGAAGGATTGACGGATCAGCCCTTCAGCCAGCCGGCCCAGGCCGGTACGCCCTCTGCTCAGGGAGCTGCGCAGGGTCAGGTTCAGGAAGCACAGATCAAGTAAGTAAACGTGTGTCAAGCCACTCACGAGGAGGATAATGATCATGAGCGAGACGAATGCGGAACAGGCCATCAGCCTTACTTTTGAACCCTTTGCGGAAGCGCCGGCCGCGCCGGATGTGACCACAGTGGCCGAGGAAGAAAAGAAACCGGAAGCACCTGCCTATGATGACAGCATGCTGACAGACGCGGAAAAGAAGATGGTGGAGGATTTCTCCAAGCAGATCGATGTTATGAATACCGCGCAGGTAATGCAGTACGGCGCCGGTGCTCAGGCAAAGGTTGCCAGCTTTTCTGAGAAAGCGCTGGAAAATGTACGGACCAAGGACCTGGGAGAAGTCGGCGGCCTGATTTCTGAAGTGGTCACGGAGCTCCGAAATTTTGACGCGGACGAGGAAGAAAAAGGCTTCTTTGGCCGGGTCAAGAGAAAAGCCAAGAGCCTGGCGACCATGAAGGCGCAGTACGCCAAAGCGGAGACCAATATCGAAAAAATCGTGGAAGCGCTTGAAAAGCATCAGATCACGTTGATGAAGGATACCGCTACGCTGGATCAGCTCTATCAGCTTAACCTGACGTATTATAAAGAGCTGACCATGTACATCCTTGCCGGCAAGAAGAAGCTGAAGGAGCTGGAGGAGGTCACCATTCCCGCGCTGCGTGAGCAGGCTGCCCGCACCGGTCAGCCGGAGGATGCACAAAAGGTCAACGATATGGTGGAGATGGCCAACCGGTTTGAAAAGAAGATCCATGACCTGGAGCTGACCCGCACGGTTTCCCTGCAGATGTCACCCCAGATTCGTCTGGTTCAGAACAACGATGTCATGATGTCTGACAAGATCCAGTCCACGATCGTGAACACCATCCCGCTCTGGAAGAGCCAGATGGTCATTGCTCTGGGACTTGCTCATGCGGAAGCCGCGGTAAAGGCCCAGCGCGAGGTCTCGGATCTGACCAATGAGATTCTGAAGAAGAATGCGGATAAGCTGAAGACCGCCACTATCGAGACCGCGAAGGAATCCGAACGCGGCGTGGTAGATCTGGAAACGCTGCGTCATACCAATGAACAGCTGATCTCCACACTGGAGGAAGTTACCCGTATTCAGGATGAAGGCAGACAGAAGCGCCGCGAAGCAGAAGCTGAGATTGCCAAGATGGAAGAGGAACTGAAGCAGAAGCTGCTGGCCATGCGCTAGGCATAAATAAAAACGGGATTTCGAGGGACATATCTTCGAAATCCCGTTTTTATTTGTGATGATTATTCCATCCGGGGATGGTAATGCCGCTTCGGATGGCGTGAATGGCAAGTTCTGTTCTTGAGTTGAAGCCTGTCTTGCTGATCAGATTATTGATATGATAACGTATGGTGGTGATGCTCAGGAACAGACTTTCAGCGATTTCCCTGTCTGTAAGCCCGTCACATAAAAGGTGAAGTACATCCATTTCGCGGGCTGTGAGATGCGAACTGTTGGTAAGACCTAAATTGATTACAGGCGGATGTTCAGGAAATAAATGTTCTCCCGCCATTGTGCGGTCCATGATCTCAATAAGAGGAATGCGCTGTATCTCCATATACCAGAAAGAATCTACGCTGATATTTCTGGCACGCAAAAGAATCCGCTCATCCGAAACGGCAGTCACAAGAATGATGCGAATGTGCGGATAGGCCAGCTTGATCTGTCCAGCTGCGTGAAGTCCGTCGGAACCGTTACTGAGTATAGGGTCTATCAGTATCAGATCAGCTTCACCTCGGGCGCAAAATATATCGGCTTCGTCTATATTATCAATACAGGCAGTGATAGAATATCGGCCCGAGGAAGCAACGATGTATTTAAACAGCTGTCGTGGAACAAGTTGGCTCTCAACGATCAAAACCTTATGCATGATCCGGAACCTCCTGATATTTCATCCCTGAAGGGATAAAGCCTATACTTACCCATATAATTATAGCATGAAGTACAAATAATGTCCCCGTCATTTATGTCAGTATGTGACATGATGGATACTTATCATGGATTGGATTGATCTATTGCAACTTGTAAAGAGATGAGAAAACATAGAGATGAGAAAACATAAAAAGGACCGGTACGTCCCAGAAACGTACCGGTCTTTCATTGGTTATAGTAGGTATCAGTTACAGCTGAGGGCCAGCAGCTACCAGAGCCTTGCCGGCTTCATTGCCTTCATATTTCGTGAAGTTCTTGATGAAGCGTTGTGCCAGATCTTTAGCCTTCTCATCCCACTCAGCAGCATCCGCATAGGTGTCGCGGGGGTCCAGGATGGCAGAATCTACGCCCGGCAGCTCCGTGGGAACCTCAAAGTTGAAGAACGGGATCATCTTGGTAGGTGCCTTCAGAACATCGCCGTTCAGGATGGCATCGATGATACCGCGGGTATCCTTGATGGAGATACGCTTGCCGGTGCCGTTCCAGCCGGTGTTCACCAGATAAGCCTTGGCGCCGCTCTTTTCCATTCTCTTGACCAGCTCTTCACCGTATTTGGTGGGATGCAGCTCCAGGAAGGCCTGTCCAAAGCAGGCGGAGAAGGTAGGGGTGGGCTCAGTGATGCCGCGCTCCGTACCGGCCAGCTTGGCGGTGAAACCGGACAGGAAATAGTACTTGGTCTGCTCAGGTGTCAGGATGGACACGGGCGGAAGAACGCCGAAAGCATCCGCAGACAGGAAGATTACGTTCTCAGCCTCAGGACCGGCGGACTTGCCGTTTACCTTCAGCGCGATGTTCTCGATATGATCGATCGGATAGGAAACACGGGTGTTTTCCGTCACGGACTTGTCCGCAAAGTCGATCTTGCCGTTCTCATCTACGGTTACATTCTCCAGCAGCGCGTTGCGGCGGATAGCGTTGTAGATGTCGGGCTCGGATTCCTTATCCAGATTGATGACCTTCGCATAGCAGCCGCCCTCGAAGTTGAACACGCCGTCATCATCCCAGCCGTGCTCGTCATCGCCGATCAGCAGACGCTTGGGATCGGTGGAGAGGGTAGTCTTGCCGGTGCCGGACAGACCGAAGAAGATGGCAGTGTTCTTGCCTTCCATATCGGTGTTGGCGGAGCAGTGCATGGAAGCAATGCCCTTCAGCGGCAGATAGTAGTTCATCATGGAGAAGAGACCCTTCTTCATTTCACCGCCATACCAGGTGTTCAGGATGACCTGCTCACGGCTGGTAACGTTAAAGGCAGCGACTGTGTCAGAACGAAGACCGAGTTCTTTGTAGTTTTCACATTTAGCCTTGGAAGCATTGAAGCACACGAAATCCGGCTCGAAGCTGGCCAGCTCTTCTTCCGTGGGGATGATGAACATATTCTTGATGAAGTGTGCCTGCCAGGCTACTTCCATGATGAAACGAACGGCCATGCGGGTATCAGCATTGGTGCCGCAGAAGCAGTCCATGACGAACAGACGCTTGCCGGAGAGTTCCTTCACGGCCATTTCCTTGACCTTGCCCCAGGTCTCCTCGGTCATTACGTGGTTGTCATTCGGATACTCAGGGGTGTCCCACCAAACGGTATCCTTGGAGTTTTCATCCATGACAATATATTTATCTTTCGGGGAGCGTCCGGTGTAGATGCCGGTCATAACATTCACAGCACCCAGCTCTGTCAGCACACCCTTGTCAAAGCCGGTAAGTTCCGGTTTCATCTCTTCCTCATACAGAAACTCAAAAGAAGGATTGTGGATGATCTCGGTAGCACCGGTGATACCATACTTGGTCAGATCAAGATTTCCCATTGGTTTGTACCTCTTTTCATAAATAGTGCAAAATTAACGAGTTCAGACAATGCCGGCAGAATACCGAACCGATATTGTCTTTATTAGCACTAATTTTACCCCTAGTTAGTGTACACTGTCAATAGTGTATCCTCCTCAAATATATCACAATTTTTCGTCATAATGTTTAGTGATTCTCTTTTTTTCAGAAACGACTTAACAAATGACAAGGGGTGTGTTAAAATATCGGTATGTTTCCGGCAGCAGAATAGAATAGCACGGTAACAGAAAGGATCGGTCTATGAGCAGATATATTGCCTATGTGGGTTCCTATACAGATATGAACGACGGGAAAGGCCTTACGGTGCTTTCTCTGAACGCAGAGGATGGCAGTGCAACAAAGCAGTCGGAATATACGGTCAGCAACGCGTCGTATGTGGCCGCCTCCCATGATCATCGCTATCTGTATGCCATTACGGATCTCGGTGTGGTGGCATTTGCCATTCAGGAAGACGGGGATCTGAAGCGCCTGAATTCCGTACAGATCAAGGGCATGCGTGGATGCCATATCACCGTTTCCCGCAAGAACACGTATCTGGTCGTGTGCGGTTTTTATGACGGCAAGGTGACGGTGCTGCGACTGAATGAAGATGGAACGCTGGGTAAGATCGCAGATCAGCGATATCACCGCAGTCCCGGAAACGTGACAGAACGCAATCTGAGACCGCACTGCCGCTGTTCTTGCTTCTCCCCGGATGAAAAATATCTGTTCGTGGCGGATTCCGGTCTGGATCAGGTCCGTATCTACAAATTTGACCATGATGCAGGGAAGCTGGATGGGCTTGATATCTTGCACAGCAAGCTGAAAGCAGCGCCTTGCTATATTCGCTTCAGTCCGGACGGAAAATATTTTTATGTGCTGAAGGAGCAGCTGAATCAGATTACGGTATACAGCTACGAGGACAGCCGCCGCGGCCCGGTGCTCAACCTGGTGGAAATTCAGTCGACACTGGCCAAAAAATTCAACGATTACAGCGCCGCCGTTTCCTTTGTGATCACGAAAGACGGGAAAAATCTTATCGTCTGCAATTCCGGAGAGAACAGTATCTGTATTTTCCGGCGAGATATCGAGACCGGGAAGCTGACACAGCTGAAGGTACTTCCCATCAGCGGCGTTTACCCCAAGAATGTAGGCGTCTTCCCGGACGGAAAGCATCTTTTCTCCGTGAATCAGGAATCTAACACGTTGAGCTTCTTTAAAGTAGATATGGAGACAGGGCAGATCCTCATGCAGCATAAAGCCATGAAAATACCGCAGCCCAGCTGCGCATTTATACTGGAACTGCCGGAGCAATAAGGATAAGGGTAGGAAATTTTCAGAACCACAAGTCACAGACGCGCTTACCAGCGCTTCTGTCTGTGACTTGGTGATTCTCACCATATGAAAAAAAGAAAAGCATACCCATTCGAGCAAGCTCGATGTGTCTGCTTTTCTTATTTTTCGCATGGTTCTGAATATTTCGAATATTTCTTATATCCGCCTCAGTAGTTGGAGCAGTTCCTGGGCGGCTTCGTCGGTTCTGACGATGACGAGTACCGTATCGTCCCCGGCAATTGTACCGACCACCTGCGGCCATTCCAGGTTGTCCATGGTGGCGCAGACAGCCTGTGCCATACCGGTGGCTGTTTTGATTACGATCAGATTCTTGGCGATATCGACATGGGTGACGGTGCTTCGGAACAGCGCGTGGAACTGGCCCGTCTCCGGAATAGGCTCCGCCTTTACCCGGTTTTCGTAATGGAACTGTCCGCCGCCATCGGCTACCTTCACCAGCCGCAGCTCACGTATATCCCTGGAAATCGTTGCCTGTGTTACCGCAAAGCCGGCAGCACGCAGGTGCTCTGTCAGTTCCATCTGTGTGGAAATATGTTCCTGCGCGATGATACGGCAGATCATTTCCCGTCGGGCTTCTTTTCCCTGCATATTGTCCATGTTGCATTCCTCCCTGGTTCATAGTGTCTATTCTATCACAATTTTTGCATAAAATCAAGCGTATTCATGTATATGCGTATTTTTATGCATTAGATATATGAATAGAGAGCGATATCAAAGAAATCAATCCCCTCTTGACATACGGCCCGCCCCGGTTTATACTCACTTCGAAAACGACGACCGTCACAAAAAATACGGAGGTTCTCATGAAACATCTGATCGATCCCACCGATCTGACCCTCAATGAAATCGATGATATTCTGGCACTTGCGGAGCGTATCATTTCCGACCGCCCCGCCTATGCTGAAGTTGCGAAAGGAAAAAAGCTGGCCACGTTGTTCTTCGAACCCAGTACGCGCACAAGACTTAGTTTTGAGGCGGCTATGCTGGAACTCGGAGGCAGTGTGATCGGCTTTTCTTCTGCTGACAGCAGTTCCACCGCCAAAGGGGAGAGTGTGGCTGACACGGCGCGCACGGTAGAAAAATATGCAGATATTATCGCCATGCGTCACCCGAAGGAAGGCGCACCGCTGGTAGCATCCATGAATGTGGATATCCCTGTGATCAATGCCGGTGACGGCGGACATCTGCATCCCACGCAGACCCTGACAGATCTGCTGACCATTAAGGAGACCACGGGACGCCTTTCCGATCTGACCATCGGATTCTGCGGCGATCTTAAATTTGGCCGTACCGTTCACTCTCTGATCAAACAGCTCTCCCGTTACGAGAACATTCGTTTTATTCTGATCTCTCCTCAGGAGCTGCAGATCCCGGATTATATCAAGGATGAGGTGCTGATCAAGCAGCACAAGGACTTCCGCGAGGTAGAGCGCATGGAGGAGGTCATCGGCGAGCTTGACATCCT
Organism: uncultured Lachnospiraceae bacterium; assembly: GCA_946537305.1. GTDB lineage: Bacteria > Bacillota > Clostridia > Lachnospirales > Lachnospiraceae > UBA3305. The sequence continues at coordinate 44,167 of CAMNFR010000004.1, read as the reverse complement.
GTACATGACCCGTGTACAGAAAGAACGTTTCTTCAACGAAGCGGATTACATCCGTTTGAAGGACAGCTACATCCTGGATATGGAAAAACTGAAAAATGCCAAGCAGGACCTGAAGATCCTGCATCCGCTGCCCCGTGTCAATGAGATTTCGGTAGAGGTGGATAAGGATCCGAGAGCCCTGTACTTTGCACAGGCAGAATACGGTAAATTTGTCCGCATGGCACTGATGATGAGATTGCTGCACCTGGCGGAGCCCCAGGGGAAGGGAGAAGGCACATGCTGAAAGTAGACGCGATCGATAAGGGTATTGTTCTGGATCACATCAAGGCCAATCATTCCCCGCAGGTGTTCCATTATCTGGGCCTGGCCGATATGGACTGCCCCGTGGCGATCATGCGCCGCGTTAAGAGCAATAAGCTGGGCGTGAAGGATATTATCAAGATCAGCGATAAGATCGATATCGATCTGAAAGTGCTGGGATATCTGGATCCGGATATCACCGTCAATATTATTGAAGATGGTAAGACCATCGAGAAGAAAAAGCTGGAGCTGCCGGAAGAGATCGTGAATGTGGAGAAATGCAAAAATCCCCGCTGCATCACTTCCGTAGAACAGGAAATCGACCATATTTTCCGGCTGGCAGACCGTGAAAAACGGATCTACCGCTGCATCTACTGCGACAGCGCTGCACCCAAGAGATAACGAAAAACCCGGAGCTCATTTCACTGAGTTCCGGGTTCTTTCTTTATTACTTTGATCGAAGATCAACGGTGATTATACCAGCAGACCGCCTATCGCCAGGATCAGCGGAGCGAACACCAGGGAAACGACCGTCATCAGCTTGATCAGGATGTTGATGGAAGGACCGGAGGTATCCTTGAAGGGATCGCCAACGGTATCGCCGACAACAGCAGCCTTGTGGGCATCGCTGCCCTTGCCGCCGTGATGGCCTTCCTCAATGTACTTCTTGGCGTTGTCCCAGGCACCGCCGGCGTTACTCATGAAGATAGCCATCATAACACCGGTCACCAGGGCACCGGCCAGCAGGCCGCCCAGGGAAGCCGGGCCGAGCAGCAGGCCGACAGCCAGCGGAACAACAACAGCCATGATACCGGGCACCATCATTTCGTGCAGGGCAGCCTGGGTGGAGATAGCTACGCAGGACTTGTAGTCCGGGCGGCCGGTTCCTTCCATGATGCCGGGGATGGTGCGGAACTGACGGCGGACTTCCTCGATCATCTTATAGGCCGCCTTGGATACGGAATCCATGGTCATGGCGGAGAAGACGAAGGGCAGCATGCCGCCGATCAGAAGGCCGATGGTTACGTTGGAATCCAGGATGTTGATGGAATCCATCTTTACAGCCTGTGCGTAGGATACGAACAGGGCCAGCGCTGTCAGAGCAGCGGAGCCGATCGCAAAGCCTTTACCCATGGCAGCGGTCGTATTGCCGACAGCATCCAGATGGTCAGTGATCTCACGTACGGATTCATCCAGACCGGACATTTCCGCAATACCGCCGGCGTTATCGGCGATGGGACCGTAAGCGTCAACAGCGACTGTAATACCGGTGGTGGACAGCATGCCGACAGCAGCCAGCGCGATACCGTACAGACCGGAGGTCTTGTAGGAAAGGAAGATGCCCAGGCAGATCAGCAGCAGCGGAACGCAGGTGGACATCATACCGACAGCAAGGCCGGAGATGATAGTTGTGGCAGAACCGGTCTCAGACTGATCCGCGATCTTCTTAACGTACTTGTAATCGCCGGAGGTGTAGATTTCGGTGACCTTACCGATGATCAGACCTACCACCAGACCGGACACGATAGCGATGGCCTGGCTGAAGCCTCCGAAGAACATGTTGCTGAAGATGAAGGCGCAGATCGCGACCACGACAGCAGAGGCATAGGAGCCGGCAGAAAGTGCTTTCTGAGGATTGGTGTTCTCACCGCCGCGCACGAAGAAGGTACCGACGATAGAAGCCACAATACCGACAGCCGCCAGCAGCAGCGGGAAGATAGCAGCTTCATTTGCGATGCCGGCCTCAATAAAGGCAGCCGTGGTGGCACCCAGGGTGACAGCAGATACCAGCGCGCCAACATAGGATTCGAACAGGTCGGCGCCCATACCGGCAACGTCGCCTACGTTGTCGCCCACGTTATCGGCAATAACGGCAGGGTTACGGGGGTCATCTTCCGGGATACCGGCTTCTACCTTACCGACCAGGTCAGCACCGACATCAGCAGCCTTGGTGTAAATACCGCCGCCCACACGAGCGAACAGGGCGATGGAAGAGGCACCCAGGCTGAAGCCGGACAGGATCTCATAATTTCCTGTGAAGGCATAGATCAGTGCGCAGCCAAGAAGGCCAAGGCCGACCACACACATACCCATAACGGAACCGCCGGCAAAGGCAACGGTCAGGGCCTTGTTCATGCCGTTTTCACGGGCAGCGTTGGCGGTACGTACGTTAGCCTTGACGGCAACGGTCATACCGGCATATCCTGCGGCCACGGAGAACGCGGCGCCTACCAGGAAGCAGATGGCCGTAAGCCAGCTGATTCCCAGGCCGATCAGGGCAAACAGGATCACAATAAAGATGACCAGGATGCGGTATTCCGCAAACAGGAAGGCGTGGGCGCCTTCGCTGATGGCAGCGGCAATTTCCTTCATTCGGTCGGTTCCATCGTTCTGTTTCGAGACAAAACTCGATTTGTACAGAGCGAAAAGCAGCGCCAACACCGCGCAGACGGGTGCGGCATAGATGAGACTGGACATAAGCTACTCTCTCCTTTTCCTTTTTTGAACCTCAATAGCATAAGGTCCATCTAATAAAAATTAGAATACTACAAAAATTGTGCGATTGCAAGAGGAATTCATGACAAAAAATATAGGATTTGGCAATAACAGTTATTGACAGGACTTGACAGAAAACCTGTGGGAAGGGTATAAATGGAAAAAGAGAAACGCACATGACAAAAAGAAATTTTGTGGATTGATCTTAAAGAAAAGAGAAGTCTGTTATGAATGAGAAAAAGGATATTTTAGAGGCAAAAAAGAAGCTGGCGGCCCAGGTGATCGAACGGCTTAGGGAGGCGTATCCGCTGGCGGAATGTACGCTGGATTACCGGGATGCGTGGCAGCTGCTGGTGAGCGTGCGGCTGGCGGCACAGTGCACGGATGCGAGGGTGGATCTTACGACCCCCAAGCTGTATGAACAGTTTCCCACGGTCGCGGCGCTGGCGGCAGCGGATCCGGCGGAGATAGAAGAAATCGTGCGGCCTTGCGGACTGGGGAAGAGCAAAGCACGGGACATCTCTGCGTGTATGCGCATCCTCCACGAAAAATGTAACGACTGCGTTCCGGACACCATGGAAGAACTGTTAAAGCTCCCCGGCGTGGGGCGCAAGAGCGCCAATCTGGTGCTGGGAGATGTTTTCGGAAAGCCGGCGATCGTTACGGATACGCATTGTATCCGTCTGTGCAATCTGATCGGCCTGGTGGATGATGTCAAAGAACCGGTCAAGGTGGAGAGAGCCCTGCGGCAGATCGTACCGCCGGAGGAGGGGAACGACCTGTGTCATCGTTTTGTGCACCATGGCCGTGCCGTCTGTGTGGCAAGACGGCCGAAATGTACGGAATGCTGTCTGAAGGATATCTGCCGTCATGGTAAAGATGTAAATGAGAAGTAGAAGATCAGAACGGCCGCGATCCCAGAGGGAAAGCGGCCGCTTTATATGTATTTCTGTATTTAGTGCATCCAGAGGAATGCTTTAGGTTCAAATATATTCTTCCTCCGCAGCATCCTCCAGGGCAGAGGGCGTGGCTGTTTCTAGGGTAGCACGGACCGTTACGCCGTTTACCTCGATATGGCTGTCCACTGGGATTACCAGACACGGTCTGCCGTCGATCACCTTGGTTTCCAGAAGGTCGATATAGGTGGGGTCTACCGTGACCTTTACCCCCGGAGATTCCACACGGATTTTTTTGGGCTCCGCGACGTTCTTGGCAGAAAAGACCGTGTCTTCCCCGGCCATGGCGGTAAAAGTCTCTGAAAAATCGGTAAGGTTTTCCTGAGGCACGCCGCTGTTGGTGAGCAGTGTTTCCACATCCTGCCGGGTCAGTGTCAGCGGATCGGGTTCTTCCTTCGAGGCTTCCAGCATTTCATTCAGGTGCTGCTGAAGGGAGACCGCTGTCTCAAAATCACAGGTCTCGCCCATGGCCTCCGAGGCCAGGTCCCGGAAGGCGTCCCGCTGACGGCCGGCACTGAAGGGCAGGGCATTTCCCAGTACGATCTTCAGAAAATCTTCCTGCGGCTCTTCCGGTTTGGCGCAGAAGAAGAGAGTTTCATGGATGTTGGCCGTGCGGTCCGTAAAGGAGGGGAAAAGAAATCCGTTCATCGGTTTATCGACCACCCAGTCCCGAATACGGGTGTGAAGCTCCATGCGGTCCGGGTCATAGGAAAGGCCGGGCTTGCTTAATGCGACCGGGCAGATGCTGACCAGTATGTGAGAGTAGACTGAGTCGGAAGCATCGAACATTTCCATGCCGTCCCTGGCTTTTCCGGGGACATCATAATCGGCATATACGGCCAGGATCAGATAGTTTTCCGCGTAGCTGTAGTTAGCGATAATGCGGTCGAAGAATTCAGAGACCAGGATCTCATCTTCCAGCCTGGAATCCCGCAGCTTCCGCAGGAAATCCGCGGCTCCGCCCGGAAGTTCTTCCTCCGTAGGAAAGGACAGATTCAGAAGGTTTTTGTCTGGTGTGCCGCCCAGGGTCTGGCGGAAGATTTCAAAATATTTGAACAGCTCTTCTTCGGGGAGTGTGAGAAAACGAACGCTCTGTTCCATCAGCTTTTCTTTGTCGTGGTTGACATAACAGAGGCACAGGCGGGAGATGGTACTCTTTTCCTGTTTAAACTGTTTGCGGATCTCCGCGATTTCTTTTTTATTCATAGATCGATCTCTTTTCTTTTCAGGATTGTTGTATTGTACCACAGCCGGAGGGGGGCGTAAAGAGAGAAAATACGGACCGTCGGATGCTTGATTTTACTGTAGGTTAATAGTATAATATGAAAGTTAACTACAAAGGAAGGATGTTGAGCTATGAAAACACTTCGAGATCTGCTTACTGAAATAGATTATACATTGATCCAGGGCAGCCTGGATGTGCCCGCGGCGGACGTGGTGTATGATTCCCGCAAGGACTGCAAGGATAAGGTTTTTGTCTGTATCTGCGGAACGACCAGAGATTCCCATGAATTTATTCCGCAGGTTGCCGAAAAAGGCGCATCTGCCGTCATCGTGGAGCGTGACGTTGAAATCCCTGAGGGGCTTACGGCCATCCGCGTGAACAGCGCAAGACGTGCCCTGGCAGAGCTTTCTGCGGCATATTTTGATCATCCCACAAGGAAGATGACCACCATCGGTTATACCGGGACCAAGGGAAAGACCACCAGCACCTACATGCTGAAGGAGATCCTGGAAAAAGCCGGAAAGAAAGTGGGCCTGATCGGTACGAACGGCGCCGTGATCGACGGAACCTTTCATGCCACCAAAAACACCACGCCGGAATCCTATGAACTGCAGAATTATTTTGCGCAGATGGTACAGGCCGGCTGTGAATATATGATCATGGAGGTTTCCTCCCAGGGACTGATGATGGACCGCGTGGCAGGCATCCATTTTGACCTGGGTATCTTTACGAACCTTTCTCCGGATCATATCGGACCGAACGAGCATAAGACCTTTGAAGAATACCGTTACTGGAAGGGACAGCTGTTCACCAGATGTGAGACAGGCATCGTGAATGCGGATGATCCCAACTGCGAAGCGCTGCTGGAAGGCCATACCTGCCGCGTGCTTACCTATGGATGCAAGGACAATGATGATTACCGGGCAGAGAATATCCGTCATCTGAAGGAAGGCGCTTTCATGGGCGCTGCCTTTGATCTGGCGGGAAAGGCAGACTTCCCCGTTCAGGTGGGGATTCCGGGCCTGTTCAGCGTCTACAACGCCCTCAGCGCGATCGTACCGGCTCTGACGCTTGGGATTGACCCGGAGACCATCTGCGAGGCGCTGAAGCACATCCGTGTAAATGGCCGGATGGAGCTTGTCTATGCATCGGAGGATTTCTCCGTGATCGTTGACTACGCACACAATGGCGTCAGCACCCGGAGCCTTCTTACGACGCTCCGCGATTATCAGCCGAAGCGCCTGGTCGTGGTATTCGGCTGCGGCGGGAACCGGGATCCGCACCGCCGGTACGAAATGGGAGAGGCCGCCGGGGAGATGGCGGATCTTTCGGTGGTCACGGCCGATAATTCCCGCAACGAAGCGGTGGAAAATATTATGGCAGATATTCATATCGGGCTGGATCCGACCGGCGGAAAATCCGTGGATATCCCTGATCGCCGGGAAGCCATCCGGTACGCGATTGCCGGCGCTCAGCCCGGAGATGTGATCGCCATCATCGGAAAGGGCCATGAGGACTATCAGGAGATCGCAGGTGTGCGCACGCACTTTTCTGATAAGGAAGAGGCAGAGAAGGTGCTGAAGGAGATGGGACGTATCTAATCCGCCGGTTTCGCAGAGAATCGAAGGAAGCACAGTATTAGCAGATGACGAGGAGGTAGAGGTATGAGCGGCCGCAGGAGAAGACGTAAAAAAAGATCCGCGCTGATGGGCTGGGCTTTATTGTTCCTGGCTTTTGCGGCTGTGATTGCGTTCGGCGGCGTTGGAATCGCCGTTTGGGATTTCATGCATAATGAGGAGCGGCAGCAGCAGGCCGCCGCCGCCCGGGAAGAGGCTGTGTCCGCTACCACAGTGGCGGAACCACTGGCGCCCGATACTTCTGCGGAAGAGGTGCTGGAGACCTATTTTGAGCGCCTAAATAAGAAGGATTATCCCCGGATGTATGATCTTCTGGATAAGGAGAGCCGGATCCGTGTTGACAGGGATCGTTATCTGGAACGGCACGAAAAAATCTATGGCGGTATCCGGGCAAAGAATATCACCTTTGAGCTGATCAAAGAAGCAGAACCGGAAGAGGGAACCGAGGGGAAGACGTACATCTATACCCAGGGAATGGACACCATCGCCGGGCATATTTCCTTTGACAATTCCATTACAGTGGTTCCGGAATCCGGGAGTTATAAGATCTCCTGGCAGGATTCCGTTATTTTTCCCGATCTGACAGAGACGGGATCGGTTCGTATCTCCACGACACCGGCGGCCCGCGGCCGTATTCTGGACCGGAACGGAAATGTTCTGGCCGGCACGGGAATCGCCGTTTCGGTCGGTATCGTGCCGGGGGAGGCGGAGGCGGATTCTGTCTCCAGGCTGGCAGAGGAGCTGGATATCCCGGAGGAGACCATCCGAAAGAAGATGAGTGCCAGCTGGGTAACGGATGATACGCTTGTTCCCATCGCCACGGTAGAAAAGCTAAGAAATGAGGAGCTTTATGCCGAAGTACAGACCGATGAGATTGCCAGAAAACAGCTGCGGGACAAGCATCTTTCGAAGATTCCCGGTGTCAAGACCGAAGATGTTGAGGTACGAGAATATCCGTACGGAGAGGTCACCTCGCATCTGGTGGGATACTTGCAGGGCATTACCCAGGAAGAACTGGATGCCGATACGGAGGGAGCTTATTCCTCTTCCAGTCTGATCGGCAAGGTGGGGCTGGAAAGCTTGTATGAGGAGCGCTTGCGAGGGACTCCGGGCCGCCTGATCCGTGTTCTTTCAGCGGAGAGCAATGTACTGAAGGTTCTGGCAGAGACCGAGGCGAAGGATGGCGAGGATATTGTCACGACCATCGACATAGATCTTCAGCAGAAGATTTATGATACTTATCTGGAGGACAAGACGGCCAGTGTAGCCATGAATCCGTATACCGGAGAGGTACTGGCCCTGGTCAGCACGCCTTCTTATGATGATAATCTTTTCATCATGGGAATCTCTCAGGATGAATGGGATCTGCTGAACGATGATCCTTCCAAGCCGCTGGTCAACCGTTTCCGCGCCGTATGGACGCCCGGTTCTTCTTTTAAACCGGTGGTTGGCGCCATCGGCGTTTCCACCGGCGTGCTGGATCCGGAGGAGAACCTTGGGAGCGAGAGCAGCTGGCAGGCGGACGCCGGCTGGGGTAATTATTATGTGACCACGCTGCATGCGGCCAGTCCCGCACGGCTGGTCAATGCCTTGGTCGTTTCTGATAATGTATATTTCGCAAAGGTAGCCTGCATGCTGGGCACGGATCTGCTGGAATCCACCCTGAACAGCCTTGGCTTTGGAGAGCGAATCCCGTTTGATATACAGATGGGTACCTCTACCTATGCAGGCGGCGGTCATATTGAATCCGACGTGCAGCTGGCGGACAGCGGCTACGGACAGGGCTCTATTCAGGTCAACCCGCTGCATCTGGCCACCATCTATTCCGCTTTCCTGAACAGCGGAAGCATGATCCGGCCACATCTGGAGCACGATGAAGACGCTGCGACCGTGGAACAGAATGCAAACAAAGATCTGGCGGATGCCGATGAGGATGATATGTTCTCGGACGAAGAAGATGATGACGAGGACGATGATGACGGGGACGAGGAAGACGAAAGTTATGTAGATCCCTGGCCCGAGCTTGCGGAAGAATCCTCCGAGACGTCTGAGAATATTGCGACAGAAGAGGATTTCTGGCGCCTGAGAGTATTCTCTCCCCATGCATGTGAGCTGATCAATGAAGCGCTCACCAAAGCGGTAGAAAGCAGCGGCGGCACCGGACACGGCGCCAGAGTGCGTGGTCTTACCATCGCCGGGAAGACCGGCACGGCAGAGATCAAGGACTCCAAGGATGATATGTTCGGTACAGAACTTGGCTGGTTCGCAGCCTACACGCCTGAGCTTCCGCCGGAAGAGGCTTTGCTGCTGGTGACCATGGTGGAGGATGTAAAGGAGCGGGGCGGAAGCGGTTACGTTACCGAGCGCAACGGTGAGCTTTTCCGATATTACTGCCTGGAAAAACAAGAGGATGAGGAATAATATATGAAAAACAACAGAAGGCCCCTGTTCGGCAGTATGGTCCTTCTTCTGACTTCCGTGATCTGGGGCCTGGCCTTTGTGGCACAGAGCGCGGGCATGCGCAGTGTAGGTCCGTTCACGTTTCAAAGCGTGCGTTCCTTTTTGGGGCTGCTGACGATCCTGCCGGTGCTGATCCTTCGCTATCGGCGCAATCAGCAGGAGGTCCGCGAAGGAAAAGCCCGAAATATGTTTGAATTTCACAATGTCCTGAAGGGAGGGCTTGGCTGCGGCCTGGCCTTTACCTTTGCCTGTACCATTCAGCAGATGGCCATGAAGACAGCCGGTGCCGGAAAGGCCGGCTTCCTGACGGCCCTGTATCTGGTGTTCCTGCCGTTGTTTGGATTCTTTCTGGGGCAGAAGATCCCCAAAAAGATCATCTTCTGTGTCATCTTCTGTATGGGCGGAATTTATCTGCTGAGCGTATCGGAGACTTCCGGAATGAATGCCAGCGATGTAATGCTGATCATATGTGCGGCTGTGTTTGCCACGCACATCATGATCGTCAATGCCATGACGGACCGGGTGGACGGTGTATGTCTGTCCTTCTGCCAGCTGCTTTTTTCTGTGGTATCGCTGGCGGTACCGGCGCTTGTGTTCGATCATCCTACATGGAGCGCATTGAAGGAGGCGGCACCGTCGATTCTGTATTCCGGTATTATGTCCTCCGGAATAGCCTATACCCTGCAGATCATCGGACAGCGATACACGCCGCCGGTCACTGCGGGACTGATCCTGAGTCTGGAATCCGTGTTCGCCCTGCTGGGCGGAATGGTGATCCTGCAGCAGATTCCCACGTTGCGGGAAGCTTCCGGCTGTGTGCTGGTGTTTGCCGCAGTCATTTATTCCCAGATTCCGGAGAGGAAAAGACATAACAATGCAGTGGAAGAGGATGGAATCTCTTCTCAGATGGAAGGATGAAAACGCATGGCTGAGGTGCTTGCCAAGGCGATCTCCATGGTCGCTATTATTTTTGTTGGATATTTTCTGAAACGCACGGGCTTTTTGACCCGGGAAGCTTTTCCGCTGCTGTCACGGATCTCGCTGAACGTGACGCTGCCCTGCGTGATCATCGCCAAATTCAGTGAGTTCACACTAGATTATGCCTTTCTGGTCTTTGTTCCCATCGGGATCGCGCTGAATCTGTTCTGTTCTTTCCTGGGATATATCGTTGGGTCGAAGGGCGGACCTTCCTCCCGCGGTTATTATATGATCAACTTGTCGGGCTTTAATATTGGTTCCTTTGCGCTTCCCTTTACCCAGGCCTTTCTGGGACCGGAAAGCGTGGTGGCCGTCTGCCTGTTCGATACGGGTAATTCCATTATGTGCACCGGAGGCACCTATGCAATGGCATCGATGGTGGCGGATGCCGGGGAACGGCACACGGTAAAGGAATTCCTGAAAAAGCTGTTTTCTTCCATTCCGCTGGACGTTTATCTGTTCATGCTGATCATTTCCGTTCTTCAGCTTCGTCTGCCACTGTTGGTGACGACCTTTGCACAGACTGTAGGTAATGCGAATGCATTCCTGGCCATGTTCGTGATTGGCGTTGGATTTGAATGGCGGATGAAAAAAGAGGAGCAGCTGCACACGATCTTCAGCCTGATCCTGCGATACGGGATTGCGGCAGCCATTGCAGCACTTTTCTGGTTCCTGCTGCCGTTTTCGGCGGAGGTCCGTAAGGCCATGATGATCGTGGCCTTTGCGCCCCTTTCGGCGCTGTGCCCTGTGTTCACGCTGCGCATCGGAGGAGACGAGAGTCTTTCCAGCACACTGAACTCTATGTCTATTGTGATCAGCACAGTGATCATCACCATTCTGCTGGTAGCACTATAAGGAGGCGATTTCATGGAATATGGTCTGATCGGCCAGAGACTGGCCTATTCCAGTTCCAAAGATATACATGCGCTGTTCGCGGATTATGATTATCAGAACGTGGTGCTCACCCGTGAAGATCTGCCCGGCTTTTTTGCGTCCCGGGATTTCAAGGGGATCAATGTGACCGCGCCGTATAAAAAGGATGTACTTCCTTTTTTGGACGAGGTGGATGATCTTGTGGAGCGGACCGGGGTCGTAAATACGGTGATCAACCGGAACGGACGGCTGATTGGCTATAATACCGATTATCCGGGCATGATCTCGCTGATCAAACGTTGCGGTATTACACTGACCGGGAAAAAGGTGCTGATCGCCGGAAGCGGAGGCGCGTCTCTGACAGCAAAGGCGGTTGCAGATTTCTTTGGCGCGCGGGAGGTCTGGCGTGTCTCGCGGACAGGAAAAGAAGGTTGCCTTACCTACGGGCAGGCGGCTGCACAACATGAGGATGCAGATATCTGGATCAACACCACGCCCTGCGGGAGCTACCCGGTACCGGGCTATGCACCCTTTGATATCGAGCTGTATCCGTATCTGATCGGTGTGATCGACTGCGTATACAATCCCCTGCGTTCCTTCATTGTGGTGGAAGCACAGGAGCGCGGCGTGCGGGCCCTGGGCGGTCTGTATATGCTGATCGCACAGGCCAAGTATGCGGCAGAGCTCTTCACGGGAGAGAAGATCCCGGAGACGATGATCGAAGAGGTCTATCAACAGCTGCTTTCAGCCAGAAGAAATCTTGTGCTCATCGGCATGCCGGGCAGCGGGAAGACGACCATCGGGAAAGAGCTGGCCAGCCGTCTCTCCATGGACTTTGTGGATGTGGATGATGAGATCATCAAAAAGATTCGCATGCCTATCTCTGACTTTTTTGCAGCGTTTGGAGAGAAAAAATTCCGGGATGTGGAAAGCGAAGCCATTGCAGAGGTCTCCGCATGGCAGAATACAGTCATCGCGACCGGGGGCGGCGCGGTATTGCGGAAGCGCAATATGGAACTGCTGAAAGGCAACGGCACCATCTATTTCATCGACCGGCCCATTGATTACCTGGTGACCACCGATGACAGACCCCTCTCCTCCAATCGAGAGGCACTGCAGAAGCGCTTCTCCGAACGTTATGAATTCTATCTGGAAGAGAGCGAGCGGAACCTGGATGCGGAGCAGGATATCGGCAGTAATATCGACCGCTTGATGCGGGACTTCAACGAAAAAGAGTTCCACATGGAACCGGCACCGCCCAAGCGTGCCGAAAAAATGGTGAGTCCTGAAACGTAATTACAGAAAAGAATAAAGGGTGAGACCGACCATATTTCCGGTCTCACCCTTTTGTTTACTTTACTTCAACAGAATAGGTCATATCCCGCTGATGCCGGTACAGGAACTGAAGATCCAGTGCTTCCAGCAGCAGAAGGATGATCTGCAGTACCATCCACACAGAAATATCCAGCCTCAGGGCAAAATTGCCGATCAGATCACCGGCGAAGGTAAGCAGCACCACCACGCGGGCGGCAGTCGCCAGAATTTTTGTGCGCTGGACATATTTGCTGTAATCGGGCCGTGAGAGAGGCTTTTTCTCAGAAGGTGCGCGATAGATCAGCCAGGTCATGTAAAGGACAATGAACAGGCCGGCGGAATAAAAAGCAGCCGCGTAGACCGCGGAAAGTCCCATGGCGGGGATCAGACCGATGACAACATGCAGGATCGCAGCAATCATGGAGTATCCCTTTTCCCGTACGCGGTCACTGGCGTAATCCGCAGGTTCCGCATCAGGCACATACCACTCCCCGGAATATTCCGGGGAGCTGTCTTTTTGAAAAGAAGAGAAAATGCTCATAGTTCTGTTTTATTTTCTCTTTCGGGGCTGCAGGACCACCGCCGTGCGGGAAGGAAGATACAGCCGCAGCCAGTTGCCCTTCATCCCTTTCTGCCAGGCCGTGTAGGGCTGGAAGGAGATACGGTCCATGCCGCCAAAACGTTTTTCATCACTGGAGAGGACCGGGATATAATCGCAGGACTCACCGACCGGAATCAGGTAATCCGCAAAGGATTTTTCCGGATGGAAGTTGAATACGAACAGAAGACCGCCCCGCTCAAAGGCAAGGATATGGTCGCTCACGTGAACAAGATCCAGGTTCGGCATTTTCTGATCAAACACATTGTTCGAATCGATAAGCGCCACCATGGCTTCATCGAATTCTCCCAGCCATTGATACTTCAGATAGCCGTTATCACGAAGGCTCCACTGTCTGCGGCAGTAATGGAAGCTCCAGCCGTTTCCTTCTCTGGGGAAATCGATCCATTCAGGATGTCCGAATTCATTACCCATGAAGTTCAGCCAGGCATCGCCGCCGGCGGCAATGGTCAGAAGCCGGATCATCTTGTGCAGTGCAACAGCCCGGTCGATAACTCCTGTGTGACAGATCTTGTCCATATCCGTGTACATGGCGGCGTCCGCCAGACGGAACATGATGGTCTTATCTCCGACAAGCGCCTGATCATGGCTTTCTGCATAGGCCACGGTCTTTTCGCCGGGACGGCGCAGGCACATATCGCCCCACATCTGCTCTAGGTTCCAGTCCTCATCCCGGGTATCCTTCAGCAGGCGGATCCACATATCCGGAAGTCCCATACCCAGCCGGTAGTCAAAGCCAATACCGCCATCTTCAATAGGAAGGCACATACCGGGCATGCCGGACATATCCTCCGCAATCGTGATAGCCAGCGGATTGACCTCACGGATCAGCTGATTGGCCAGCTGAAGGTAGGTGATCGCTTCTGTATCTGTATTCAAAGAGAAATATTTGTGATCGTCGTCAAAATTCGAGCCCAGACCATGATCATGGTAGAGCATGGAGGTCACGCCGTCAAAGCGGAAGCCGTCAAAATGATACTCCGTCATCCAGAATTTCAGGTTGGACAGGAGGAAATGAATGACCTCTGTCTTTCCGTAGTTGAACAGCTTGGTATCCCAGGCAGGGTGATCGCCCTTCGGACCATCATGGAAGAACTGCCATGTCGTACCATCGAATTCATTGATGCCTTCCGTTGTATTCCGGACAGCATGAGAGTGAACCACATCCAGCAGGACACGGATGCCCATGGCATGCGCGGTGTTCACCAGATACTTCAGGTCTTCAGGCTTTCCGAACCAGGAGGAGCAGGCGAAGAAATTCGAGACCTGATAGCCAAAGGAACCATAATAAGGGTGCTCCATGATCGCCATCAGCTGAATGGTATTGTAGCCGGCTCTTTTGATGCGGGGCAGTGTATAATCCGCGAACTCACGGTACGTACCTACACGCGGATCCTCCTGCGCCATGCCAACATGAGCCTCATAGATCAGGAGCTCCTTTGCGGGCCGGAATTTTTCATCGGTCCAGGGAAAGATCTTGGCGTCATCCACGATCTCGGCTTTCCAGCGCAGTGTGGTCTTTTCCTGAATCACGCGGCGCGCATACAGCGGGATGTGGTCGGTCTCCGTGCCGTCGTGCCGCACGATGGTATGGCAGCGGCATCCCTCCCAGAGAGCATCATCGCCCGGCAGATGGAGCTCCCATACACCGTTATCGATGTACGTCAGCGGATGAGAACGGGGATTCCAGTTGTTAAATTCACCTGTCAGCCAGAGCTGCTGGGCAGCCGGTGCCCATTCACGGTAGACCCATTCGTGCCCTTCATGATGAATTCCGAAGTACAGATGAGCGTTAGCAAAAGCGGAGAGGGAGGTTCCGTCTCCAAGAATGCGTTTGCGCGTTTCCTTCAGATTGTTCATGCGAAGGTCAATGTCCCCGGTGAAAGGGGTAAGCTGCGGATTGTATTCGAAGATCTTATACATATTTTTTTCTCCCGGATTACTATAAAGAAAGAATCTTTTGAAATTGTCTCATGATATAATAACAAATAAATGAAACACATGCAAGTAGATAACGAATTTCCATATATGAATTCCGGAAGATGCATAGTTACAATACGTGTTGGTATATAGCACTTTAAAATCGCGCAGAAATACATCTGGCATAAATTCCCCTTGCAAACAATGTATCCTGTGTCGTAAAATAATGGACGGTTATTTAAAACAGAGAAGAGGAAATAAAATGGACTATTACGGTACGTTGGGACCGGCATGCCTGCAGGAAGACATTCTGCATCGGATGGTACGGGCCGGCATGACAGGCCTTCGGATCAATCTTTCTCATGGCGGTCTGGCTGATCACGGAGACTGGATCGTACTGGCACATCGGGTAGCTTCGGAAGAAGGCAAGAAACTTCAGATCCTTATCGATCTGGAAGGACCGGAGCTGCGGTCAGGAATCCTGACGAAGCCGCTTGCCATGAACGCTGGTGAAGTCATACCTGTAAAAGACCTGTCGCTTCCCGGACAGGTATGCGCAGACCTCTCCGCGGGAGACCGCATTCTTCTGGACGACGGAAAACTGGAACTGGAGATCATGGGAGCGACGGAGAATGGAGAACGGCACGGGCGTGGTGCCGGTTCTGCAGAGATGCTGGCCCTGGTGATCAGGGGCGGGACCCTGACGTCCCGCAAGAGCGTAGCTGTTCCCGGAAAAAGCTGGGATCTCCCGGCGCTCACGAAACATGATCGAAAAAACCTGGCGCTGGCCCCTGAACTGGGCGTCACGGGAGTCATGCTCCCGTTCTGTCGGAGAGCATCGGATATAGAACAGCTGAAAACGGCCCTGTGGGATATCGGATACGGTCATTCAGAAAAGGAAGACAACAATGACCTGCGTATCTTTGCCAAGATCGAAAACCAGGAAGGCGCAGCTCATGTGCGGGAGCTTGCGGCGGCGGCGGATGAAATTGTAATTGCCAGGGGAGATCTGGGAAACAGCCTGCCCCTCTGGGAACTGCCTCGTCTGCAGAAACAAATATCCAGAATCTGCCGGGAAACAGGAACCCCCTTTATGGTGGTCACACAGATGCTCGATTCCATGCAGAAGAGAGCGGTGCCGACCCGCGCAGAAGTTATGGATATTTATCAGGCGGTTCTGGATGGAGCTTCTTCGGTGATGCTGACTGGAGAGACCGCAGCCGGTGATTTTCCTGCGGAGGCAATGGAATATCTGGTACGGACAGGAAAAACTGCGGAAGAGGACAGAAAGAATACGCTGAATGTTTCGGAGAACAAATCATGTCAGAAAATTCAATAAACTCGAATAAAAAGAATCCGTCTGCCGACAGGCTGGCAAAATGGGCGCTCCTGTTGATCTGGGCAGGGATGTTGGGGACGTCCACTTCGTCGATTTTCGTGCGATTCAGTACGGCTCCCTCACTGGTACTGGCAGCCTGGCGTAAGAATTTTGTCACCCTTTTGCTTTTGCCGGTCGTTCTGGGAAAGACATCCTACCGGCAGGAACTGAAACAGCTGGACAGAAAAACGGTTCTGTGGTGCCTGCTCAGCGGATGTTTTCTGGCGGTTCATTTCTGGACCTATTTTCAGGGCGTGCATATGACGACTATTGCAGCCTCCCAGGTGCTGGTAGGGCTTGAGGTGCTGTTTGTCGCCATTATTCTGGCCATCACCGGCCAGGAGAAATACAGCCGGTGGGCGAAAACCGGGATTGGCATTGCGTTGGTCGGCAGCGTGATTGTTGCTTACAGCAGGGGAGGTTTTTCCGGGGGCAGCATGCTGGCCGGAAATATTATAGAGATCATCAGTGCTTTTATGATCGCCGTTTATTCTCTGATCGGAAAAAAGGTAAGGTCCGGTGTTTCCAATAATGTATATACCTTTCTGGTATACGGGACCTCAGCACTGGTCCTCGATTTGTTTGTATTGATCTCACCCTATCATTTTACCGGATACGGACACATTAATTACTGGTGTGCCTTAGGGATGGCCGTTTTCTGCAGTCTCATGGGTCACAGCATTTTTAACTGGGCACTGAAATATCAGAGTCCTACTACCCTGGCCATGATCAAGATCATTCAGCCGGTCTTTGCCTCTGCCTGGGCTTTTATGCTGTTTGCGGAGCAGCCGCTTTGGAATCATTTTGCAGGCGGTATAATTGTTATGCTGGGCATATTCCTGTATGTGCGTCACCAGAATGCAGAGGCCTAGTATGGAGGCGTACAAAAATTGTCATCTCTGTCCCAGGGAATGCGGAGCGGACCGCACCGCGGGCGAAAGAGGTGCCTGCGGCATGGACGCAGAAATAAAAGCGGCCCGGGCAGCCCTGCATTTCTGGGAGGAGTCGTGTCTGTCAGGGACGGAGGGGTCCGGAACGGTCTTTTTCAGCGGCTGTCCGCTGGGCTGTATCTACTGTCAGAACCATGAGATATCTGCCGGGCAGTCATCGCCCGGGAAGATTTTGACGGAGGAACAGCTTGCGGAGGCTTTTCTTCGCCTACAGGCACAGGGAGCCAACAATATTAATCTTGTGACCGCCGTACACTTTATCCCTTCTGTGCGTAAGGCGCTGATTCTGGCAAAAGAAAAGGGACTTTCCATCCCTGTGGTCTATAACAGCAGCGGGTATGAGAAGCAGGAGTCTTTACAGATGCTGGAAGGTCTGGTGGATATATGGCTTCCGGATTTTAAGTACTGGGAGGGTGATACCGCCGCAAAGTATTCCCGCTGTCCGGATTATCCGGAGAGAGCCAAAGAGGCCTTGCGGGAAATGGTGCGTCAGAGCGGTCCGCCGATGTTTGATTCCGACGGTCATATGACACGGGGCGTGATCGTCCGCCATCTGGTGCTGCCGGGACAGACGGGAGCGGCAAAACGGATCCTCCGGTATCTGCATGATACCTATGGAAATCTTATATATATCAGTATTATGAATCAGTATACGCCAATGCCTGGCATTGAAAGGCAGGCACCGGAACTGGCAGGGCGTGTTCCGGCGGCGGATTATGAAAAGGTGATTTCTTTTGCGCTGCGGATCGGCATCGAACTGGCCTTCCGACAGGAAGGCGAGGCGGCAGAGGAAAGTTTCATTCCGGCCTTTGACGGTGCTGGGCTGTAAAAGACCAAATAAAGGAGGAACACATGGATAACAAAGAAAAACTTCTTCAGGGACGTACGGCACTAGGCATTGAATTCGGTTCGACTCGGATCAAAGCCGTTCTGACAGATCTTTCGGGCGAGGTGCTGGCGGTCGGCTTCCATGACTGGGAAAACTCCCTGGTGAATGGCATCTGGACGTATTCGATCGAGGAAATTCACGAAGGACTGCGGAACAGCTACGCCGGCATGCGTGAAGAGGTGAAGGCAAAATACGGCGTTGAATTGAAAACAGTCGGCGCCATCGGCATCAGCGCCATGATGCATGGCTATATGGCGTTCGACGAAAAGGGAGAGCTGCTGACGCCCTTCCAGACCTGGCGCAACAGTAATACTGAGGCGGCGGCAGATGCTCTGACAGAACTTTTTGA
The DNA here is from genome assembly GCA_946537305.1 of uncultured Lachnospiraceae bacterium. Lineage (GTDB taxonomy): Bacteria > Bacillota > Clostridia > Lachnospirales > Lachnospiraceae > UBA3305. The sequence goes on along the minus strand of CAMNFR010000004.1, from coordinate 25,823 downwards.
TTTCAATATCCCGCTGCGCTGGACGATTTCTCATCTCTATCAGTGCGTACTGGACGGAGAGGAACATCTGAACCGTGTCAGCTTTGTGACAACGCTGGATTCCTATATTACATATCTTCTGACCGGGGAAAAGAACACCGGCGTGGGCGATGCCTCCGGAATCTTCCCCATTGATTCCGCGACCTGTGATTATGACGCCAAAATGATGGATGCTTTTGATGCGCTGATCGCCCCGAAGGGCTATGCCTGGAAGACCAGGGATGTCCTGCCGAAGGTCCTGACAGCCGGTGATATTGCAGGATATCTGACCGCAGAGGGCGCCGCCCTGCTGGATGATGCAGGCTGGCTGCAGCCCGGTATTCCGTTCGCCCCTTCGGAGGGAGATGCAGGGACCGGTATGGTCGCGACGGCATCCGTGGCGCCCCGGACCGGCAATGTTTCCGCCGGGACCTCGACCTTTGCGATGCTGGTGCTGGAGAAGCCTCTCTCCAGAATGTATAGGGAGATCGATATGGTTACGACGCCCACCGGTTTCCCTGTAGCCATGTCCCATGCGAATAACGGTACTTCGGATCTGAACGCCTGGGTGAACCTGTTCGGTGAATTCGCGGCGCTGGCCGGCCATCCCATGGATATGGGAGATCTTTACGGACTGCTGTACCGCAATTCCCTGAACGGAGACGCGGATTGCGGCGGGCTGTTAAGTTATGGTTATTATTCCGGCGAGGGAGTCACCCATCTGAATGAAGGACGTCCCTTGTTCGCGCGCACGCCGGACGCAGCCTTTACCCTGGCCAATTTCATGCGCACGCATCTGTACGCCTCTCTTGGCGCCGTAAAGCTGGGCATGGATATCCTTCTTAAGGATGAAGGTGTAAAAGTAGATAAGATCCTGGGTCACGGCGGTCTGTTCAAGACCCCGGGCGTGGGACAGCGGTATCTGTCCGCGGCCGTAGGCGCTCCGGTCACCGTGATGGCGACGGCCAGCGAGGGCGGTCCCTGGGGCATGGCACTGCTGGCGGCATATATGCTGCTGAAAAAAGAAGCCGAGGGTAAATTCTCCACGCTGGAAGAGTGGCTGGAGAAAGAGATCTTTGCCGGCATGGCCGGGGAGACCCTGGAGGCAACACCGGAAGAGATTCAGGGATTTGAGACCTTTACGGAGCACTACCGCGCCGGACTGGCTGCAGAACGGGCGGCTGTAGAATCCATGAGATGGTAAAAAAACGGGTGTCACACCCTTGTCACTTTTACAGAACGGCAGCGCATTATGGGGCTCTGGAGCTGATGGTTTTCTACCGCTGTTGTTGAGATAAGTTGAGGGATAGCAGACATGAAAATCATTCGGAAAGAAGATACCTTTACCAGGGAATGGTCCGGTGGGACTACGACGCAGCTCGCCATCTGCCCGCCGGAAGCGGATTATGCAGACAGGGATTATGTGTGGAGACTTTCCACCGCTGTGGTACGGGATGAAGAGAGTACATTTACGCCGCTCCCGGATTACCACCGCCTGCTGACGCTTCGGGAGGGATGCCTTGAGCTGCGCCATGATGACGGAGCATGGTATACGCTGCCGGTGGGACAGATTGCCTCCTTTGATGGGGGCGGTAAGACCGTAAGCCGGGGGCGGGTGACAGATTTCAATCTGATGCTTCGCAAAGGCAAAGCGGAAGGAAGTCTTGCCGTTCGGTCGTTTGAAAAAGCCGGGACAGATATACCGTTCGGAGAAGTGTTTCCCGGGGAGGATGCATCCGGAACCGATCAATTGCAAGGTCTGTTCGTGTCTAAAGGGGAAATTATCCTTCAAAAAAAGGAAAATGAAGAAATCCAACTGTCTGCCGGGGATCTGATCCTGTGCACGGCCGATGATTCAGAGAGACCGGAGGTCCTTCGGGTGGCTGAGGCCGGTCTGTTGATCGGGATCCGGATCGTATGCGACGACGCTGAAGGATAAAGAAAGATGGTCTAAAGAATTATTATGTATTAAAGAACTGCCGCTCCCAACATGGGGGTGGTTTTTCTTTCGACGGTAGATGGAAGTCCTACAGACGGCTCTTGTTTGCGCGGTTTTCTTGTGATACACTGGAAAAAAGTATGCTGTGGAAAAGTACGCTGAAGGAGGTTTATCGATGAAAGCATCCGGAAGGGAACTAAAATATGCAGAAGCACATTTTCACGAAGTGCATCATACCACATTGAATCCGGAGGGTCCCGGCGTCGTAAGGATTCATCTGATTCCCCCGGTCATTCGCGGGAAAGAGATCGCGCCGAGTGTTGCCATCATTAACGGGCAGGATATTATTCCCGTGAATGTTTCCTGGAGTATTTTGCTGACCGAGCTGATCGAAGAGATCAACCGCTATGCGGGGCGTGAGATCACGCAGGAGGAGGCGGACCGGATCGTCGAAGATACCTGTGCCGCGGTGAAAAAGGTCTATCCTTTTGTTGGAAAGGCACGCCTGCGGCAGGATATCGGCACGATCATGGAGACCTTTACGCAGATCGCCTACCATGAACCTGTGGCAGAGGATATCGGCTACATGAGCATCGGTGATTATGCGCCGTATATGAAGGCACCGCACCGCATGGATCTGCTGGTGAGCGCCATGACAAAAAGCGGGCGGTGGAACTGCACCCAGAAGTGCATTCACTGCTATGCCGCGGGACAGAGCGGGGCAGAGGAAGAGGAACTTCCCACAGAGGCCTGGAAGGAAATTTTGGGGCATCTCCGGGAAATCGGTGTTCCGCAGGTCACCTTCACCGGCGGAGAGCCTACCATGCGGGAGGATCTGATCGAATTGATCGATTCCGCGCAGTGGTTCGTGACCAGGCTGAACACCAACGGCATGAAGCTGACGCCGGATTACTGCAGACGTCTGTTTGAGGCGTCGCTGGACAGCATTCAGATCACATTCTATTCCGCGAACGCGGATATTCATAACCGTCTGGTCGGTGCGCAGGGGTATCAGAAAACGGTGGAAGGCATCGGAAATGCCCTGCAGGCAGGCCTGTCAGTGAGCATTAACACGCCGCTCTGTACGCTTAACCGGGATTATAAGGAAACCCTGAAGTTCCTGCACGGGATGGGTGTGCAGTATGTCACCTGCTCGGGGCTGATCACGACCGGAAATGCCATCCTCCCGGCTTCGGAGAATCTGCAGTTATCCATTCCGGAACTGCAGGACATTCTGAGGGAAGCCGTTGCTTTCTGTCATGAAAATGGAATGGAAATCAGCTTTACCTCCCCGGGATGGCTGGAGGATTCATTCTTTGATGAGCTGGGGATCACCACGCCGAACTGTGGGGCCTGCCTTTCCAATATGGCCATAACACCTTCGGGTCATGTGGTGCCGTGCCAGAGCTGGCTGTCCGATGCTCCCCTGGGAGATTTCCGGAAGGATTCCTGGGAGGAGATCTGGAATTCCGAAGCCTGCCGCAGGCGCAGGGATTATTCAGCTGCCATGCTGTGCGACTGCCCGCTGAAAAATGCAAGACAGGATGAGAAGAACCGGAAGGAGGCGGAACAGGCATGAGAAGAGGAAAATGCAACGGAATCTGTGCGGGCATGCTTTTGGTGACCCTCCTGCTGACGCTTCTGTTCGCGGCACCGGGACAGGTCAGGGCCACGGGTGATCTGGACCGTATCGAAAATTATGAAATTACGGCCGATGTCAATGAAGACGCCACGGTGACCCTGCATTATCACATAGAATGGCGCGTGCTGGATTCCGATTCAGAGGGACCGCTCTCCTGGGTCACTGTCGGCATTCCGAATCCGAATTATATTTCCTGTGAGCCGAAATCAGATACGATCACCAGTATTTCCGAGGAAAGCGGATCGACTCTTCGAATCGATCTGGACCGGGAATACTACGAGGGAGAGGTCGCCGTATTTGATTTTGAAGTGGTGCAGGATTATCTGTATGAGATGAACTGGGAGACCGAAGGGGAAACCGTCTATCAGCTGACGCCCGGATGGTTTGACAGCCTGAAGGTCGATCGTTTTGCGCTCCGGTGGAACGCCGATCAGGTAAAAAGCTGGGATCCTTCCTGCAAACAGATCGACGGTTATCTGACATGGGAACAGCCGCTGGATTATGGGGAATCCGTGACGGTTCAGGTGACCTATCCGAACGGAGCGTTCGCATTTGATGAGACGAAGAGCATTGTAAACGGAGGGGATGATTCCTCGTATACCGATTCGGATCTGGGGTTTGGAATTGCAACGATCCTCATCATACTTCTTGTGGTCATCTATGGCATCCGGGCAGCGTTGAAGTCTGTTACCGGGTATAATGAGACCGCGAATTTCGGGGCTTCCGCCGGAAAGACCATTAAGCGGACCCGGATCGAATACTATCCGGAGTGCCCGGGCTGCGGGGCGCCCAGACAGGAAGGGCGGACACACTGTGAGCACTGCGGACGAAGTCTGATCAAGAGCAAGGAGATCATCGAGGAAAAGGATATTCCGAAGGAAGAGGAACGGCTGCAGAAGGAAACATCCACCGGGACCTATCGGTATGAGCACAGCCCGAATGTGTATATGCATATCGTGCATGTACCAAGCCGCAGCTCGTCCGGTAGCAGTACAAGGTCGTCCGGCAGCGGAAGATCCAGCGGAAGATCCTCCGGCGGCCATCGCAGTTCCGGCGGCGGCCATCGCAGTTCCTGCGTCCATAGCTCCTGTGCGTGCGCCTGTGCCTGTGCGTGTGCCTGTGCCGGTGGCGGGCGTGCCGGCTGTTCCGTGAAGGATTTTTACCGCACGAACATGAAGCTGCGGTTTCTTTCAGCACGTCATGGCCAAACAAAAACGGAAAAAATGCAGGAGGACTGAACATGGCCTTGCTACTAAAAGGTGCGCCGGTCGCGACAGCACTGACTGAATCCATAAAGGCAGATGTGGAAAAACTGAAGAAAAACGGCGTGGTACCGCTTCTTGCAATCCTTCGCGTGGGGGAGAGAAACGATGACATAAGCTACGAGCGCGGCGCCATGAAGCGTGCCGCGTCGGCCGGTATTGAGGTGAGGAATGTAATTCTCCCGGCAGACGTGGATAATGACACCTTTCTCGCGGCATTGGAGGAATTAAACAAAGATCCGCTTGTACACGGGATCCTCATGTTCCGCCCCCTTCCGGTGCAGCTGGATGAGGAAAAAGCCAGAAAGATGCTGGCACCGGAAAAGGATGTAGACGGTTGTACGGATGGCTCGCTGGCAGGGGTCTTCGCGAATTCCCCTGTTGGATTTCCTCCCTGCACGGCCCGGGCCGCGATGGAACTTTTAAAGTACTATGACATTGACCCGAAAGGGAAAAGAGTTGCTGTCATCGGGCGGTCGCTTGTCATCGGCAGGCCGGTGGCGATGATGTTGATGCATGCGAATGCAACGGTGACTATCTGTCACACCCGCACCCCGGATGTACCGTCTATTACCCGAGAAGCAGATATTGTGATCGCGGCCTCCGGGCAGATGGAAAGCGTGGGAGCGGATTATCTGCGGGAAGGACAGGTGGTCATCGATGTCGGGATCGGCTGGAATGAACAGAAGCAGAAGCTCTGCGGGGATGTCTGCTTTGAAGAGGCCGAACCCCTGGCGGCAGCCATCACACCGGTGCCCGGCGGTGTTGGCAGTGTGACGACCGCCGTGCTTTGCCGTCAGGTGACGGATGCGGCCATGCGTAAATGAAAAAATTAAAGCAAATACCGAAAAAATAGACCATTCTTTGACGCGCATACATTACAATAAATGATGTGAATCGGAAAATTGTTTACAAAGGTCTTGTTTTCCGATACAATACAGGCAGCCTGCCGGGGAGATGTCCTTCCCGGGATGAATCAGTCTGAAAAAACAAGGAGGATACCATCATGGGATTCAAATCCGACATCGAGATCGCACAGGAGTGCAAGAAGCAGCATATTACGGAGATCGCCAAGGTCGCCGGTGTTGCTGAAGAATACCTGGAACAGTACGGCAATTATAAAGCAAAGGTCGATTACCGGCTGCTGAAGGATCTGGCGGACAAAAAGGACGGGAAGCTGATCCTGGTAACTGCCATCACGCCCACTCCTGCAGGAGAGGGAAAGACCACGACCAGCGTAGGCCTGACCGACGGTCTTCGCAAGATCGGCAAAAATGCCGTGGTAGCGCTCCGCGAGCCCTCCCTTGGCCCGGTGTTCGGCATCAAGGGCGGCGCGGCCGGCGGCGGCTATGCCCAGGTGGTCCCCATGGAAGATATCAACCTGCACTTTACCGGTGATTTCCACGCCATCGGCGCGGCCAACAACCTGCTGGCTGCCATGCTGGACAATCACATTCAGCAGGGCAATGCGCTGGGCATCGATCCCAAGCAGATCACCTGGAAGCGCGCGGTAGATATGAATGACCGTCAGCTTCGTCATATCGTGAATGGTCTGGGCGGACGCATGCAGGGCGTCCCGAGAGAGGATGGCTTTGATATTACCGTGGCCAGCGAGGTCATGGCGGTTCTGTGCCTGGCATCCGACATTCCGGATCTGAAGGCCAGACTGGGCCGGATTATTGTAGGCTATACCTACGGCGGTGCTCCGGTAACGGCGCACGATCTGAAGGCGGAGGGTGCCATGGCGGCGCTGCTGAAGGATGCCTTAAAGCCCAACCTGGTACAGACGCTGGAAGGCACGCCTGCGCTCATTCACGGCGGCCCCTTCGCGAACATCGCGCATGGCTGCAACTCCGTCACTGCGACACGGATCGCCCTGAAGCTGGGTGACTATGCTGTCACGGAAGCCGGCTTTGCCGCGGACCTCGGCGCGGAGAAATTCCTGGATATTAAGTGCCGCATGGCAGGCCTTACGCCCAGTGCGGTCGTCATCGTGGCAACGGTCCGCGCTCTGAAGTATCACGGCGGTGTGCCGAAGGCGGATCTGAACAACGAAAATCTGGAGGCACTGGAAGCCGGTATCCCGAACCTGCTGCAGCATGTTTCCAATATTAAAGATGTATTTGGTCTTCCCTGCGTGGTGGCTATCAATGCGTTCCCGACGGATACCAAGGCCGAGCTGGATCTGGTAGAAGCCAAGTGCAAGGAGCTGGGCGTGAACGTGGCGCTGTCCGAGGTCTGGGCCAAGGGCGGCGAGGGCGGCAAGGCCCTGGCGGAAGAGGTCGTACGTCTCTGCGAGGAGCCGAATAACTTCCATCAGTCCTATGAACTGGATCTTCCCATCGAAGAAAAGCTGGATACGATATGCAAAAAGATCTACCATGCCGACGGCGTTGCTCTTACACCGAACGCAAAGAAGCAGGCGAAGCAGCTGGAAGATCTGGGATTTGGCGGCATGCCGATCTGCATGGCAAAGACACAGTACAGCTTCTCGGATGATCCCGCGCTGCTTGGCGCGCCGAAGGGCTTTACCGTAACGGTACGCAACCTGAAGGTCTCTGCCGGTGCCGGATTTATTGTAGCGCTGACCGGTGATATCATGACCATGCCCGGCCTGCCGAAGTCTCCGGCCGCCGAGCGCATCGATGTTGATGAAAACGGTGTGATCTCCGGCCTGTTCTAAAGCAGATGAGGTGATTGCTATGCTGCAGAAATCGATTACAGAATTTACGGAGCTTCTTGCTTCTCCGGCCGCCGTTCCAGGCGGCGGAGGGGCCAGCGCCCTGGTAGGAGCCATCGGTATTGCCCTGGGTGATATGGTAGGTGAGCTCACGGTCGGTAAGAAAAAATATGCCGATGTGGAGGAAGAAATCCGCGCGCTGATGGAAAAGGCGCAGGACCTGCGGGTACGTCTGCTGGCCTGCATCACGAAGGATGCGGAAGCCTTTGAACCGCTCTCCAGAGCCTATGGGATCCCGAAGGATGCCCCGGGCCGGGATGAGACGCTGGAAAAATGCCTTCACGAGGCGGCGAGAGCCCCCATGGAGATCTTTGATCTGTGCTGTGAAGCCATTGATCTGCTGGAGGTCTTCGGAGAGAAGGGCAGCAAGCTGGTCATTTCCGACGCGGCCACCGGCGCGGCCATCGCCAAGGGCGCACTGTACGGCGCTGCGGTTAATGTGAAGGTCAACACCAGACTGATGAAGGACCGGGAATTTGCCGCGCAGATGAATGAGCATATCGATATCCGAATGGATATCTATTCGGAAAAGGCAGACCAGATCTTCGATTCCATCTACGAGAGGTTTGCCAATTAACAGGAACATATACATTTGCTATCTGAGACCATTGTCAGAGTAGGTCAGGCGCGTTAAGTGCTGCGGGATGGGAGGTTGCCCGCAGACGAAACGGAGGGGATGACGTGCGGTGCCTGACCGCATCCGCTGCCATGGGAGGCGCAGTCGAAAGCTCCTTTTATGGCAAGATCGTCATGAAAGGAGTTTTTTATTATGCCCAGAATCAATACCAAGTCACTTACCGTCATCGCCATGCTCACCGCCATGGAAATCGTCCTGAACCGTTTCTTCTCCATCAATGCCTGGAATATCAAGATCGGGTTCAGCTTTGTTCCGGTGGTGGCTGCTGCAATTCTGTATGGACCGCTGGCCGCCGGCACCGTGGGAGCCCTGGGGGATTTTATCGGGGCGATTCTTTTTCCGATCGGGGCTTATTTTCCGGGGTTTACCCTGACGGCTTTCCTCACCGGGCTGGTGTTCGGGTTCTTTCTGCATAAAAGGCAGAAGGTCCTCTTTACTGTCGCCGCGGTGGGGATCAATCAGTTCATCCTGAGCCTGTTCCTGAATACGCTCTGGATCTCTGCGCTCTATGGTTCTCCCTACATGCCGCTTCTCGGCACGCGTATTTTTCAGACGCTGCTGCTCTTCGTGGTGCAGGTGGCAGTCATCCGAGGGATGATCCGTATCCCCCAGCAGATGTTCAGACAGGTGGTCGTGTGACCGCATCATTTTTGAACAACAAGAACTATTTGACCCGAGGCCGGAACAAAGCCGCGGGTTTTCTTGTGTTTTGACGGATTGTATGTTACTATTATGCATATAATAAAGCTACTCAGAATGAGCAGTTTTTAAACAGCTCTGAATCGTTGCTATATTTTTAAATAATTAATTAGGGAAGAGGGGATTTCTGTGAAGGAGAAGCACCCGAATATCCGTTGGCCGAAAAGAACACTGGCGGTCATTATTGCATTAATTTTGGTTATCACGCTGGGGATCCGGTATATGCCGGACCGCCGGCTTCGTGCTGTGGAAGAAACACAGGAAGAGACCCGGACGCCGGAAACACTGGATGAATTCGGAAGGGAAATGGATGCGCAAGTCGTCTTCGGAGACCGTGAGGCCGATGAGGCGCTGGAAATCCCCACTGCCGCAGAGGAAACACAGGAACAAGAGGAAGAGGATGGCCTGACGCAGGAGGATATCGAAATTGCGCTTACGCCGCAGGAGTCGCAGGAAGAGGAAGAAGAAACGGCCGTGAGCATCCTGCCGGAAGAGCCAGGGGAAGCAGAGGAGCCTGAAGCAGCGGAAACGGACACGAAGGAAACAGATGCGGGGCAGCAGGCAGAATCGTCTGCAGCCGCTGCTGATGCGGAAACAGCGGAGATTCAGGAAACCATTCCCGCGGAAGAGGTACTGCAGAGTCTGCCGGCCTATCCGGCGCAGAGCTTTGAAGCCCGTACCGATACGCTGCTGGTGCGCGTGACCGCACCGGAGGGGGCGCTTCCTGCGGGCTGTGCCATGGATGTCAAGGCCGTGGAAGACAGAAGTACCATCCGCAATATTCTGGGGGCGGTGGAGCAGAATTCCGACGCGCCGGCAGGGACATCATCGGTCTTTGCGGTAGATATTACATTTCTTACCCAGGATGGGATGAAGACGGAACCCCTTCTTCCCGTGATCGTTGCCCTGACGCCGCTGGAGCCGGCGCAGAAGGCTGAAATATCTCCGGAGAATTCTCCGGTGGTGGTTCATGTGGATGATGCCGGTGATACACAGATCGTATCCACCATGGAGACAAAGGATGCCGTGAACGCCGTGGTAGATGCTTCCGCAAATCCTGCGGACATCGATCCGGCGGCTTTGCAGAACCTGTCCACTGCGGCGGATGATGCGTTAGTTCGCATGGATGGAGAAACCGTAGCCGGACAGGTAATGACCCAGGAGGTCAACCCGGAGGTCGCGGAGGAGAACCTGAAGGATGCCGTGATCTTCCAGTCAGAGAAGTTTTCGATTTATGCTATTGTTGTGACGGTCATTGAGAAGAATGTATTGGCCAGCGACGGGCATAATTATAAGATCTCCGTAACATATGGCCCGGAAGCCGGTGTGCCTGAAGGAGCAGACCTGGAAGTAACGGAAATCTTGCAGAGTGAAGAAGACACCGATGAAACCAGTGAATATGATACCTATCTTGAAAAGACCAAAGAGGCACTTGGCATGGAGTCAGGTGTATTCGGGTATGTCAGATTTTTTGATATCCGGATCGTGGACAAAAACGGGAATAAAGTGGAGATCACCGCTCCGGTTGACGTAAAGATCGAACTGGCCGATAAGGAGAGCGTAGAAGAGAGCAATACACAGGTCGTGCACTTCACGGATGGAAGCGAGAGCGGGGACGTGGTGGAGATAGCTACGGAAGCAGCAGAGGAAGGGCAGGTTGTGTCTTTTGCGGCGGATGGTTTCAGTGTATACGCCATTGTAGATGCGAAAGAAGCTTTTGTGCCAAACTCTGTGACGGTCCGGGATCTTTCTGAATTGAACGATAATCTGGAAAAAGCCTTTTTGCTCTCGTACTCTAAATACTTCATGAATTCGATGAACGGCAGCGGCTGTTATAACGAGACGGCAGAAGCAGGCAGTGCAGCAGAGTGGTACTTTGAGAAAATAGAAGGGGAGGAGAATCGGTATTATATTTATACCTGGATTGACGGAACCAGGAAGTATATGCATCAGAAATCCGGCAATAATATGGAACTGAGTAATGCCGGGACGGCTTTTGAGGTGATTCAGGCAACAGTCGGAAGGTTTTATATCAAACATGCCTCTGATAAAAGATGGCTTCAGCACTCAAACGGCGGCGGAGGCATTCGGCTCTATACAGATAATGCAAATGCGACAAACAGCCAGATCATAATTACCTATGCCGAATCTGTCATCGTTCCGGATGATTATTATGGGCTTGATCATGTAACCGCAGGTATTGCTTATGATTCTGAGAGCATTTTCTGTACGGCGCTCATGTCAGATTCCCAATCGGCAGGGACGCTTCCTGGCCGGGATATGGCAAAGCTTGATACACAAGGCTATTCGGACCATCTGTTTGTCCCTCTTGACAGTGATATTACGGAGTGGACATTTCACAGTGTCAGGGAAGACTTGTATTATATCACGACGAATGTAAATGGCACAGATCAGTATCTGACCATTCAGAACGGCGCGGCAGGACTTAGCACGGAGCCCTCCGATCAGACATTGATAAAAGTAACGCCCGGTACGGGAGATCATGAAGGCTTCTATGCATTTTCTTCCGGGAAATATTCGCTGGTGGTGCAGGGAAAGGAAGGAAACCGCTATTTCACCGCCGCAGAAGGTGACGCGTCCGCTCATGGGTGGATGAAACTGGCATACAAGTCGTCCCTTTCGGAAGATGATTATCTGATTTATTCTGCACAGAAGATCAGCGTCTCCGATCCGGCGGAAGAGGTGATTTTATATACCCGTGTGTGGAACGAAACACAATATGATTTCTATGCGATAGATCACGATGGAACGCTGATCCGCTGTTATGATGACGGTGATGTCATCAAATGGGTCGGCAATCAATTTGAGACCGCAGTATGGAAGTTAACGGAACACACAAAAACGGATGAGCAGGGAGAGGATGTCCCGAACGGATACTATGAGCTGTATAATCTCTATTCCAAAAAGTATATTAATCCACAGCTCGGGACGAACACGATCTTTTCCAACAAGGAAGCGTTCCTGAATCTGGATGGCCGATACTATCAGGAAGATTATACGGATATCCGATGCTGGGATTCAGCTTATTATTCTTACATGGGCCTGAAGGTTGACCTGGCAAACAACAGGGTGGTGCCCAGTCCCGCTTCGCAGGCAGATGATTTCTACTTTGCCAGAGTGAAGGCTTCTACGGTTCAGCTGACAAAGGTCGATACCGTGGATAATGATGAATATGGCATTACCATGAAAATGATCGATTTTCAGAATGCCATTGTGAATGCAAGAGACTCCAAACAGTCAGAGTTCTTTGGAAGGGACTCCAACAGGGCGGGCCTTCTTACATCGGATATCAAAGCAAACGGTTATCCGAATGGAACGGTGAAAAACGAAAGCCTTCAGAATCTGTTTGCCGGGGATTACCCCGTAAACCACCTGTTTATCCAGAGTGTCTATGATGAGAGCGGCTATTTTGAGTACGATTCAACCAAGAACTTTGCCTGGCTGAACGGAACAGATTTTGAAGTATATGATCAGCTGGGAACGGTAGAGAGACCGGAAAACAAGAGCACGATGTATCATGGTCAGTTTATGCCGTTTAATACGCTGATCAACCCTGAGACAAACGAACCCTGGCCGTATTCCGATATGTATTCCAATACACGGGACGTATTGGCGCAGCTTCTTTCGGAAGATGATCCGCGGTACGGAGAGGGACTTCATGAAATCCCGTTATCAAAAGCGGATTATTTCTTCGGAATGGAGATGTCCGCGTCCTTTACGCAGACACCCAGCGGCTTGGATGCATGGGGACATGATATCATTTTTGAATTTTCAGGTGACGATGATTTCTGGCTGTATGTTGACGGCGAGCTTGTACTTGACCTCGGCGGCGTACACAGTGCAATGACCGGTTCCGTCAATTTCAGAACCGGTATGGTGAAAGGCAGAACCGAAAATTCTCTCAGAGAGATTTTTGAGGCGAATTATAAATCCAGGAATCCCGGAGCGTCAAAGGACGAAGTAAACGCATACCTGTCCGGATATTTTGATGAAGGCGGTACCGTATTCCGCGATTTTTCCACCCACACGATGCAGGTGTATTATATGGAACGCGGCGCCGGGGCTTCAAACCTGCACATGCGTTTTAATCTGACGGCTGTAAAACCAGGCGAGGTGACTCTCTCAAAGAAGGTGACCGGCTCAGACGATGTTGATTTTGATCTGATGGAGTTCCCCTATAAAATATTGTATCTGACCAGAGAAAATACAAGTGCAGACGGAAACAATTCTGTCTGGAATGAACTCACTCAGAATAACAGCAATCCGACTGTCACCTATGAGGGGTCCAAACGTCCTGTGAAGTTTGCGGAAAGCTTTACACCAGTCGGAGAAACAACACCTTATTCGAATGTATTCTTCCTGAAGGCAGGCGAAACAGCGTCGATCAATCTTCCCGAAGATGTCGTTGACTACAAAATCGTCGAGTGCGGCGTGAACATGAATATCTTCAAATCGGTCAAGGCGAACAATGAAACCCTGTCAGACGAAGATGATAAAGGGCGGCATGATTATGAAACATCAGCCGCTACCATTGAAGAGCGTGCAAAGGTGGAATTTGAAAATGAGGTGGATCCTGACAGCCTCCGCACGCTGACCATTACAAAAGTATTATGGGATGAAGCCGGATTTACCGTTGTCGGGGAAGGTACCGGGCAGGAGAAAACAGGAACCAGAATCAATGGATATGATGACACGACTACCTTCAGTTTCCGTGTTTCCATGTCTGCGCAGGGGTCCTCTGTTCTGGAACCGGTAAGGAATAAAGAATACTATGTCAAGGATCTGAACGATAATTACTGCAAGTGGAATGCGGCCACAGGAAGATTTGAGTCACTGAATACAGACAGCTATACAGATCTGGCTCAATATATTTCCGGCCTGACGCCATTGGAAAGATCAGCGGTTATCTTTGAGACGTCCAATAATGGTGCGGTTTCCGAGATTCCGGGAGGATACTCGGTTGAATTCCGCGGTTTGCCGGTAGATTCTTCTTTCTCCGTGATGGAGAGAGAGGACGAAATTCCTGCAGGGTATTCTCTGGTGGAATATGAGAGAGACAAGGATTCTTTTATCTCAGAAACACCGGATACTCCGAATCGGGGAATCATAAGGGCGAATGAAGATCCGCACATTCTGGTGCATAATAAACAGGGCTGGGGACTGACAGTCAATAAGGTCTGGTCCGACGCAGACTATATGGAAGACCATGATGATATCTACTTTGCAATCTATGTAAAGGGAAATCTGCTGCCGGGAAGCGAGCGGAGACTGTCATCCCCGGATACATCCGTGTACTATTATTTCGACGAACTGGCAGAAAATACCGCTTTTACTGACTATGTGGTACGTGAAGTCCTGCTTACAGACCCGGTCATGAAGGAAGACGGCACGATTCGTTATAGCGGGATCACTCCGATCGATCAGGGCGAAACGATAAGTGTCGGCGGAACCCCTATGGGTGAATCGCACCTGGAGAACTTAACGTATGATGTTTCCTATACTGTCGGGGAACAGAAAGGCGGACAGAAGAATGTCAAAAATGTGCGTACAGATACCGTGACGAACACGCGGCGCGGTATCCGGATCGTAAAGAAGGATTGGGAAGGCAGTGCCCTCTCAGGCGCCGTTTTCACATTGAAGGACAGCGAGGATCAGCCGGTCGGTGTCGGAACCTTTACTTCGGATCAGAACGGTCTGGTCACAATTGCATACCTGGAACCCGGTACCTATATACTGGAAGAAATCACACCCCCCAGCGGTTTTCAAAAGCCTTCACCGTGGACAATTATACGTGATAACAGTGGGAACATTTCCGTCACAGGCGATGAAGGAACCTTTGCGGTTACACAGGAAACGAATAATACCATGGCGATGGTCGAACTGAAAAACAAAGGTTTCTCCCTGCAGGCCGTAAAAGTTGATGCGAATAGTAACAGGACGCTTCAGAATGCGGTTTTTGCTCTGTATCGTCAGGTGGATACGTTAAGCGGTCCGGTAAAGGATCAGATTCCGATGGAAGGATACAGTGCCCTGACAACGGATGCAGAGGGAGTGATTCCTCTGATTACCTCCTCCCTGGCCCCGGGAACCTACTATCTGTCGGAGACAGCGCCTCCTCCCGGTTATCAAAGTCTGGAGGGAGACCTGGTATTTACCATCAGTACCTCCGGCGAGGTCATTATTCCGGAGACAGTGGTATCAGGGGATCCGGCGGAAGTCAGGATTCTGAATAACATGGAAGGTTATGATACCGACCAATGGATCACAGATACCGAAAGCGAAGGACACGCTTCCTATACGATCACCATCCCCAATGAGCTGGCAGGTGTTCCGGTCAAAGTCATGAAAATTGATCAGACCGGAGCAGCCCTGGAAGGTGCAATATTTTATTTCACGGGGAAGGACTTCGACGGGAACGAAGAGTCTGATGCTGCCGGTAAAAAAAGATACACATCAACAAAAGCCTCCGCCGAAACGGAAGCAATCGTCCTCGAACATGAGG
This sequence comes from uncultured Lachnospiraceae bacterium, assembly GCA_946537305.1. GTDB lineage: Bacteria > Bacillota > Clostridia > Lachnospirales > Lachnospiraceae > UBA3305. Next base: position 10,363 of record CAMNFR010000004.1, on the reverse strand, counting down.
CGGTTCTGCCCGGAACCTATACGCTCCATGAAGAAACGGCGCCGGAAGGCTATATCGGGCTGAATGGTGATGCAGAGATTACTGTATTTACCGGGACTGACGGAACCATCGGCGTATCCCTGAAGATTGGGGATACAGCGATAACAAATCCGGAGTTTATCAGAAAAGCGGATGACGGAACCTGGATGATCAAAATTCAGAACACAGCCGGCTACGAACTTCCTGCTACCGGCGGCCCGGGGACCCTCGGATGGCTGCTGACTGGACTGATGCTGTTCGCCGGAGCGCTCGCGCTGTTTGTGATCAGGAACAGGTCAAAAAAGTTGCTGTAACGTTTTTCCATATTTTTCGAAGAAAGAATTGGAATTATCGGGAATCTGTGGTAAGATAGACCTCTATTTACCAGAAAAGGAGAAACCTGAACATGGCCAGAAATATTCGCGGCAGGCATTTTTTAAAACTGTTGGACTATACACCGGAAGAAATCCGCTATCTGCTGGATCTTGCAAAGGAATTTAAGCGTATGAAACGTAACGGAGAGCCTCACCGTTATCTGACCGGCAAGAATATTGTTCTTCTATTTGAGAAGACATCCACCCGCACCCGCTGTTCGTTCGAAGTGGCCGGCATGGATCTTGGCATGGGCGTTACCTACCTGGATCCCGGCAGCAGCCAGATGGGCAAAAAGGAGAGCATCGCGGATACCGCAAGAGTGCTGGGACGCATGTATGATGGTATTGAGTATCGCGGCTTTGCACAGGAAACGGTGGAGACGCTGGCGGCCTATGCCGGTGTACCGGTGTGGAACGGCCTGACGGATCAGTTCCATCCCACACAGATGCTGGCAGATCTTCTGACCATGGAAGAGCATTTCGGGTATCTGAAGGGCCTGCATTTTACCTACATGGGCGATGCCAGGAACAACATGGGAAATTCCCTGATGATTGCCTGCGCCAAGATGGGACTTCACTTTACCGCCTGTGCCCCGGCAGCCCTGTTCCCTGCAGAGGATTTGGTGGAGAAGGCAAAAGAGATCGCCGCAGAGACCGGCGGCAGTGTCCGGCTGACAGAGGACGTGAATGAAGGCACCAAAGACGCGGATGTCATTTATACGGATATCTGGGTCTCCATGGGCGAACCGGATGAAGTGTGGCAGACCCGCATCCAGCTGCTGAAGCCGTATCAGGTGAACGCCGCGGCCATGAAGAACGCGAAGCCTACCGCCATCTTTATGCACTGCCTGCCGTCCTTCCACGACACGAATACGACCATTGGCGCCAAGATCGCGGAAAAATATGGCATTCCCGAAATGGAAGTCACGAATGAAGTGTTTGAATCCAAACAGTCTGTGGTCTTTGACGAGGCTGAAAACCGCATGCATACCATCAAGGCTGTAGTCTATGCCACGTTGTGTTAAGCAAGAAGAACTCAGATCAAACCCCCGTCGTCGTTGACGGGGGTTTTTGTGTAGCAAAGTCGCGAAGAGTAATGAAATAAGAAAAACTTATGACAAGGGAAGTGTTCATTAGTCTTTACCGCCTGTCCTACGAAAAATGCGTGACAGAAAATACTACAACACGGTATAATACAGCCATCAGACAGAGGTACCGGAAGCAAGTCCGAAAATAAGATCCGCCTTTGTACTACATGGAAAAGAGGTAAAGACTATGAGCAAGTATGATGAAATCCCTTACAAAATCTATCTGGATGAGGCGGAGATCCCGGATAAGTGGTACAATGTACGCGCAGATATGAAAAACAAACCCGCTCCGCTGATTCACCCCGGTACGCTGCAGCCGCTGAAGTTCGAGGATATGCAGCCTATTTTCTGCGATGAGCTGATCCGCCAGGAGCTGAATGAGACCGATGCGTATATTCCGATTCCGGAGCCGGTCCATAACTTTTATAAAATGTACCGCCCCTCGCCGCTGACCCATGCTACCTTCCTGGAGAAAGCGCTGGACACGCCGGCCCATATCTTTTATAAGTTCGAAGGAAATAATACCTCCGGAAGCCACAAGCTGAATTCCGCAATCGCTCAGGCCTACTACGCCAAGGAGCAGGGCCTGAAGGGCGTTACCACGGAGACCGGTGCCGGTCAGTGGGGCACGGCGCTTTCCATGGCCTGCGCGTTCTTCGGCATCGACTGTAAGGTGTATATGGTCAAGGTCTCCTATGAGCAGAAGCCTTTCCGGAGAGAGGTCATGCGCACCTACGGCGCCAGCGTGACGCCTTCCCCTTCCATGGATACCAATATCGGCCGAAAGATCAACGCCGAGCATCCCGGGACCACCGGTTCCCTAGGCTGCGCCATCTCCGAGGCGGTCGAAGTGGCTACCTCCATGCCGGGTTATCGCTACGTCCTGGGCAGCGTTCTGAACCAGGTGCTGCTGCATCAGTCGATCATCGGCCTGGAGACCAAGGCGGCCTGCGATAAATACGGCATCAAGCCCGATATCATTATCGGATGCGCCGGCGGCGGCTCCAACCTGGGCGGTCTGATCGCTCCGTTCATGGGCGAAAAGCTGCGCGGAGAAGCGGATTATCGCATCATTGCTATCGAACCGGCTTCCTGCCCCAGCTTTACCAGAGGCAAATTTGCCTATGACTTTGCGGATACCGGCATGGTCTGCCCGATGGCTAAAATGTACACCCTGGGACATGACTTTATTCCTTCCGCCAACCACGCTGGCGGACTTCGCTACCACGGCATGAGCACCATCCTGTCCCAGCTGTATCATGACGGACTGATGGAGGCGCGCTCTGTGGAGCAGACGGCTGTATTTGAGGCGGCTGAGCTCTTTGCCCGCACCGAAGGCATCCTGCCCGCGCCGGAATCCAGCCACGCCATCCGCGCCGCCATTGATGAGGCCATCAAGTGCAGAGAGACAGGCGAAGAGAAGACCATCATCTTCGGACTGACGGGTACCGGATACTTTGATATGACCGCATATGAGTCCTATAATGAAGGCCGCATGAATGATTATGTGCCTACCGATGAGGATCTGGAGAGAGGCTTTGCAACCATTCCGGATCTGGGGCTGTAATAAGCATTACAGCATTTTCAATTTTGTTGAATGACGAAGTCATTCGTTCTTCCAAAACGGGAGGGGACCGGGAAACCGGCCTCCTCTTATTTTTTTTGTCACAATTACATACTTGATAAATAAAATGATTGTGCTATGATAAAGTCCGACTTTAAAACGAATCAAAAAAGGACAAATGTAATGAATTTTTTTGACTTTTTGACATTATTCGGCGGTCTGGCCATGTTCCTTTACGGCATGCGGTTGATGGGCGATTCCCTGAAGGAAAGCTCTTCCGGCGCACTGAAGATGGCCATGGAACAGGTGACAAACAATCCTTTCAAAGCATTTCTTCTTGGCCTTCTGATCACGGCGGTCATACAGTCATCGACCGCGACCATCGTGATCACCTCCGGTCTGGTAGGCGCCGGGATCCTGACGCTGCATCAGTCACTGGGAATCATTATCGGCGCCAATGTCGGTACCACGGTCACCGGTCAGATCATCCGTCTGCTGGATATCAATGCATCCGCCGGGTCATGGCTGCGGCTGTTCCAGCCCTCCTCCCTGGCGCCGATGGCACTGATCGCGGGAATCATCCTGATCATGGGCTTTCATTTTAAGAATTCCAAATCGGTCGGAAACATCCTGATCGGATTCGGTATTCTTTTCTCCGGTCTGCTGAATATGACCGGTGCCGTGAACGCCCTCTCGGAATCCGGCATTGTGGACAGCCTGTTCGCCCACCTGGGCGCCAATCCGATCATCGGTTATCTGACCGGTGCCGGCATCGCCTTTGTGCTGCAGAGCTCCTCCGCGACCATCGGTATCCTTCAGGCGTTCTCTGCCTCGGGGGCCTTGACCTTTAATGCCATTTATGCTGTCATCGTAGGTATTTACCTGGGCGACTGTGTGACCACAGCTATTGTATGTTCCATCGGTGCGGAGCCTGAAGCCAAGCGTGTCGGCGTCGTGAATATTCTGTTCAACCTGAGTGAGACGGTTCTCGTTCTGGCGGGCGTGACCATCGTCCACCGCCTTGGACTGCTGGACGGGCTCTGGACGGCCACTGTGAATTCCGGTATCATTGCCAATACTAATACGGTCTTTAACCTGACCTGTGCCATTCTGATGTTCCCCATGCTGCCGGTGTACGAAAAAATCAGCCGGAAGATCGTGGCGGACCGGAGAGAACCGGAAGGAAAATATCAGGACAAGCTGGAAGCATTGAACCCGGTCTTCTTTGATACGCCCGCGCTGGCGCTTCGAAGCTGCTATGATGTTCTGATGACCAGCCTTCACGCTTCCTGTGCGAATATCAAGAAGGCAGAGCTGATTCTGGATCGCTATGACGAAAAAGTGATGCAGGAAATAGAAGAGGAAGAGACCCAGATTGATCTTTTGACAGACCACCTGAGCAACTACATGGTGCAGATCCTGCCGCATATTCAGGATGAACTGCACGTTTCCATTCTGGACCAGTATTACAAGGTCTCCGCAGAATTTGAGAGGCTGGGAGATCTGGCGGTGCGTATGGCCCGCACGGCTCAGCAGATGAAAGAGACCGATGTAGCTTTCTCGGAAAGTGCCGTGAAGGAACTGAAGGTCCTGGAGAGCCTGCTGGACCGCATCCTGGCAAAGGCAGAGCTTGCTTTCCGCAAGAGAGATGTTGAAGCAGCCTATGCTATTGAGCCTCTGACGCATGTGGCCAACGATGTGGTCAACACGCTGAAGCGCAATCACCTGAAACGAATGGGCCAGGGAATCTGTGATGTGCGAGCGGACGTGAATTTTATGAATCTGCTGAGTGAACTGCAGAGATTAGGGAGCGTCTGCTCCAATATTGGTATGGCGACCATCGTCCGTGTGCGGCCGGAGCTGACAGATCAGGAGCATAATTATTATACGTCCCTGCATTCCGGAAAAGACAAAGACTTTAACGAGGCTTACGAAGAAGCCTATCAGGATGTGTTTCGCAGACTGGAAGAGATCAAAACAGAAAGCAGATAGCAAGAAGACCCGAAGGACCGGTTCGATCCTTCGGGTCTTGTTATTATATCATCTGTTAGTAAAGACGGTTAGTCTTCCAGGGCTTTTTTGATGGCGGCCAGGAAATCGTCAAATGTTTCAAAGGCCGCAAGATCCGGATTGGCTTCCATGATGGCAGGCGTGCTGCGGAAGAGGAAACCGGCTTTGCTGGCACGGATCATGGCCAGATCGTTGAAGCTGTCGCCTGCGGCAATGGTCTCATAGCCGATGGACTGAAGTGCGCGCACAGTGGAGAGCTTGGAATTCTCTATGCGCATGTGGTAGTCGATAATGGTCCCGTCCGGCGCTGTCTCCAGCGTATTGCAGAAAAGCGTGGGCCAGCCGAGCTTCTTCATCAGGGGCTTTGCGAACTGCTCAAAGGTATCGCTGATCACGATCACCTGTGTCAGCGTGCGGAGCTCATCCAGGAACTCGCGGGCGCCGGGAAGCGGATCGATGGTAGCGATAGTATTCTGGATCTCTTTCAGCCCCAGGCCGTGGCGGTGCAGAATATCCAGCCGGTAAGCCATCAGCTTGCCGTAATCCGGTTCGTCTCTGGTGGTCCGGCGAAGCTCGGGAATGCCGGTCGCCTCGGAAAAGGCGATCCAAATCTCAGGAACCAGTACACCTTCCATATCTAAACAAACAATTTTCATAATATTTTCTCCTTTAAACTAAAATTGAAATACAATACCAATCACCGCAGCGATGCCGATCTGCATCACGGGGTTCAGTTTCCACTTTCGGTCTATGATAAGAATGCCGGCGGCCAGAAGCCAGGCCTTCCAGCTAAAAAGATCGTTTAACACGCCGGTCTGCTGCCAGGCGGGAATGTTGATCAGCGCTGTCTTTGCCACGTTGAATCCTGCCATGCTGATCATGGCGACGGAGGCCGGGCGCAGGCCAAAGAAGGCCCGATTTACATATTTATTATCCCGGAATTTTTCCAGAGAGCGCGCCACGATCACGATGATGATCAGAGAGGGCAGCGCCAGAGAAAAAGAGGCCAGGATGCCGCCTGCTATGCCACCGGTAATATAGCCGGCGTAGGTGGACATATTAATGCCCAGCGCCCCGGGCGTAGATTCCGAGACCGCGATCATATTGGCCACATCCGCATGGGTGTACCAGTGTGTATTATCCGAGATCTCATACAGGAAGGGCAGCGTCGCCAGCCCGCCGCCCACAGCAAACAGGCCTGTCTTAAAAAACTCAAAGAACAAACGAAGATAGGTCATCATGCCGCATCCTCCCTTCCGAACAGAAGTCCGAAAACGGCCGCTGCGATCACCAGAACAAAGGTGGGCACAGAGAATGGCAGAACAGAGGTCAGAAGCATGATGCCGAAAATGGCTATATACAGTCCCAGTGCCAGCGGATTCACGATGGCCTTTTTCCACAACCGCAGGACGGCATTGATGATCAGAACACAGACACAGACGCGGATACCGCCAAAGGCATGCTGTACGATGGTAAGCTCCGCAAAATTGGTCAGGAACGCGGCGATGAGCAGGATCAGGATAATGGGCACGGTCAGGAATCCGGCGGTCGCCGCCAGCACACCCGGGATCCCGGCCAACTTATGTCCGATAAAGGTGGATACATTCAGTGCGATCACGCCCGGCGTACACTGACCGATGGCAAAATAATCCATCAGTTCCTCCGTGGTTGTCCAGTGCCGCTTTTCCTCCAGATCCTGCTGCAGGATGGGAAGAAGAGCGTATCCGCCGCCAAACGCCACCGATCCGATTTTCAGAAAGGCGAGATAAATCTCAGTCAAACGGGTCATAAAACTATGTCCTTTTGTCGAATTTTGCTTTTTTTCTTGATTTAGATGCAAGAATAAGGTAACATAGAAAAGAGTAGGTCTTAACTTACGTCGAGAAAATATTATAGCGGAAACAGGACGGACGTGTCAAGGGCGGATATGTCCGGATCATACACGAAAACCAGGAGGAAAATGTACTATGTATTTAAAGGAAGACCATAAGATATGGATCGCCACCGGGGAGGAACACATCACCATTGAGCCTTCCATGTGCAATCGCCACGGCCTGATCGCAGGCGCCACAGGTACCGGTAAGACGGTTACCCTGAAGGTCATGGCAGAAGCCTTTTCCGAGATGGGCGTGCCGGTATTTCTGGCCGATATCAAAGGCGATGTCTCCGGCATGTGCCAGACGGGCGTGGAGACCAAGCACATTCGCCGCAGCATCGATAACATGCATCTGAATGACTACGGTTACACCTATTCCTCCTACCCTGTCCGTTTCTTCGATGTATACGGCAAAATGGGACATCCGGTGCGCACCACGATATCGGAGATGGGACCGGACCTTCTCGCACGTCTGATGGGCCTGAACGAGACGCAGAGCGGCATCCTGCGCATTGTTTTCCGTGTGGCGGACGATGAGGGCAAGCTGTTGCTGGATCTGAAAGATCTGCGCGCTATGGTGCAGTACGTTGGGGATAACGCTAAGGATTACAAACTGAAATATGGAAATATTTCAGCGCAGTCGGTGGGCGCCATTCAGCGTGCGCTGCTGACCCTGGAGGATGAGGGTGGCGATGTCTTCTTCGGAGAGCCGGCCCTGGAGATCAGGGACTGGTTCGACTGGGATGAAGAGGGTCGCGGCGTGATGAATATTCTGGAATGTATGGAGCTGTTCCAGCATCCGCTGCTGTACGGTACATTCCTTCTGTGGATGCTCTCGGAACTGTACGAGCTGCTGCCGGAGGCGGGAGATCTGGATAAGCCCAAGATCGCCTTCTTCTTTGACGAGGCGCATTTGCTCTTTAACGACGCCCCGAAGGCTCTGCTGGAGAAGGTGGAGCAGGTGGTACGCCTGATCCGTTCCAAGGGTGTCAGCGTGTGGTTCATCACCCAGAACCCTTCGGATATTCCGGAGAGCGTTCTGAGCCAGATCAGCAACCGTATTCAGCATGCGCTGCGCGCATATACCCCCAATGAGCAGAAAGCGCTCCGGTACGCGGCGAAGTCCTTCCGGGCGAACCCTGCCTTCGATACCGAAGAGGCCCTGCAGCAGGTCGGCGTGGGCGAGGCGCTGATTTCCGTACTGGATATCAAGGGTGTTCCGACCATGGTGCAGCGCGCCAACATTCTTCCGCCTGCCAGTTCCATGAACGCTGCGCCGGAATCGGAAATCGCCCGTATTACGGCAGCCAGCAAGCTGAGCGTGAAATATGATAAGGCGGTCGACCGCGAATCCGCCTATGAAATTCTCCAGAAGGCTGCGGAAGAAGCGGCGGAAGCCGCCGAGAAGGCCGAAAAGGAAGCCGAGGAAGAGAAGGCCAGAATAGAGAAGGAAAAAGAAGAGGAAAAGGCCCGGAAGGAGAGGGAGAGAGCGAAAAAGACTTCTTCCGGCAGAAGAAGACAGTCGGCGGTGGAGAAGGCAGCCAATTCGGCGGCCACGACCATCGGCCGGGAGATCGGCCGCAAGCTTGCCCGCGGACTGCTTGGCAGCCTGCTGAAATGATCGGAGGTTGTGATGACAGTTGTTGAAATGTTGGAGGAGCTCCAGGTGAAGGCCATGCATGACCCGGCGCTGCGGGAAACACTGCTGGCGACAAGACAGACAGCAGATCCGCTGGAAGAATTCTGCCGCACCTGCCGCGGCCTGGGCTATGAGATCTACCCGATGGAACTGGTCATGGCCGGAGAGGAATTCTATGCCACCTATCGACGCAGCACCAACGGCGGCGGTGAAAATTCGCCAAAGCTTGCCGGTGAGGATGATTTTTACGAGATGTTTTTCTCAGTTCTGTAGATCTGTAGAAGAGCAAAACGGTGTTCAAATAATTTAGCTTTGGGCGGGGCAAATAGTAAGATAAAAGGAGACGATGAAAATGGCTGACAAAATGATCATGGAGTTTCACATCACAATCAATCCCGAGGACCGTTCTGAGATGATCACGAAAAACGGAAAGGTCGTTATCATTCCCTTCGGCGGGAGCGTGGAATCGGATCTGTTCTGCGGTACGGTCCGCCCCGGCGCGGCTGATATTCAGGTGACCAACGCCGGCGGTACGCGCCACATGTGCGCCAAGTATATGTTTGTGGGCAAGGATTGTGCCGGACAGGAATGCAGCCTGTATGTAGAAAACAATGGTTATTTTGAGCGTGGACATCAGCCCCGCCCGTTCGAGGCTACGCCCACCTTTATGACGGACAGCGAAGCCCTGGCGGATTACTTCCATGGTGCTCACTTCCGCGCCGAGGGCTGGGGAAAGCCCGACGGCGTGGACATCCGCATCTTTGACCTGAATCAGCAGGTAGAGGAATAATGATCTGGCAGCAGATCGAGAAGTGAAATGACGATCTGATAGATCAAAGAAGAAGGACAGAGAAAAAAACTCTGTCCTTCTTCTTTATCTTGGTCCTTCTTTTTTAGCGAGGATCTGTCGATGATTATTTATCCTTGATGCTGGCGTGCAGCTCCTGCAGGGAGACAACATCGTCTCTGCCGTAGCGCTTTACGGAGCGGATACCGGTGGCAGTAGCGCGGGCGGCGGCCATGGTGGTCATATAAGGGATCTTGGCCTTGATGGCAGCCTTCCGGAGATAGCTGTCGTCATGGGCGCCGGCCTTGCCGATCGGTGTGTTGACGATGACATCAATGTCGCCGTTGGTGATCAGATCCAGGATATTCGGGCGGCCCTGGTACAGCTTCTTGACCTTTTCGGCCTCAATGCCGTTGGCCTTCAGAAGCTCATAGGTGCTGCCGGTCGCAAGGATCTTAAAGCCATCCTGCGCAAAGATCTCCGCGATTTCCATGAGCTCGGGCTTGTCCTTGTCGCTGACGGAGAAGAGCACGGTTCCTTCCAGCGGAAGCTTTGTCTGTGTGGCTTCCTCTGCCTTGAAGAAGGCACCGCCCACATGAGGCGCCAGGCCCAGGACCTCGCCGGTGGAACGCATTTCAGGTCCGAGCAGCGGGTCGACCTCGGGGAACATGTTGAACGGGAAGACTGCTTCCTTTACGCCGTAATACGGAATATCCTTTTCCTTCAGCTCCGGTACGGGCGAGGGCCGTCCGGTCAGCTCGGAGGTGATGATATCCGTCGCGATAGGCACCATGCGGATGCCGCAGACCTTGGAGACCAGCGGAACGGTACGGGAAGCGCGGGGATTTGCCTCCAGTACATAGACCTTATCGTTCTCGATGGCATACTGCATATTCATCAGACCGCTGACATGCATTTCCTCTGCAATTTTCCGGGTATATTCCTTGATCGTCTTAACATTCTCCTCGGAAAGATGCTTGGAGGGAATGATGCAGGCGGAATCGCGG
>CAMNFR010000003.1 GCA_946537305.1 uncultured Lachnospiraceae bacterium | reverse complement strand
GAAAGGTAGTAGTCTCATAAAAACCTCCTGCTGTCTCTGTAACACCTACGAATGGGTCTGAAGAAAACTGACGCACGCCTACGCACTACGTGCTCCCGGCATGCTGAAAACATTCGTATTCCGCTCGTTTTCCTTCGTATAACGGCTCCATACTCATGTTTTCACGCTCGCCAAGGTCATTCGTCGATTCGTGCAAGCACGATCGCCGATGACTTTGGACTCGCTGTTTTCTTCATGATTTGGCGTCTTTCAAGAAGACCATCCTCCCCCTGCAAGCAGGGGATGATGGTCTTCTTGAAAGCCTGGTGTTACAGTATGTGGCAACTTGCGTAGTGATGGTTGCCGAAATCTTTTTGCTGCGGGACTTCCTTCTGGCACTTTTCGGTGGCGTAAGGGCAGCGGTCCGCAAACTGGCAGCGCTCCTTGGGATTGATGGGGCTGGGGATCTCTCCCTTGATGGGGATTCTCTTCCGGCTCTTGGCGATGTTGGGGTCCGCCACGGGAATGGAGGACAGCAGCGCCTTGGTGTAAGGATGCAGCGGGTTGGCGTACAGCTCTTCCGCCGGTGCCTGTTCCACGATATTGCCCAGGTACATAACGATAACGCGGTCGGAAATATATTTGACCACGCTCAGGTCATGGGCGATGAACAGATAGGTCAGTCCCAGTTCATCCTGCAGGTTCTTCAGCATGTTGATGACCTGCGCCTGAATGGAAACGTCCAGCGCGGAGATGGGCTCGTCGCAGACGATGAACTTCGGATCCACGGACAGCGCGCGGGCGATACCGATACGCTGGCGCTGGCCGCCGGAGAATTCATGCGAGAAGCGGGACATGTGATCCTTGCCCAGACCTACGCGGTTCAGGAGCTCCTCGATCTTCGCATCCAGCTCTGCATTGGAATATTTCCCATGCAGCCGCATGCCTTCGCCCACGATATCTTTTACCGTCATACGGGGATTCAGGGATGCATACGGGTTCTGGAAGATCATCTGCACGTCCGCGGTGAACTGATGATGCTCCGCCGAACTCATCTTGTAGATGTCCTTGCCGTCATAATATACATGACCGGCTGTGGGCGGATCCAGCTTTACGATGCAGCGTCCGGTGGTGGACTTGCCGCAGCCGGACTCACCGACCAGACCTACAGTCTCTCCCTTATATATATTGAAGGAAACATTATTGACCGCCTTCAGGGTGGCATGTCTTCCCACCTGGAAGAACTTGCTCATATCCTCAACACGGACCAGAGGTTCGCTGGTATAATCTACTTTACTCATGCCTGCTCCCCCTTCTTCTTGGTCTTCTTCTTGGTGAGATCCACCTTCGGAGCGTTTTCATGCTGCAGCCAGCAGAAGGTCATATGCTGCTCCGAAAGATCTGTTTCCTGCGGCGGGTACTTGTGGCATACTTCCATGGCGTACTCGCAGCGGGCCGCGAACGGACATCCCACAGGCGGGGAGAACAGATCGGGCGGCGTGCCTTCGATGGGCGTCAGCACCTCATCCTTTTCGGTTTCCAGGCCGGCGATGGAATTCATCAGACCCTGCGTGTAAGGATGAGCCGTCTCATAGAAAACCTCTTCCGCCATACCGCGCTCCACGATCTTGCCGCCGTACATGACCAGCACGCGATCGCACAGCTTGGCGATGACGCCCAGGTCATGGGTGATCATGATGATGGAGGTTCCCATTTCCTTACGCAGCTGCAGCAGCAGCTCCAGAATCTGCGCTTCGATAGTCACGTCCAGGGAGGTGGTCGGCTCATCGCAGATGATCATGCTGGGCTTGCTGACCAGCGCCATGGCGATCATGACACGCTGCTTCATACCGCCGGAAAGCTCATGCGGGTACTGGTGATAGCGCTTCTCCGCATCGGAGATACCTACCTTCGCCATGATATCCAGTGCACGTTCCTTCTTCATGGCCTTGGTCATGGACTTATCATGGATGAAGACCTCTTCGATCTGATCGCCCACACGCATGGTGGGGTTCAGGGAGGTCATGGGATCCTGGAAAATAAAGCCGATCTCCGTGCCGCGGATCTGCATCAGCTGCTCGTGGGTCATCTTGCAGATGTCCTGCCCCTTGAAAAAGATCTCGCCGCTGGAGAAGAATCCCGGAGGCTCCGGATTCAGACGCATGATGCACTGAGCCGTAACCGATTTCCCGCAGCCGGACTCGCCCACGATACCCAGGATCTCGCCCTGGTACAGATCAAAGCTGACATCACGCACAGCCTTTACAATGCCGCCATAGGTGTGGAAGGAATAAACGACATTTTTCAGCTCTAAGATTTTTTCTCTTTCTGCCATTTTCTTCCTCCTTACTCCGTACCGCGCAGTCTCGGGTCAAACGCATCGCGCAGGCCGTCGCCGATCATGGTCAGGGACAGCATGGTGGTGCAGATAAAGAACGCGGTAAACATAACCTGGTTCGGATAAACCTTCAGGTATTTGATGCCTTCTTTTGCAAGAATACCCCAGGAGCAGTTAGGCGGTGCAATACCCAGACCGATGTAGGACAGGAACGCTTCCTGGAAGATAGCGCCAGGGATAGCCATACACAGGTTGGTGATCAGCATACCCATAACATTGGGGATGATGTGACGGAGAATGATGGTGAAATCCGGCACGCCCAGCACCTTGGCGGCGCTGACATAGTCCTGATTCTTCAGGCGGTATACTTCACCACGGACGAAACGGCAGGAACCGATCCATCCGACCACGCACATGGCGATGATCAGCGTGTGAATACCGCGGCCCACGACCACCATTACCAGGATGGTAATGATCAGGCTGGGGATACCGTAGACCACATCCACGATTCGCATGATGATCATATCCAGCCAGCCGCCGTAGTAACCGCACAGACCGCCGATCACGGAACCCACGCACATGTTAATGAAGGCAGCAAAGAAACCGATGGTCAGGGACACGCGGGCGCCCATCCACATACGTACCCAGATATCACGGCCGGAGCCGTCACATCCCAGGAAATGCTCCAGGGAAGGCGTCGCATATTTCAGCGAAACATCCATGGCATCGAAAGCATACTTGCTCATGATCGGAGCAAAGATGGCCAGGATCACATACAGACCGATGATACAGAAGCCCAGGAAAGCCGGGCGGTTCTTGCGGAAACGCCGCCATGCATCCTGCCAGAAGGTCAGGGACGGGCGGGAGATAGACTCCATACGTTCTGTATTCTTGCCGATCACCTTAAAGAGAGAGGGGTCCAGCGTCTCAGGGATCTCAGGAATAACCTCACCCGAAGGAATTCTTACATTCTTTTTCGCCAAACTTCTCACCTACTTTCCGATACGAACTCTGGGATCGACCACGCCGTACAGGATGTCTACCACCAGGTTGCAGAAGATCAGGAATGCACCGTAGAACACGGTCATACCCAGGATCATGGAGTAATCGTTATCATTGGTACTGTCTACGTAATATTTGCCCATGCCGGGGATGGCATACATGGCCTCAATGACGAAGGTACCGGTCAGAACGGCTGCCACCGTGGGGCCCATAATGGTGATAACAGGCATGATGGCATTCCGGATCTGATGCTTCCAGGTAATGCGGAAGTTGGACAGACCCTTGGCGCGCGCCGTCTTGATGTAATCCTGCTGGACCACCTCCAGCATAGAGGCGCGCATGGTCCTGGATACCGAGGCCATGGTATAGAAGGCCAAGGCACATGACGGCAGGATGGTATACTTAAAGCCGGCCCATTTGGCCACCGGCAGCACTTTCAGTTTCAGACCGAACACATATTGTAGCACCGCGCCCATGATGAAGTCCGGGATACTGGTTCCGATGATGGCCAGGATAACGCAGAAAACATCCAGACGGGTCCCGCGGTTCAGCGCAGCCACAACGCCCAGCAGCAGACCGAATACCAATGCGATGGCAAGCGCCCGCAGGCCCAGATCCGCGGAATAGGGGAATGTGGATCCGATGATGTAGTTAACCGTTTTGTTGGTATATTTCATGGAATAACCCATGTTGCCCTTCAGCAGATTGCCCAGGTACTGGAAATACTGCACGATCAGGGGTTTGTCAAAGCCGTAATATTTGATCATATTCTCTTTGACAATGGGGTTCAGCTTTTCACTGGTGAAGGGTTCGCCCGGCATCAGTCGTACCAGGAAGAACACCACCGTGATCAGCACCAGCAGTGTAAGTACTGCTGCAATGACACGCTTTACAATATATTTTGACATACACTTCCCTCCTCGTTGCGCCGCTCCTTATGCAGAGGCCGCGTAAGGGCTTAAGCCCGCTTAAACCATTGCGCAGTCTCTGCATCCCGCCCGCGTCGCCCGGCGTTTAAAAGACCCGGTGAGGGCACGAGCCGCTCACCGGGTCACCTCTCAGTTTAAGATCCTATTGCAAGATACGGGATTCTTCGCTGATTACTGGGCGATATCGCCGAAAGGCCAGTCAAAGTTCACAGCGCCAACGGTGAAGTTGATGCCGGTCACGTTCTCGTTCATCAGATAGTGTACGGTACGATACTGCAGCGGAACCATGGCGCCATCTTCCAGAAGGATGTTCTCGGCCTGTGCCAGCATATCCATACGGGCAACCACATCCTGCTCGGTGGTGGCAGCAGCCATCAGAGCATCAAACTCTTCGTTCTTGTAGTTGGAATAGTTGTAAGGGCTGTTTCCGTTGAACAGAGCCAGGTAGGTATTGGGATCGTCATAGTCGGGGCCCCATCCGCCGTAAGCCAGCTCATAGTCGCCGGAAGGAAGCACGGTACCATATTTCTCGGAATAGGTTACCTGACGGATTTCTACATTGATACCCAGGTTGGTCTGCCACTGCTGCTGGATAACCTCGCCGATCAGCTTCTCGGACTCGGCATCGGTGATGACCAGTTCAACAGTAACGGAAGAAGGATCTTCCACGCCGGCAGCCTTCAGATATTCCTGAGCCTTAGCCACATCGCCGTCTACAGGGAAGGCAGACAGCTTGTCGCCGTATTCTTCACCATAGGTGCCGCCGTTCACGCCGGAAAGCATGGGCAGAACGAAAGTGCAGCCGGGATCATAGATATCATTGGTAGCCAGGGAGATGTATTCGGTACGGCTCAGGCCATAGTTCAGGGCCAGACGGAAGTTGGCATCCTGCAGCAGAGGCTGAGTCTCGGAAGCGCTGTTGATGTACAGGTAGTCATCGTTACCGTTCTGGTAGGACTGATCCTGGCCTTCGTACAGCGGAACCTGCTCGTTGGGGATGGCGACATAGTCAACATCACCGGAATCGAACATGGCAACACGGGTGGAGTCATCGCTTACGATGTACTGTACGACTTCGTCGAAGTTTACAGCATCAGCGTTCCAGTAGTTGGGGTTCTTGGCATAGTGCAGTTCCTGATTCTCGGAGCTGGTCAGCACAAAAGGACCGGAATAAACGTTCTTCTCTGCGGTGGCAGCGAAGTCAGTGCCGTACTGCTCTACATAGTCAGCGCGGACCGGGCTGTACTCGGTGCAGGAACCCAGCAGGGACAGCAGATAAGGAACGGGGGTGTCCACGGTGATGGTCATGGTGCTGTCATCAACCTTGGCAACGCCCAGCTCGTCAACGCTCATCTCACCGGCCAGAACAGCATCAGCGTTCAGGATGTGAGAAGCATCGGAACCGGCAATCCAGCCATAAGGGGAAGCGGTCTCGGGATCTACCAGTCTCTTGAAGCCGTATACGATGTCATCTACGGTCAGAGGCTCGCCGTCGCTCCACAGCAGGCCGTCACGGATGTGGAAGGTGTAAACCAGGCCGTCTTCGGAAACTTCCCAGGTCTCAGCCAGACCAGGCTGTACTTCGCCGTTGATCAGGCGGACAAGGCCTTCCTGCAGCGCACGCTGTACTTCGTTATCAGCGATGGAGTTACCCTTGGACTGGTCCATGGAAGTAGGCTCCGTACCGGTAGCGAACTTGAAGACCTTTTCACCGGCAGCTTCACCGGCATCGGCTTCTTCAGCGGCAGGTTCTTCAGCCTCTTCCGCGGGAGCTTCAGTCTCAGCACCCTCTTCGGCAGCGGCTTCGGTCTCAGCTGCTTCCGCAGCAGCAGTGGTCTCGGCACTTGCGCCGTCACTGGAACCGCAGGCTGCCATAGAGGCGGCCATGGCCAGAGCCAGCAGCAGAGCCAGCATCTTGCTTGCTTTCTTCATAATGATTCCTCCAATCATCATTTTTTACGCATCTTCTCATCCCGTAAGCCAACCGAAATAATAGTTTATGAGTATGAAAAGATATGCGGAACTACAAGCGTTATTGTACCGCAGTTCAGTTTTGTTGTCAAACGTTTTTCACGATTTTACGGAAATTTTACGCGAAATTTTTCGTCTTGGCTTTGTATAAAAATTCACAGGCAGTTCGCTCAATGTATTCCGCTTGCATAAATATCCAGAAAATGCAAAAGAGGAAGTTCTTTTTATAAAGAACTTCCTCTCGCAGGGGCAGAAAGATTCGAACTCTCATTGACGGTTTTGGAGACCGCTGTTCTACCCTTGAACTATGCCCCTCTGTCAGGTCACAAATCTCCCGTGACCTGCCCGATTATCCTACCACGCTTTCCGGTATCTGTCAACCGATTTTTGTCTTGTCATTTTGACAGAACTGTGAATTGACTGTTACCCCAGCGCCGCCACGGCTTCCCGCACATTCCGAACGCCGATCAGTTCAATGCCCTCCGTCTTCCGCAGGGCATCCGCATTGCTTTTCGGAAGAATGACACGGTTAAAGCCGAGCTTCTTCGCTTCGTTCACGCGCCGCTCCGCCTGGGAGACGCCGCGTACCTCTCCGGCCAGGCCGACCTCTCCGAAGACCAGGGTCTTGTCCCCGGCGGGGATATCCCGGTAGCTGGAGTCGATGGCCAGCACGATGGCCAGGTCCAGCGAAGGCTCCGAGATGCGCATGCCGCCCGCAATGTTTACGTAGGCATCACACTCCGAAAGATGTCTGCCCATCCGCTTTTCCAGCACCGCCATCAACAGGTTTACGCGGTTATAATCCGCCCCGGCGGCCGTGCGGCGCGGATTGTTGAAATTCGTGCGGCACACCAACGCCTGGATTTCCAGCATGACCGGCCGGCTGCCCTCCATGGCGCAGGCGACCACCGAGCCGGAGGCTCCCAGCGGACGTCCCTCCAGCATATATTCCGAGGGATTCTTGACCTCCCGCAGTCCTTCCTCCGCCATCTCAAAGACACCGATCTCATTCGTGGAACCGAAACGGTTCTTGACGCCGCGGATAATGCGGTAGGATGCGCTGCGGTCGCCCTCAAAATACAGGACCGTATCTACCATATGCTCCAGCATGCGAGGGCCGGCCACGGTCCCTTCCTTAGTCACATGGCCCACAATAAAGATCGTCACGCCCAGGCCCTTGGCCAGCTGCAGCAGCAGGCTGGTGCATTCCCGGATCTGCCCCACAGAGCCGGGGGCGCTATCCACATCCTCCCGGTACATGGTCTGGATGGAATCAATCACCGCCACCGCCGGCAGCCTCTCCCGCAGGGTCTCCGCGATGTCATCCAGGTTGGTAGCGGAAAGAAAGCTCAGGTCTTCCGTAAAATCTCCCATCCGCATGGCACGCAGCTTGATCTGCCGCAGAGATTCCTCTCCGGAAATATACAGGACCTTTCGCCCCGCAGCGGAGACGTGACGGCACACCTGCAGCAGGATGGTAGATTTTCCGATGCCGGGATCTCCGCCCACCAGCAATAGAGACGCCGGCACAATGCCGCCTCCCAGTACGTTATCCAACTCCGAGAAGCCGCTGGAAAAGCGCGCTTCTTCTTTCATCTCTATGGCGGAAAGCGGCACCGGTGCCACCTTCATGCGCACACCGCCGCCGCTTACCTTCCGCTCCTTTTTTCCTGCCTTCGGGGCTTCCACCAGCGTATTCCACGCCTTGCAGGCCGGGCACTGGCCCTGCCATTTGGCGGATTCGTAGCCGCACTCACTGCAGAAAAAAGCGGTATCTCTTGCTTTTGCCAAAATACAGCTCCTATCTCTTTTCGATGCTCACCTGCACCGGCGTTCCCTCATCCAGGGCCACACCGATGGAAAGCTTGCCAGAACGTCCGGTCTCCATCAGTCCGTGCTGTTCTCCGTTAAAGGTGATCACATACTGGGACTGCTCTGCCAGCTGCACGGTGATCTCTGCATCCTTATTGCCGCAGACCGTAAAGCTGACGCCGTTCTCCCGCTCCGCGAAATCCGTCACCGCTGTCCCGGGAACGGATTCGTAGACAAACAGGCCGTTTCTTTCCAGCTTGGTGATCTCGTAAAAGGTCTTTACCTTATAAAGATCCCCCGCAAATTCCACATCTTCCTTCTTGGTCTTCTTTGTGAGGGTGTAATCTCCAAAACTCACTTTGCCATCGGGTTCCCCGCGGAACAATTCTGCTACCACAGACATTTTGCTGCCTCCTATTCTGCCGGGAAAGTGCATCCCTGCAGGAATCTGTTTCCAAATATCCCTGCCGCTCTCCGGCAATACTATCTTACCTTCTGGCACAAAAAAATGCAATCCATTTTATCGCTTGGCGGCGCGCAGGGCGATCTTTCCTTTTACCAGGGTGACCTTGACCTCATCGCCGTCCTGAATATCGCCTGCCAGATACGCATCTGCCAGGCCGTCCTCGATCTCCTGCTGCAGCACACGCCTCAGGGGTCTGGCACCGTACTTCGGATCATACCCCCGGCGGATCAGATCTTCTCTGGCGGCGGCGTTCACGCTGATATGCAGCCTGTGACTTTCCGAAAGCCCCTTATTGATCCCCTTCAGCAGGATGGTGAAGATCTCCTTCATGTTCTCCTTCGTAAGCGAATGGAATACGATGGTCTCATCGATACGGTTCAAAAACTCCGGCCGGAAGAGGCGTTTGACCTCCTCCATGACGCCGCTCTTCATCCGCTCATGGTCGCCCGCCGCATCATTTCCGGCGGAAAAGCCCAGCTTTTTCGGCTGTACGATGCGCTCCGCCCCGGCGTTGCTTGTCATGATCAGGATGGTATTCTTAAAGTCCACCGTCCGTCCCTGGGAATCCGTCACGCGGCCGTCATCCAGGATCTGCAGCAGAATATTGAACACATCCGGATGAGCCTTTTCGATCTCATCGAACAAGATCACGCTGTAGGGATTGCGCCTGACCTTTTCTGACAGCTGTCCGCCCTCTTCGTAGCCCACATAGCCGGGCGGCGATCCCAGCAGGCGGGATACCGAATGCTTTTCCATATATTCCGACATATCGATCCGGATCATGGCGCTCTCTCTGCCAAAGACGGCGTCCGCCAGCGCTTTTGCCAGCTCCGTCTTTCCCACGCCGGTGGGTCCCAGGAACAGGAACGACCCGATAGGGCGGCCGGAATCCGTCAGGCGCACCCGTCCTCGCCGCACGGCGCGGGCCACAGCGGTCACCGCTTCCTCCTGCCCCACCACACGGCGGTGCAGTTCCTTTTCCAGATTCCGCAGGCGGTCCGTCTCCTTTTCCGCCAACTTCTGCAGCGGGATCCTTGTCCAGCCGGAGACCACCCGGGCCACACGCTCCTCCGTGACCACGGGGCGGGCCTGTGCGCGGGCAAGCGCTCTCTCCTGTTTACGCTTTTCTGCCTGCTGCTGCTTCTTCAGCGCCCGGACACGTTCCATGTCCCCGGCCAGCAGTGCCTCTTCTTTGGCGGCCTCCCAGTCCCGTTCGGCGGCCTGCGGCGTGCCGGCGGCCCGCCGTTTTCTGGCCTGAAGATAGGATTCCATCTGCGTGCGCGCAGCAGCCTCATCCATCAGGTCGATCGCTTTATCCGGCAGGAATCGGTCGCCCACATAACGGCGGGACAGCGCTGCCGCCGCCTGTAGCGCCTCCTCCGGGATGGTGACGCCATGATGCGCCTCGTACCGGGGCGCCAGCCCCCGCAATATCTCTACCGTTTCTGCTTCGGTGGGTTCCTCCACCATGATCGGCTGAAAGCGGCGTTCCAGCGCGGCGTCTTTTTCGATATGCTTCCGGTATTCATCCACGGTCGTGGCACCAATCAGCTGCACCTCTCCGCGGGAAAGGGCCGGCTTCAGGATATTGGCCGCATCCAGGCTGCCCTCTGCGCCGCCGGCGCCGATCAGCGTGTGGATCTCATCCAGGAACAGGATCACGTTCCCGGCGGCTTTCACCTCCGTCATGACCCGCTTGATTCGCTCCTCAAATTCGCCGCGGTACTTGGTTCCCGCTACCATACCGGACAGGTCCAGTGCCAACAGACGTTTCCCCCGCAGGCCCTCCGGCACATCTCCGGCTGCAAGCCTTGCGGCCAGCGCTTCCACGATGGCCGTCTTGCCCACGCCCGGTTCTCCGATCAGGCACGGGTTGTTCTTGGTTCGCCGGGACAGGACAGAAATCAATCTCTCCTGCTCCTTTTCCCTGCCGATGACCGGGTCCAGCTTTCCGCCGGCGGCCAGTCCCGTCAGATCGCGGGAAAAACGCTCCAGCGTGGCCGTACCGGCAGTGGCGCCTTCCGCGTGTTCGCGGCGCCATACCTCTCCGTCCGGCCCCATGGCATCCAGCAGCCCGTTCATCAGGGCATCATAATTGACCTCCATGGTGTTCAGCAGGCGGATGGCCGTGCTGTCCGTTTCATTCAACAGCGCCAGCAGAAGATGATCGCTGGCCATATCGCCTCCGGCTTCTTTCGCCAGAAGCGACGCATCCTGCAGTGCCGCCTCCGCCCGCACGGACAGGGACAGCGGAACGCCGGCCGAGGCGCCGGGCTCCGGCGCCACCAGACGACGGATCAGATCCTGCAGCTTTTTCTCCTCTACATGCACACCTTCCAGTACGCGGCGGGCGGCACACTCCGTCTGCAGGATTCCCAGCAGCAGATGTTCCGTTCCCAAATATCTCCCAAAAAGGAGCGCGGCCGCCTCCTCCGCTTTCCGGAGAATACTCTCCGTCTGGGGATTCATGCGGCCGAATCTCTTATAATTCATATAGTATTTACTCCGTTGTTGTTTCGATTACACGGAAACTACGCATGTCTCCGCACTTCGTGCTCCCGACATGCTAAAAACATTCGCATTCCGGCATATCTGCCTTCATGCTCATGTTTTTACGCTCGTCAAGGCTTCTAATATGCTCGTGCAAGCACGGCATATTATCAGCTTTGACTCGCTGTTTCCTCTACATCTTCCTCGGAGAATGTATCCTCCAGTAATCCGTTGGGGACGACCATGGGATAAACCTTGTCGTCCTTGTCGATGCGGCAGTCGATGACGGCGCCGTGCCCGCTGGCCAGTGCCTCCGCAAGGGCGGCTTCCGCTGCCTCGCAGGTATCTACGGTATAGCCTTTTACGCCCATGGCTTCCGCCACGGCGGCATAATTCATCTTATCCTCCAGGATCGTGTGGGAGTAGCGCCCCTCGTAGAAGAGCTTCTGCCACTGCCGTACCATGCCCAGCACCTGGTTATTGACGATCACCGTGATCACGGCCAGATCATTGCGGCCCACGGTCGCCAGCTCGTTGCAGTTCATGCGGAAGCATCCGTCCCCGGTAATCTGCACCACCGTGGCTTCCGGGCGTCCCACCTTGGCGCCGATGGCAGCGCCCAGACCATAGCCCATGGTCCCCAGACCGCCGGAGCTTAAGAAATGCCGGGGCAGGCGATGGGTATAATACTGGGAGGACCACATCTGATGCTGTCCCACATCGGTCACGATGATGGTATCCTCCGGCGTCAGACGGTCGATGGTCTCCACCAGCCAGGGGCCGGTCAGACGGTCCGCTGCCACGCGGAGCGGATATTTCTCCTTCAGCTCCAGAACGTGAGCCATCCACTCATAGTGATGCTGTGGCTCCAGCATGTTATTCAGCGCGGAGAGCACCAGGCGCACATCTCCGACGATATCTTCGTCCGTGCGGATGTTCTTGTTGATCTCCGCCGGATCGATGTCAATATGCACGATCTTCGCATGGCTGGCAAACTTCTGCGTGTTGCCGGTGCAGCGGTCAGAAAAGCGCACGCCCACACCGATCAGCAGGTCACAGTCCGCCACGCCAAAGTTCGTGGCTTTGGTCCCGTGCATGCCCAGCATGCCAGTATAACGGGGATCCGCCTCATCAAAGGCGCCCTGTCCCATCAGGGAGAGCGTCACCGGCGAATCAATTTTTTCCGCAAATTCCGCCAGCTCCGCGGACGCATTCGCCGCGATCACGCCGCCGCCCGCAAAAATAAAGGGTTTCTTCGCTGCGCGGATCATCTCCGCCACCTCGGCAATATGCTTCTGTGCGGTCTGATCCAGCACCTTCTCCTCGACCTCGGGCACCTGGGGCTCATATTCGCCCATGGCTGCCGTTACATCCTTGGTCACATCCACCAGCACCGGGCCTGGACGTCCGGAACGGGCGATCTTAAACGCCCGCCGCAGCGTGGAGGCCAGATCCTCCACCCGCTTCACCAGCACGGAAAACTTGGTGATGGGAATTGTCACGCCGGCAATATCCACCTCCTGGAAGGAGTCCTTCCCCAGCACCGCATTGCCCACGTTGCAGGTAATGGCCACCATCGGCACGGAGTCCATGTTGGCCGTGGCAAGGCCCGTGACCAGGTTGGTGGCTCCGGGGCCGGAGGTAGCAAAGCACACACCTACCTTGCCAGTGGCACGGGCATAACCGTCCGCCGCATGGGATGCGCCTTGTTCGTGCGAGGTCAGCACGTGGCGGATCTTATCCGAATATTTATATAACTCATCATAGACATTCAGGATCGCGCCCCCCGGATAGCCGAAGACCGTATCCACGCCCTGCTCCAGCAGGCACTCCATGATGATCTGGGAACCGTTTAACTGCATATAAACCAACCCCTTTTTACTTATACTCCAGGATAGCGCCGCGGTTGCCGCTGGTCACCAGCTTTGCGTAGCGGGCCAGGTAACCGGTGGTCACCTTCGGCTCTCTGGGCTGCCAGGCTGCCCGGCGCTTTGCCATTTCTTCATCAGAGACCAACACATCCAGTGTGCAGTTGTCAATATCAATAGAAATGATATCGCCCTCTTCCACCAGTGCGATGGGGCCGCCTACCGCAGCCTCCGGGGATACGTGGCCGATGGACGCCCCGCGGGAGGCGCCGGAGAAACGGCCGTCTGTAATCAGCGCCACGGAAGCGCCGAGGCCCATGCCGGCAATGGCAGAGGTGGGATTCAGCATCTCACGCATGCCGGGGCCGCCCTTCGGCCCCTCGTAGCGGATGACGACTACATCGCCCGCCACGATCTTTCCGCCCTTGATGGCGGCAATGGCATCCTCTTCGCAGTCAAAAACGCGGGCCGGTCCCTGATGCTTCATCATCTCCGGAACAACGGCGGAGCGCTTCACCACGCCGGAATCCGGTGCCAGGTTGCCCTTCAGAATGGCCAGGCCGCCGGTCTGGCTGTAGGGGTTCTCCAGCGGACGGATGACCTCCGGATTGCGGTTGACGGCATTTTCAATATTTTCACCCACGGTCTTGCCCGTAGCTGTGATCAGGTCCGTGTAAAGCAGGTCCTTCTTGGTCAGTTCCTTCATCACGGCGTAGACGCCGCCCGCCTCGTTCAGGTCCTCCATGTAGGTAGGGCCGGCCGGTGCCAGATGGCACAGGTTGGGCGTGCGTTTGCTGATCTCGTTGGCGATATCCACGTTCAGCTCCACGCCGGCTTCGTGTGCGATGGCGGGGATGTGCAGCATGGTGTTGGTAGAGCAGCCAAGGGCCATGTCCACCGTCAGGGCGTTCATGAAGGCTTTCTCATTCATGATATCGCGGGGACGGATGTTCTTTTCCAGGAGCTCCATCACCTTCATGCCGGCGTGCTTGGCCAGCTTAATACGCTCGGAATAGACTGCCGGAATGGTACCGTTGCCCTGCAGGCCCATGCCGATGGCCTCTGTCAGGCAGTTCATGGAGTTGGCCGTATACATGCCGGAGCAGGAACCGCAGGTAGGACATACCTTGTTTTCAAACTCCCGCACATCCTCCTCTGTCATGGTGCCGGCGGAATAGCTGCCGACCGCCTCAAACATGGAGGAAAGGCTTCTCTTGCGTCCCTTTACGTGGCCCGCCAGCATAGGGCCGCCGCTTACGAACACCGTGGGGATGTTCACGCGGGCCGCCGCCATCAGCAGTCCAGGCACGTTCTTGTCGCAGTTGGGGACCATGACCAGCGCGTCAAATGCGTGCGCCAGGGCCATGCACTCCGTAGAGTCACAGATCAGGTCACGCGTCACCAGAGAATACTTCATGCCGATATGGCCCATGGCAATGCCGTCGCACACGGCGATTGCCGGAAAGACGATGGGGGTGCCGCCGGCCATGGCTACGCCCTGCTTTACGGCATTCACGATCTTATCCAGGTTCATGTGCCCGGGCACGATCTCATTGTAGGAGCTGACAATACCCACCAGCGGGCGGGACAGCTCTTCTTCCGTCAGGCCAAGTGCGTTGAACAGAGAACGGTGGGGCGCCTGCTGCATCCCCTTGGTCACAGAATCGCTTCTCATAATATATTCCTTTCTATCCCTATATATGGTAACTATTTAGAACCATGCGAAATTTGAGCGAAGCAGACCTTTGTGCTTGCACAAAAGGGGCTGCTTTGATCAAATTTCATATGGTGAGAATCACACAGTCACAGACAGAAGCGCTGAAAGCGCGTCTGTGACTTGTGGTTCTGAATAGTTACTAAATATATATGTTTTATACTATCTAGTTCAGTTTCACCCACATGGCAGGCTTTACCCTGATTTCCTCTGAGGCTGCGTCATAGCCGCTGATCATGACCTCGCGGTCTACATTCACGAATGCAAGCGCATCCTCCGCCGCGCCGGGCGTGCGCAGCCACCAGCCGAACTTGGTATCCCGGAACTGCTCGCGGTAGGCCTCCGCCTCCTCGGCGCTCAGCAGGAACACCTTGTCTGTGACCGTGTTCCCGCCGGAACGGCCGCTGATGGGGTTCGCCCCCGTTTCCACGGACGTGTCCGCCAGCATCGCCACCTCCTCCGGATAGAACTTCTCCTCCAGATAGGTGGTGTTCAGATATTCCCGGATCGAGGAGGTCTCCCAGGTCACCGGGCCGCCATCTGTATTGGCTGCCAGATCCCCGTAGGAATCCCGCCGCAGCAGCAGGATGGCATCCTCCGTTTTATCCATGACCAGCCACTGGGCGCGCCCAAAGGTGAGCTCGTTGCCGATTTCCTTTTCCTGTAGCACCAGCTGCTCGCAGTCCGCGAACTTCTGGCGGCTGTCCTGAAAATCCTTTGCGGCCAGCGCTTGATAGTAATCCCGGGCCGTAGCGTACTTCCCGTCCTCCAGAAATTCCACCGCCGCCTGATAGCGTGCCGCCTTGTACTTTTCATAGACCCCTTCGTCCCCGGATTTCTGACGGGAAACATCGTACGCCTGCCAGGCCTTATCGTGCATGCCGAGGGTACTGTAAATATCCCCCTTGATATTCAGGAAGGGAGCCGTGCGGGAAGAAGCAAGACCGCCCAACACAAGGATCAGCACCGCAGCCAGGATCAGCCACAGCCGGTTCGCTTTTTTTCTGACCAGCTTTCTCTTCTGCTGTTCACAGTACGCGGCCTGTTCATCGTAATCACACCGCTTCATGGCCTCTTCATACATCTCCGGGTCCGTATAGCGGGGCGTAATTTTTCTCTTTGACTCCACCCACGACAGATGGCTGAAAATCGCACCTGCGTACTGAAAGTCCTCCGGTGTGGAAGCTGCGTCCCGCAGGGCACATGCCTTATCATATAATTCAATACGGCACTCTACCCTGGCTTTATACATTTTGCGGCGGATCCGCCAGTAATCCTTCACACAGGGCTTCCATTCCGGATAGAGCGGCTGCAGCATCTGGCGAGCCACATTATAGTACCTGGCCCGGTATTCTGCCAGAAGCATCCGTCCTGCCGCCTCCTCCAGGGCAAGCGCACGCTTCAGAATGCCCTCCGGCGCATGTTTGCCATCCTCCGGATCCATGGATATGCGGTCATCCGGATCCTCCGGCCCTTTTTCTATATAAGAGGTAAAGACCGGGGCGTCCACGCCCGAATATTCGTTATTATTCATAGATATACGAATAAGAGCAAATGAGTAATCCCATTTGCCCTCTCCTTTCTCAGATCGATCACATAAAGCGGTCTACAGACGGGTCTGAAAAGCTTACGCTTCCTGTCCTGGCTTCTCAATCTGCACGATGGCCTGCTTCTGCATGGGGATGCGGCAATTCTTGTTGCTGCCGAACTCCACGATCACCACATCTTCCGTAATGTCAATGATGGTGCCGTAAAAACCGCTGCTGGTCAGGCAGGTGTCGCCCACTGCCATGGAAGCCATCAGCTCGTTCTGCTGCTTTTTCTGCTTATTCTGAGGGCGAATCACCACCAGGTACATAAAAGCAAAAATGATGACAATATAAATCACCCAGAACATAGGTCCCATCTGTCCGGAACTGGCACTCGCTGCTAAAAACATTTCTTCATCCTCCGATTTCTTAAAATCCCCCGCTTTTTAACGGAAGGGTCCGGGATCACTGCACCGTTTTCGGCACTTCTGCGATCCCCATGCCGGCCAGTTTGGCCCGCTTATACTCCGGATAGCGGTCTTCCTCGATGGCCTGGCGAATCTCAGCCATCATTGTATTATAAAAATACAAATTATGCAAGACACAAAAACGCATTCCCAGCATTTCTTTGGCCTTCAGCAAATGGCGTACATACGCGCGTGAATAGCCCGCCCGGCAGACCGGACATCCGCAGCCCTCCTCTATGGGTGCCGGGTCCAGCTCGTAGCAGGCGTTCATCATGTTCATTTTTCCGTGATTGGTATATACGTGCCCGTGACGGCCGTTCCGGCTGGGATACACGCAATCAAAAAAGTCTACGCCGCGATCCACCGCCTCCAGAATATTGGCAGGCGTTCCCACGCCCATCAGATAGACCGGCTTGTCCTGGGGCAGCTCCGGAACCGTGACGTCCAGAATGCGGTACATTTCCTCGTGAGTCTCTCCCACGGCCAGTCCGCCAACAGCGTACCCAGGCAGATCCAGCTCCCGGATCTGACGCGCATGCGCCATGCGGATATCCTCCTCCACGCCGCCCTGGTTAATGCCGAAAAGCATCTGGTGCGGGTTCACGGTATCCGGCAGCGCATTCAGACGTTCCATTTCCGACTTGCAGCGGTGCAGCCATCTTGTAGTCCGGGCCACGCTAGCCTCTATGTATTTCCGCTCCGCGTGACTGGGCGGACACTCATCAAAGGCCATCGCAATAGTAGAGCCCAGATTGGACTGGATACGCATGCTCTCCTCCGGCCCAATGAAGAGGCGTCTGCCGTCTATATGAGACTGGAAGGATACGCCCTCCTCCTTGATCTTCCGCAGTCCTGCCAGGGAAAACACCTGGAATCCGCCGGAATCCGTGAGGATCGGCCGGTCCCAGCACATAAATTTGTGCAGGCCGCCCATCTTTTTGATCACTTCATCGCCGGGCCGGACATGCAGGTGGTAGGTGTTGGAAAGCTCCACCTGGGTGCCGATCTCGTACAGGTCCGTGGTGGCGACCGCGCCCTTGATGGCGCCGACCGTGCCTACGTTCATGAAGACGGGAGTTTCAATATCCCCGTGGACCGTGGAGAGGCGGCCGCGCTTCGCCTTGCCCTGCGTGCGGATCAATGTATATTGGGAATTACTCATAAAGATACCTCGTAAAGGATATAGATATATGTAAGAAGTTCAGGGGTGCGCACACTCCTGAACTTCTTTTTTAAAACATGTTTACTCGGGCCACTCACCTTCGCTCTTCAGCATGGCCACAACATCGTCCCAGCTTCCGATCTCGGTCCAGCAGTTGGGATCAAAAATATTGTCATGGACAGCCAGCCAGGTCTCCTTCTTGGACAGCAGCTGCGTGGCCTCGGAGCGATTATCCGTTCTCCAATTCTTGGAAGTGGTCACCAGCTGCGGTTTGTTCTTTGCCTCAGAATTGATGGGATTGCCCGTGAACACATTCACAGGGTTCTCGATCAGTCCCTCCGCCGCCAGGGTAGGCGTATCGCAGTTGGTCATAAAGTCGTTGCAGACGGTCGTTTCCGTCGCCCCGAAATCCTTTACCATCATCAGGCAGTCGAACTGCTCCGCATCCACCAAGCCTTCATGGTTCAGGTCGTCGAACTGCTCCAGCTTTCTGCCGTGGTCAGAGACAACGATGATGCGGGTATTATCGTACACGCCGTTTTCGCGCATGTAATCAAACCACTTGCCAAGCTCCATATAGGCTCTCGTGTTCACGCAGAAATGGCGGAATTTCGCGCCGGTCGGTGCGTTCTTTCCGTCGCCTCCCATCTTGCAGACCTTACCGTCGATGGTATAGAAATTGTAATCGTAGTAATCGTTGTTGTCCACATGCAGCGACATGTCAAAGTCCGGCATTTGCAGCAGGGTATCTTCATGCGTCATCTTATTCGTCATGCATAGGAAGGTATCCTGATCCTCCTCTGTGATCTCCGTCAGATCGTTCAAATGGATCATGACCGAATAGGATTCCAGGAATTTCTGCTCCACGCGAGTATTGTCTGTAGAAGCATAGTATTTACCCTTATCGTAGACCGCCTTCTGCAGGACGACCGGGGATGCCTTGAAAATGCTGTAGAAGAAGAAGTTTCTCATCTGCAGCTTTTCATATTCCGCACGGAAGGCCTTGAACTCTGCCGTGTAGCTGCCCATGGTATTGTAGGTTTTGATCTCGGGATACTCATCAAAAATGGAAAGATCCGGGATCCATTCGTATCCCGCGTAGGGCGGGTCGCAGACCGTCACCTCATACCCCTCGTTCAGGAACATGACCGGCATCATCATCAGCGCCTCGTTCTGCTTATCGACCAGCAGATCTTCGTAGCGCTTGTTGATCTCCACCGGCGTATATTCATAGCCGCCGAACACACCGGGGGAACCGTAGTTGGTCTTACCTCCCAGGGAGATGGAATTCGGATACCAGGTGAAGCCCTTGAACTGCTCCACCAGTTCCGGACGCTGCTTCATAATATACGGGAAGTAAGAACCGATGGCACGGTCCATCATCAGTACGATCACGTTCTTTCCGGTCTTGCTCAGCCGGAAGATCGGTTCGATCTCCGTTTCCACTACCTCATTGGCCGGGAAGAGATATTCCGCTTCCTCGATACCCTTCTGCATGTTCACGATGGAGGAGACGCTCAGACCCGCCAGTCCCAGTGTACCGATAATGTATACCGTGGGGATCAGTTTCTTCCGATATTTCCAGATCAGCCAGCAGGCTGCCAACGCCGCTGCCAGCAGCAGGATATTCAGCATCTGCTCCCGCGTACTGTAGGAGGGTAAATTGTCAAAAACAAGGTCCGTGGAAATATCTCCCAGGTTCCGTCCGAAGAACATGTAGGTAAGTACACAGCCAATGGACGCCACCCAGTACAACCCAGCGAAAACATGCTTAAAGCGGGTATCCGCCAGATAATAAAACACATTGCCCCATACCAGGAAGAAGCCTGCCGTCAGGGCCATGGTGCCCAGGGAATAGCGGATCGGGTTGCGGTACGCCATCTTTTCCACGAATTCCAGCGGGGAGTCCGAGATAATGGCCTCCGGGATAACAAAACCAATCAGAATGGTCAGGAAAACGCCTCCCAACAGAAAATAATGTGCCGGGATTGGTTCCGGCGCTTCCTTCCGGCGAAGCTTTTCCGACCAGCCGGTCTTTTCCAGGATCAGATTGATCAGCGGCAGCAGCGTGACCAGAACGATGGCGCCCAGGAACAGGATACGTTTTCTGGACCAGAGCTTTCCGGTGAGCGCCAGGTATCCGTATACGCAGATGCCGAAAGCCGCCGCCAGCACCGCAAAAATTTCCTTCGGATGTTTCAGCACCTTGTAGAAGATGTTCTTGACCAGCGAGAATACGTTATTCAACGTCCAGTACATGACCAGGCCCGCCGGACGGTCGTACAGCAGCACCAGGAACAGGATGGTCAGTACATACTGCTGGATCTTGCTGCTGAGCGGAAATCCCCGGGAATAAATGGCGCCGGAGATCAGGTTGATGACCGTCATCAGGATGGGCAGGATATTCACCGTAAAGCCACCGATGGTAAACAGCGCATCCGGCTGGCTCAGATCACGGATAAAGAGGAAGGACGCCCCCTCCAGCAGCGCCAGATCCGACAGGAACCGGTAGGCTGCAATAAAGAACGGGATCTGCAGCAGAAGAGAGATCGAGCTCTTCAGCGCGTGCAGCGGATGATAATCCTGCTGGCGGTAGTAGGTCTGCAGCATCATATACTGCTCATCACCCTTGAAGGTCTTTTTAATATGGTCCACCCAGTGCTTCATGGACTCCTGCTTGTTCCGTTCCGCCTCCTGCATGACATCTGCCCTGCGGTACAGCGGGAGGATCAGGAAATTGACCACCAGGCTGACGCCCACGATAGATAATCCCGGGTTCTTCAGCACACGGTGCAAAAGCACAAAGATGACCTCGATCGTAAGCACCAGCGGCTGAACGATCAGATTATACAGCGTAGAAAGCATAAGGTCACTCCTTCTTTAATCCAGGCTCTTCAGATATTCCATGAAGTGCTGCTTGTTTTCCAGTGCCGTGGTGGTCGGCCGTCCCAGATCCGCCCGGGCTCCGATCGAGCATTTTACTTCGATCAGGCGAAGCCCCGGTTCAGAAGCCGCCTCCGCCAGCGCCGCATCCAGTGCCGGGAAGGTATCCACCGATACCGCCTTCGGATAGCCGCAGGCCAGCGCTACCTTTACCACATCGATATGTGCCGCCGCCGTAGGCATACCGCCCACCGTCTCGTGCGCGCCGTTGTTGATCACGATATGTACCAGATTGTCCGGTGCAATGCTTCCGTTCACCGCCAGAGCGCCCATATGCATCAGCATGGAGCCATCCCCGTCGATGCACCAGATCTTCTGTCCGGGCGTATTCAGCGCCACCCCCAGCGCAATAGAGGAGGTGTGGCCCATGGAACCGACGGTCAGGAAGTCATACTGATGGCTCTGTCCGTTGGCCTCGCGGATCTCAAAGAGCTCGCGGCTGGCCTTGCCGGTGGTGGATATAATGGGGGATTCCCCCGCCGCGGCTGCGATGTGCCGCACGATTTCTTCCCGGACCATGGTATTGTCGTTCCGATATTCCACCTTGGTATCAAAGGTAAGCGCACCCTTGCGGATGACGAACGCTACCTGCTTTCCGTTTTCAAGCTCATCCCGGAAGGCGGACATCACGGCGTTCAGCTCGTCCTCGGTTGTCTCCTGGGAAATTACGAAGACACGGATATCCATATCCTCCAGAAGCTTTACCGTTACCTCGCCCTGGTAGATGTGCTGCGGCTCATCGTGGATGCCCGGCTGTCCGCGCCAGCCGATCACAAAGATCATGGGAATGGCATAGACCTTATCGTTCAGCAGGGAAGCCACCGGGTTGATGATGTTCCCCTCGCCGGAATTCTGCATATAGACCACCGGCACCCTGCCTGTGGCCAAATGATATCCTGCGGCCAGCGCCGTGCAGTTGCCCTCGTTGGCTGCGATGATATGGTGATGCGGATCGATTCCGTAGGTATCCATCAGATAATTGCACAGTGCCTTCAGCTGGGAATCCGGCACGCCGGTATAAAAATCCGCACCTAAGGCCTTCACAAATGCTCTTACATCCATGATTGTTACTCCTGCTTTAAGATTTCATGATAGAGGGCATCGATCGTATCCTCGTCCAGACGGACGGGATGATTCTTCAGCCGCACCGGGTTCACGGAGGTCTTCAGTACCTGATAGTCCGCCTCTCTGGCAGCCGGGATCTCCAGGTCCAGTGCCCGGACAAGCTCATACAAAGCATCGGCCGCCTCTTCCGGACTTTTACAGCCCATGGCATCCGCGATCTCTTTATAGATACGGTCCAGGAATTCCGGGCCGCGCGGGTCGATGCAGCGTTCCGGATGCTGCATCATCCAGGGAAACAGTACACGGTCGCACAGGGCAGCCGCATAGCCGTGGGAAGTCCCGAACAGGCTGGTCAGCTTGTAGCACATGGCGTGTCCCGCCGTGGTCTGGGTAATATTGATAGCCTGTCCCGCAATAAAGGCAGCCTCCTGCATGGCGGCGTTATCCGCCTGCCGGTTGGCCAGATACCCCTCCCGGTGCGCCATGATCTTCTGAATCGCCTTCCGGCTGAACGCACGGCTTTCTTCCGTGCTGTTGACCGACCAGAAAGATTCCACGGCGTGCATCAGTGCATCCAGCATGGTCACCTTTTTCTGATAAAGAGGCAGCGTAGCCAGCAGGCTGCTGTCCAGCAGCACCCCCTGCGGAATAATGCTCTCATGCGCCACAGACTGCTTGGATCCCTCATAGTAGACCACCGCGTAGCGGGTGGCCTCGGAACCGGTGCCTGCCGTGGTAGGGATAGCCATTAGGAAAACATCGTTCGGGACGATCTCCTGTTTCAGATAATTGACGGCCGGGTCCATATTGCTGTAGAGCTTTATGCACTTGGCCACATCCATGGCAGAGCCGCCGCCGGCCGCGATAATAATGTCACAGCCGGACTCATTGAACAGCGCCACGCCCTTTTCCACGGACTCATAGAGAGGGTTCGGCTGAAAATCCCGGAACGTGACCACTTCGGTCCCCGTGCGCCGGGGCAGGTCCTCAAAATACCTGCCCAGCGGAAGACGTGACAGTGAGCGGCCGCACACCAGAAAGATCTTCCGGACATTCCGCTCCTGAAGGAACGCATCCAGTACCGCGTACTCCCCCGCAGCCCTTAAAATCATCTGTCCGTTCATGGATTTCCCTCTATTTATTCTTCCGGGATCAGTGTGATGATGTCCTTGATAGACATGCACTTATCATCACATTCCTTGGCCCGGTGATTTTCCAGAATGGTGCGGGCGGCATCCTGCATGGCAGGGAAGCCGGTACGGGTCAGCTGATTGGCGTAGATGACCACATTGGCCCCGCGTTCTTTAAACTCTTCCTCGGTTACCGTATTGAAGGAGGTCGGCACCAGCACCACGGGCGTCAGTTTGTCCTTGGCGCGGAATTTCTCCAGGAATTCAAAGATCTCTGCCGGATCCTTTTTGCGGCTGTGGATCATGATGGCGTCAGCGCCAGCCTCCACATAGGCGAAGGCACGGGTCAGTGCATCTTCCATGCCCTGCTCCAGGATCAGAGACTCAATGCGCGCGCAGATCATGAAATCCTTCGTCTTCTGCGCGTGCTTGCCGGCCCGGATCTTTTCGCAGAAATTCTCGATGGTATCCTGCGTCTGCTTGACCTCCGTGCCAAACAGGCTGTTCTTCTTCAGACCGGTCTTGTCCTCAATGATCACCATGGATACGCCCATGCGCTCCAGGGACCGGACGGTGTATACAAAGTGCTCGGTCAGTCCGCCCGTATCCCCGTCAAAAATGATGGGCTTGGTGGTGACCTCCATGATATCGTCGATGGTGCGGAAACGGCTGGTCATATCCACCAGCTCAATGTCCGGCTTGCCCTTGGCCGTAGAATCGCACAGGGAGCTGACCCACATGGCGTCGAACTGATGCGTGCCGCCGTTCTGATAGACCACGGTCTTTTCTACGATCAGTCCGGTGATGCCGCTGTGTGCCTCCATAGCCGTCACCAGTCCCTTCATTTCCAGGGTCTTCTTCAGGCGGGCGCGGCGCACATCCGGCAGGGAGAGTTCTTCCCTGGCCCGGCTTTCCATCTCTTTGTATTTCGGATTGCTGGAGTACGGGAATTCCACCAGCTTGCCGCCGTAAGACGCCAGGATAGAAACCACCTCGTCGCGCACCGGGCGCTGGAAGCCGTTCACCCAGTCGTCCCCGTGGACCACGATGTCCGGATGGTATTTTTCCAGATTTTCCCGATAGGAAAGGGTCTTCTGATCCACGACCTTCCATACGCCGGCAATGTTTTCAAACATGACCTTGCGCTCGGACGCCGGCACCAGCGGGAAGCGCTTATAGCCAGCCACAGCCTCATCCGAGAGCACACCGATGATCAGCTTGCCCAGGCGCTGCGCCTTCTTGATGATGGCGATATGTCCGCCGTGGATGATATCCGTGGAAAAGGTCAGATAGACCGTGCGGGACTCCACCTCGCACAGGCGGGCGGATACCACCGCCAGATCCTCCGGATTATCGATCTCCGCGCACAACAGGTTCTTTACATCCAGGGCGTGGATATGGCAATCCTCCGAAACCTCGTTCAGCGCGTTTTCCGCATAGCACTTGACCTGCTGATTCTCACAGAATTTAATAATACGGTTCAGCCATACGCGCCAGTCCGCTCTCTTTAACAGATACAGCGGCTGTGCCTCCATGGCCTCGTTAAAGAACTCGATGCCCACCTTTTTGACCATGCCATCCCGGACCACCGCCTTAAAGTCCTTTTCGGGCAGCGGCAGCGTGGAAGAGACCGTCATGGCAGAGGTCTCGCTGGCCATCAGCATGTCCAGCACCTCGTTTTCAAAGACCAGATCTCCGTGCATCAGGATGATATCATCATCCAGATACTCTCTGGCGCAATAGATGGAATAGATATAATTCGTCTTGTCATAGACCGGGTTTTTTACGAATTGAATGTGGATCGGCAGTTCCAGGGACTGGCAGTAGTTGACCAGCACGCCGTCAAACAAGCCGGTGGTCATGACCACCTCATCCACGCCCCATTCCGCCAGCATGGACAGCTGACGGCTGAGGATCGTCTCCTTCCGGGAGATCTCTGTCATACATTTAGGATGTTCGCTGGTCAGCACGCCCATGCGGCTGCCCAGTCCGGAATTTAAGATCAGTGCTTTCATGCTGTCTTCACCTCTGCCTTTTTCTTTCCTTTTCCGGCGGTCTCGGCCGCCTTCAGTTCTTCTGTCCTCTTCTGCTCAATCTTTTTGTACGTCCGGATCATATAATCCGCTGTCAGCTTTGCGCTCTCGCCGATGTGCGCCCACGCCTCGCTCCGGGCCTTATTTCTGCCGGCCGCCAGTTCATCACTGGCCACCGCTGCCGCAATGACTTCCTTCATGCGCGGGAAGTCTTCCTCCTTCAAAGGAAGTCCGATGGAGGGCAGCACGCGGAATTTCCACATCTCCTCATCCAGCCAGGCCGCATCGTAAGGATCCTTCACAAAGGTATTTTCCGCATAGATAATGGGCTTGTTAAAGATCAGCGTATAGTCAAACATAACGCTGGAGAAATCCGAGATCATGATATCTGCCTGGTTCAGGCAGTCAAAGTTATCCGAATCCCGGTTCCAGGATACCTGGTCCCCGTCCGGATACTTCTGCATCAGCTCATCCATCAGATCCTTTTCCGAGCGGAAGGACTGCGGATGAGGCCGGATGATTACCTTATAGCCGGTGGCCAGCAGCGCGTCGATCATCTTGCTGCCGTAGCGGCTTAAGATACCGCTCGTGCCCCAGGAGGGTGCCAGCAATACGGTCAGGCCGTCATGCGTGGCCGGCTCTGTGGTCTTCAGGCGTTCCCACATGCGGTCCATATAGGTGCAGCCCAGCACCTTCAGCTCCTTTTCCGGCAGGTTCCGTTTGTGCTCCAGTTCCCGGATTTCATCAATCTGGAATTCTCCGGTCAGCAGGACCGCGTCGTAATAGTCCAGACTGAACATATGGTAGCCCGCGGCGGAAGTTCCGGCCGCATGCAGCGTGTGAACGTACCAATCCACATTCTTGGAGCGCTTCCACTGAAGCACGTCCAATCCAGGTGTGGTGGCCAGTACAATGCAGGCGTTCATCATATTCAGGCGGGAGAAAGCTCGGTTACCCTCCCCGATGAACTGGCTTTCTACATATTCATATTTCTTTTCCAGTCCGGGATCATCCGGAGAAGCTGTCCAGTAATACAGCTTTGTCTTTCGTCTTTCAAACTCATCGCAGATGGGCTCAAAAACATTCCAGTATTGTTTGCCGTCACTGAAGATCACATACGGCAGTTTGTTGGCATTGGCCTTTTCGACCTTGCCGCCGCTCAGGCGGAATTTCAGGACCATGAACAGCTTCTGCGCAAAAAAGTACAACGTTGTAATTGCGCCGAGCAGGATGGTAAACAGCATACTTCCTGTACCGGGATCAATATATGCAGGCAGCATAAAGGCAACTCCTTCTTCGAGAGAGGATCACGCAAAACGGACCTCGTGAAATGTCAACACTAACCGGTGGATTATAGCACTTTCTGTTTTCGAGTTCAATAGACTTTTCGTGTGTTTTACACGTTTTTCAGCTGTTTCCAGAACAAATCAGCAGCGCTGCGCCATCCCGGTAAGGACAGCAGATATACAAGTACCGGACTGGCCAGAAGATACAGCAGCCGGATCTTTGTCTGCGCGGGATCTACCAGCAGCAGGCTCAGTCCTCCGTATACGAATATCAGCTGAATGGGCCGGTGCAGCATATAGACTGACAAGGTATTACGTCCCACCTCAGTAAAGGAATGTTCCCCCGAAGGCATTAGCCACATGACCGCCGTGCACATCAGCGTAGATACAATATAATAGAACAGACGGTAAAGTCCACACATAAGCACCTGGTCCTTGCCGATCTCCTCGCGAAGATCATAATAACAGGTGCCGCCCTTGATCAGTTCCCGGAATGGATGAAGGATTTCGATATTCCGGTACACAAGCACGAACATCACGACCAGAAATACGGCGGCCGCCGCTTTCGGGATGATGCCCTTCCTCCAGGCAGCCAACCGGTCCGTGGAAAAGAACGCCCCTGCCAGAAAGAAAGGGTAATAGACCAGGAACCGGGATACCAGAAACCATTCGCCCATATAACGGTCGTATCCCGCCAGACAGGCCAGCACTACGGACAAGATCAGCAGGAACCGCGGCGCCACATCTTTGATTAACCGTGTCACCACAAGATAGGCTGCCAGCACCAACAGGTACCAGGGCACAGAGGTCTCTTTGAAAAGAGAAAAAGAAGTGGAGCGATAGGTATACTGATTAAAAATCAGCCGCACCAACAGCAGTATAAGCTTTAGTATCACGCCCAGCAGTACGTAGCCCAGCACCTTTCGCCTCAGTTTTGCTCCTGTCTGAATGGTCCTGCGGGAAAACAGGCCGGAAATATAAATGAACAGCGGCATGTGGAACAGATAAATGAAGAAATAGAGCGCCTGGTAGATCTCTGCCACTTCCAGCAGAGAAAACAGCGCATGCCCCAACACCACCAACAGGATAAGCACTGCCTTAGCATTATCCCACACGGCCACCCGGCCGCCTGTATCTGCATTCATTCCATTCATGGACACGTCCCCCCCAAAATCCGTGTAAGTGATCGGTTACAAGATGACTACTGCCCGGTAACGGCCCGGATCTCATCCTCCGTGACCGCCTCTGATATCTTCTTCTGATATTTCTCCCAGGCTGCCGCCCAGGAGGGATCCTTCTCCTCCGCCGGATCTCTTCCCAGGCCGTAGTTTTCCGCAAGATAATTCGCCAGGAAACGCGAAGCCTTCAGGGAGCCGTGTACGTTGTTGTGCAGCGGATTGTAATAATCCGCCGCCAGGTCATAGCCGATCTCTTCGGTGT
Source organism: uncultured Lachnospiraceae bacterium (assembly GCA_946537305.1). Lineage (GTDB taxonomy): Bacteria > Bacillota > Clostridia > Lachnospirales > Lachnospiraceae > UBA3305. Next base: position 74,910 of record CAMNFR010000003.1, on the reverse strand, counting down.
ACTTACAAAGATTCAATGTATCGAAGCCGCGGCTCTCCAGCATCTCATCAATGGCATTGTAGACCTCCAGTTCCTCCTCCGGAATGATCTGTGCCGAGTGCACGAACAGCACTTTCAGCTGATTCTGCTCACAGTAGTCCATCAGATCGTTCAGGCACTCCTGCGTCTCTGCGGGAATCTCTCCCATCTCATCGGTCTGCGGCAGACGTCCGCTCATATCCTTGGCGGTATCCAGGAACTTATCGTAATAGCTGGCCCCCTTCAGACCGTCCAGCTGATAATGGAAATCCGCTTTCGTGAGTTCCTTCCAGCGGGAATGATAGCGAATAATGGGGAAATAATATTCCAGCTTTTCCTTCCAGGTGTAGCCTGCACGGCCGCACAGATCTTCGATCAGGTGTACCTTGTTCATGGAAAAGGGCATGTAATCCGTATGGAAATGAATCTTGTTTTCCTTCAGATCCATTAAATACTCATTCATGACCACCACGAACAGCGCGTCCTTCTGTTTTTTCCGCGCCTCTTCCATAAAATACTTTGCGGCGGACATCCGGTTTCCGTTGCAGGAATAGCTGGCGGAACGTATGCCCTCCGCGGCCCACATGACCGGCGCCTGGTAAAAGGCATAGGCGTTGCTCCCGCCGATCATCACCACATCCAGAGAATTCTCCGGTTCCGCGTAAAACCCGCGGATCAGCTGATAATTTCTGGGGTCGGAGGGAGAACTGACGATCTGCTGCACCTTCGCAAAGGCAAGCAGCAGGATCACCGCCAGCAGCGCCGTCCGGACCGCCGCCCAAATCTTATCCTTCATAATCAGAACGCCTCATAGATAAAGGACTGCGCCTCGTACCCGGGTCCGTAGACGCCGAAGATCAGCACAACCACAAATAAAAGCACTACGATTCCCCAGCGGAACAGCAGGTTCTGCTCCGCGAGCTTATCCCGCACACTTCCTTTTTCCTGCAGCGCGGAGACCGCAAGCAGCACCAGGAAGCCGAACAGCATCACAAAGAAATCCTTTGCGTCCAGCCCCATATTGAAAAGGCTGCCATCAAAGAACAGCTCCGGATTCCAGCGGGAAAGGCCACGTTTCAGCGTCCGCAGCGTGGCAATAAAGCCGTTCACCCGGAAGAACATGTTCCCGATGCTTACCAGCACCAGCACGCGCATCGAGCGGAAAAAACGGAAGCTGAAGCAATCCGTCCGGATATGCCAGGCAGCGTTAAGCTTATCCCACCAGGGCGCGCTCACCTGCTCCCAGACAATGATCACCCAGAACCAAAGGCCCATGCCGATGATATATTTCCAGTTGCCGCCGTGCCACAGGCCGATCAGCAGCCACACGCACAGCATAGCCAGATACGTGGGAATCTGTCTGGCTGCCTTCTTGCCAAAACGCTCCTTGAGCTTTTTCGGCATGCGGCGGAAGGTATTCGTACGCAGAATGGGATAAAGCACATAATCCTTCAGCCACTCGCCCAGGGTGATGTGCCAGCGCTGCCAGTACTCCTGCACCGTCTGGGAAAAGAAGGGCGTCCGGAAGTTTTCCGGCAGCGACACGCCGTAGCATTCCGCCGCGCCCAGGATGATATCCATGCAGCCGGAAAAATCCGTATACAGCTGCAGCATAAAGAGCACGGCTGCCAGCCATATATACAGGCCCGGATACTGTTTGGTGTTCCCGTAGATCGCATCCACCAGGACGCCGGCCCTCACAGAGATCACCAGCTTTTTGAAAATGCCCCACAGCATCCGCAGCAGGCCGCGCTCGATTTTTTCCAGCTGAAAACGATGTTCCCCGTACAGGGAGTCCTTCACCTGGGAGTACCGGGCGATAGGGCCGGAGGTCATCTGCGGGTAAAACCCCATGAACAGCAGCGTCTTCAGGAAGGATGTCTGCGGCTCGCTGATCTCCCAGTAGACGTCCAGCAGATAGCCTGTCACCTGGATAGCATAAAAGCTCAGGCCCAGCGGCGCCGCCAGCTTCAAGGGCGCAATCAGGCTTCCCCCGTGCAGCAGACGTCCCGCCAGATTGACATTTTCAATCAGAAAATTGCTGTATTTGAGCGCCGCCAGGATGCCCAGGTTCACGCCCAGTCCCAGCAGCAGAAAGGCATTCTTTCGCCCTGCGTTCCCGGTCTTCCCCGCGGCCGCCATGCCCCGGGCGCTTCCCCAGGCCGCCGCCGCGCCGGCCAGCACATACAGGCCGGTCATGGGATGGCCTCCGGCCACGAAAAAGATCACGCTAAAGACCAGCAGCGCCAGCCACTGCAGCCGTCGGGGCATCACGTAGTAAACGATCAGCGACACCGCAAAAAAGCAAAAGAAGGAAAATGAAGTCACCGACATGTCTCCGCTACTCCTTTCCCTCTTCCAGCAGTTCGATCATACCAATGCGCGCGCTCTGAAGAAAGCACACACGGCGCCTGCCCAGGGCCGGCGCTTCCTTCGGATCATCGATGGGCACAAAGCCCTCCTTCCGAAGTCTCGCGGATTCCTCCGCCAGATCCTCCACCTGATAGCAGAAGTGGTACGGCATGTTCTTGACCTTTTTCAGGAGGTCCGCCACCACGGAATCCGGCGCGTAGGGACTCACCAGTTCTACTACGTAACCGTCCTTTTCCAGAAAGATGATATCCACCTTCCGGTACTCGTCCCGGCACATATCCGTGATTTCCAAAAAACCAAGAGCAGCAAAACTGCTCCTGGCTTTTTCTATGTTTTTGACCAGATATCCAATGTGGTCTATCTTCATTTTACCAGTCCCTCAATAACATCCACCATGGCGCCCACGTCCTTCAGGCCCTGGACCGCCTTCATGTTAAAGTTGATGCCGAATTCGTCTTCAATGGCGGAAAGCAGCGTAATGTGAGTCAGGGAATCCCAGTCCTCGATATCCGCCGCGGTGGTGCAATCCTGCAGAACGATCTCCTCATCGTCAAAAACATCCCGGAATACTTCCGTCAGGGTGCCATAGATCTCCTGTCTTGTCATCGCTTATCCTCCTTAATTCTGGTTGACGCGGATCACCTGGTTTTTAGGCTGATAATCCGCCAGCGGTTTCAGAGACCAGACGGTGCTGCCGTCCTCGCTCTCCTGTATCTTTTCAAAACCGTGCGCTGCGTAAAACTCCCGCACCATCCCGTTCTTGGCCGTAGGATAATAATACCCCCGGATCTCGTTAAGGCCGGCCTCCGATGCCAGGCGCACCAGCTCATCCATCATGGCAAACTCCATGCCGCGCTTGAGCACGCGGCAGCTCATCAGCCACAGAATGATATCCAGCCGGTCTTCTTTTTTCTCGCCGATCACCACGGTCACCACGCCGTTATCGCCGAAGCAGTCCCTCAGCTGCCCGTAGAGGGTAATATACCGGGGATTGGCCGCGAAGTCCGCGATCTCATCCTGCGTGCAGCGTTTTGTGGTCAGGTTGAACTGATTGCTCTTGTTCGTCAGCTGAGCGATGCGCGGCATATAGACCGGCTCGAACGCGCGGATGACGGCATCCATATCCAGGGAGCGCAGATAATCCTCGTAGTTATCAAAGGAGCTCTGCTGTCTGGCCCTGGCCAGGTTTTCCTTATACATCTCGTTCCGCTTCAGATCATCCGCGGAAAGGGTGGTGGTCTCAAAATAGCCTGCGCGGTCGATATCCAGAATGTAATGCTCGACCTTCGTCATCTCCGGCACCGCGGCGCCGGGCACCTGCTGGCGTATGATGGCGCGTTCCGCCGGGTTGTCATCCACAAACACAAAGGATTCCGGCAGCAGGGAAAGCTCCTCCGCCGTCTGCACCAGGTTACGGCTCTTGGGCTCCCAGTTAGCCTTGATCACCAGGAAATCCTCCGGCTTCAGCACCATCTGCGGGTGCTTCAGACCGGCCATGGCGTTCTCCTCTTCGTTCTTGGAATTGACGGTCAGCAGCACGCCCTGCCGGCTCAGCGCCTTCAGGTACTCCTGGAACTCGCTGTACACCTGCCCCATGGAGGTCTCCTGACCAAGCTCCAGTCCCTCTACGCCGTCATCGCCCACAACGCCGCCCCACAGGGTATTATCCAGATCCAGGGAAAGCGCCTTCTTGTTCTTGCCGAACACGGACTTTATGATGCTGGCCAGGTTGTACGCCAGCGCCGGGATCGCATCCAGGCAAAGAGCGTATTTGTACATATGCCAGGCAAAGGGATCCGACCACTTCGCCAGTCCGTAATCCGCCGCCAGATAATTAATATCCTGGATCAGGAAAGACTCGTGACTGCGCGCGTATTCATAGAACGCCGCGTTCAGCCGGGTCACATAATTCGTGCGCCCGTGGATATCCGCCGCATCCTGGTTTCCCATCAGCCGATAGAAAGGGTATTCAAAGTTATTCTGGATCACCGGGCAGTGCCAGGTCTGCGCCAGCTTATCCCACATCACCTGGAAATGCGCTGTCTGGCGGGAGATCATCTCCTCCACGGCCGCCGCATCCATCCCGGGTGCCGGGAATTCCGTCACATTGCGCAGCGAGGTATGAATGTAAATGATATCCGGATGAAAGTTCAGCAGCGCTTCCTCCGGGAACATGGCATCCTGCCAGTACTGGCCGTATTCGGACTCGTAGAACACCGGCGCGATTCCTTGGTTCAGCAAAAAGAGCTCCAGCATATCCCGGATGTCGTGGGTAGTAGAGCCCCCCAGGATCATGATCCGCTTTTCCGTGCGGCCGCCCTGCTCCAGAAGCTTCCGTTTCAGGGAGCGGCGCTTGCGCATGATCAGCTGACTGTCAAAAGGATATTCCAATTCCTGCATGATCGTTTCCTCCGGTCACATCAGACCGTGATGCCCTTGCCTGCCAGGAACTCCCGGTAAATGGAGATCAGCTTCCGGATATCCTCCTCGTAGATCTCACCGATATTACCGATCCTGAAGGTCTCCGCTTCCGTGACCTTGCCGGGATAGATGGCATAGCCTCTGGCCTTGATGAATTCGTACATTTCTTTAAAGGTATAATTGGCGTTTTCCGGATAGAAGAAGGTGGTAATGATGGGGCCCTGATGCTCCGCATCGATATAGGTCTCATATCCCAGTTTTTTCATTTCGGAAATCAGCAGCTGGTTATTGTCGCGATAGCGTTTGCTGCGGGCCGGAATGCCGCCCTCTTCCTTCATCTCCTCCAGCGCCTTGGAGAACGCCAGCACCACATGGGTGGGAGAGGTGAAGCGCCACTTGCCGTCGAACATGCCCTTCCACTGATCATACAGATCCAGCGACAGGCTCACGGCCTTGCCCTCGCATTTTTTCAGCTCGGACAGACGGCAGATGATAAAGGTAAACCCGGGCACGCCCTGGATGCACTTGTTGGCGGAGCTGATGATAAAATCGATTCCCAGATCCTGCACGGGGATATCCACGCCACCGAAGCTGGACATGGCATCCACAATAAATACACGGCCGGCCGCTTTCACCACCTTCGCCACAGAGGCGATGTCATTCAGAATGCCGGAGGTCGTTTCGCTGTGCACCATGGCCACGTGGGTGATGGAAGGATCTGCCGCCAGTGCCTCTTCCACCTTTCCGGCGTCAGGGACCTGGTTGTAATGGAAATGCAGGATCTCATAAGCCAGCCCCGCATGCTTTGCGATATCTTCCATACGCTCGCCGTAGGCACCGTTGGCAAGAATCAGGACCTTGCCATCATGTCCCACGGAACTGGTGATGACCGATTCCACGCCAAAGGTACCGCTTCCCTGCATCAGTACGCAGGTATACTCCTCCGGAGATACATGGGCCAGCTCCAGAAGCTCGGCACGGATCTTCTGGGTGATCTGCTTGTAATCGTCATCCCACGTGCAGTGATCCACCATCATCTCCTGTTTTACGGTATCAGAGGTCGTAAGCGGCCCCGGTGTCAGCAGTTTATAATTAATCATGGTTCCAAACACTCCTGTTCTTTCTATATATAGGCATCGCTTCCGCACGCCCTTCCTATCATACCCAGTTTAACTCTATTCGTCAATGAAAAAGGGGCAAAACGAGCCGCGCCACCCTCCACCGGTCCGTTTTTTCTATTCGGAGATGAAGTGCCGCCACTGTCTGGCGTAGAATGCCAGTCCGATGATGATCCAGATAATCAGCATTATGTAGGATTCTTTTCCGAAATGGACACCGGAAAGCCCCGGAATGGGGATCAGCTGCAGGATCATAAAGATTACGGAAAAGCAGACGCCTGTGGCAGCCATGGCCTTTAAGAACGGCGTTCCGTCCTGATCGCGGTACACGGTGACCAGTGTGCTGGCGCAGGTGAAGAAATAACCGATGGACGCGCCGATGGCGCTCATGTCCACGAACCAGCCCAGCGCTTCGCGCCCCAGAATTGGCCCGGACAGGCTGACGATAATGCAGAAGATCATGGCGTTCTTCGGCGTGCCGTAGCGGGGATCCACCTCGCCAAACCACGGCGGCAGATATCCGTCGCGGCTCATGGAGTACATCAGCCGGCTGGAAGCCAGATAAAAGCCCATAATACCGGAGAGTACCGCACAGGAAACGCCCAGTCCGATCAGCACCTTGCCGAAGGTGCCCAGGAGCTCCTCAGCCGCCACCAGCAGCACCCAGTCTCCGGCCATCACTCGGTCCGGCCAGTTGGTCAGGGCCGCCGCTGCCACGGTGTTGTTGGAGGTATACACAAAGCAGCCGAACACGATGGAGATCATCATGATCACGCTGACCTTCTTAAAGGAAAAATTGAATTCTTCCGCCGCCTGAGGAATGGCATCAAAACCCACATAAGCCCACGGCGCAATGGCAAAGGTCGCCAGAATGGCGGACAGGATCCCCCGCATCCCAACGTGGGCATACTGTCCGATCTCTGCCGTGGTGGCGCCGGCCGCCATAGCCGCGCTCTTATCAAAGCCCCAGATCGGCTGCATGTTGATGCCGGTCGCCTTGGCGCTGATCAGGCCCGCGACGCACAGGGTGAACACACAGACCACCAGCAGCGAAGAGAGCGCCATCTGTACCGTACCTGCCTTTTTCACGCCGATAATGTTCAGATAGCCGAACAGCAGCAGGATGGCCATGGCCAGCATCATCTCTCCCATGTAAATATCAAAGCCGGCGATGGTATAGTGAAAACCGAACTTCAGGATGTCTGCCGTCCCGTCCAGACCATCTACGATCAGGCCGATGGCCGTGGAGTTCATAGGCACGTTGGTCAGATACGCCACCACCAGGAACCATCCGCACAGGAAGGCCATGTTTTTGCCGAAGCACATTTTTGTAAAGGTAAATTCTCCGCCTGCCTTGGGATACTTGGGCACCATATAGGCATAGCTGAAGGCAATGATGATCATCACCAGCGCCCCCAGGACCATGGCAATGGCGGTGCCTGCCACGCCGGAATTGGGCAGGAATTTCTTTCCGGGATTAATAAAGGAGCCCCAGCCGATCACACAGCCGAACGCGATGGCCCACACGTGCATGGGCGAAAGCTGCCGCTGTAATTCTTGGTTGCCGGAATTGGCTGACGAGCTGCTGTTTTTCATGAGCATTTCCCCCACTCATTCTTTCTACTTGCACTTTTCACGGGTTACTGTTACTATTAGTCCAACAAAGGATAATCTTGCAGCCTGCGGCAGTTTCCGCAGACAGAAAGGATACCTCATGGATCTTCATCACGAAATTCCCCCTATGTATCAGGAAAAATTTATGGCCCACGCTCTGGGCGGCTATAAAGGTTATCAGCTGCTGGCCACAGAAGAAGCTTTCCGCCACAGCTATCAGTGCGGCTTTCGCTATTTCGAGGTGGATCTGAAGCCAACCGCCGATCAGAAGCTGGTCTGTACCTACGGATGGACAAAGCCTATCTGCGAGCGCATCGGCATGCCCTATGATCCGTCTTTTGAAAATATGACTCACGAGCTCTTTATGAAGCAGCGCATCCACGGCATGCCCGTGCTGGACGCCGCCCGGCTGATCGAGCTGATGCAGGAATTTCCGGACACCTTCCTGGAGATCGACCTGCATACCCTGGACGCGGACCAGTCCCGTCTGATGGCTGAGCTGGTCGCCGAACAGTTCTGCCGGCAGGCCGGCCTGGATGAGCGCCTGCTGATCCAGGTCAATACGGAGGAAATGTTCCTGGCGATCGACAGTGTATACCATTTCCCGTATTACCAGTTCAATGTGCGAAATTTCTGTGAGCAAACGGACGAGTTCATACAGTTTTCCCTGGAGCACGGCATCCGCGCCATGGCTCTGAAAGGGAAGCTGGCAACGCCTGAACGTGTGAAGAAAATCCGGGATGCCGGTCTGGCGCTGCTGGTCTTCACTATCGACAGCCGTTCCCGGTGCGAGGAATTCCTTCGGCGCGGCGCCAACACCATCTGCACCAATTTTGTCTTCCCCGGCGCCAGAGGCGGCCAGCGGGACACCATCATAAATATTGCCTATTGCAGCCAGGGCCACGCCCGGGAGGGCTACAGTGCGCTGATCGCCTCCCATCTGTTGCCGGGCCGTCTGGATACTCTTCCGGACGGTGCCCAGGAATACTCCCTGGCCGTCAACTGTCTGACAGAGCGCCGATATACCGTGGCGGACAGCCTCTTTACCCGTGCTTTTAAGCGCCGCCCCAAGGGGTGGGTGATGCGCGGTAAGCGCGGCAACCAAAAGGAATGGCGCTGGTTCTGCACCGACAACAAATGGCATCTGCCGGAGGGCATGGTAAAGAAGAATCTGGAAAAAAGAGTCTTCACACCCGGCGAGGTCATCGACCTGTACAAGATCTTTCACGCCGGGCGCATGGTCTTTGATGCTATCTGGTAAGGCACGCGGCAAGTCCCCGTCCTTATGAATATTCTTGATACCTCTCCGTTTATTATTTCATTCTCAACAGCCTTTTCATTCTCCACCGAATCCCTTTCGGAAGTGCTCTGGTAGCCATCTTCCGATACCAGGGACGCACCGGAACCGGATAGGGGATCAATCTGCCCATTCCGGCTTTTGTGTCGAATACAGGTACACTCTCCTGCTCCCGCGGCTGCTCCGCCAAACGTTCACGTTCCTCCGAAGAATAACACTCCTTCTGAACGGGAATATGTCCTCGCAGCGCCGGGAGCAGCTTCATAATTTCTGAAGCACTCTCAGAATCAACGGCATATACACCTTCACACCGGGGCACAGCAAACTGAATTGCGTCCGCCATGCAGTGATTCCCCTCTCGCACCATTGCCACCATTTCCGGGGTAATGAACAGGATTCGTTCCGCTTCCATCAACGAGAATATCAGAATCCGTTCCGGGTCCAGAATATCCGCCATCATCACCGTATCAAAACGGGCATGACCGTATATCCTCCATGACGCAACAGCCAGATCATACTTCATATAGTCAAAGTATTCCTCAAAGGTAACTTCCCCTTCCTTATAGAGTTCTGTCAGGCTTCGCCCTCGGCCGGTCAGATGTAATTCCTGCCGGGTGCCGATGATCGGATTCTGTTTCAGCAAGGGATAAGCGCGCTTCTTATAGTTGTCTATTGCGAACATTTCTCCGGAGAGATATATCTCTGCCTTCTTTTTATTATAGTTTTTGGTCATTGCTTCGATAGCATCCGTCATCTCTGACGGTTCAAAGCGTTCCGAGTAAACCAACACCTTCTTTTTATTGGTTTTTGGCAGATCCTCAATGGTCACATGATCTGAGAATGATTCTCCCAGGAAAAGACTGCACAGCGCCGCGGCATTTTCTGTACTGTCATAGGCACAGAATTGTTCATAGATTGCTGTATCGTCGTAGGTCTTTCCCCGGTTGATTGCCTCTATGACCTCTTCTTTGGTTACCGCTTTATCAAACGGCATCTCATCCAGCTCCATATATACACCGCGCTTCTTGCGATATAATTCATAATCGGCACAGTACAGAATAATCTGTTTCCTGGTGGCCAGATAGTCAAAGAACACACTGGAGTAGTCTGTGATCAGTGCCTCTGTAGCCGCCAGCAGCGCGTAGCTGTCTACATTTGGCGGGAACTGTTTTATATGCCGGTAGGCGCCGTAATCTATCACATCGCTCACCTTGTGATGCAGGTTGCTGTAAAGAATCTGATCATCCCGCAGCACACTATCTAAATAATCCAGAAGTTCCCGCGTTTCAGCCACCACGGCCTCCTCTGTCAGATACGCTTTCCACGTGGGCATATAGGCATAAATCTTCTCCCCATTCGGGGCGAGCACCTGCCGCAGTGACGTCTGGTCCGAAGATAGGGCCTCCAGCATTCCGCCTGTCCGGGGATATCCTATCATAGCGGCTTTTCCGCCGCAAAGATGGGCTACCTTGTACGATTCCAACATATGCTTTTTCGTATACTCGTTCGGATACATCAAATAATCGGCTTCAATAAAATTCTTCTGCGTGTTTCCATCTTTATGCAGATTTTTCTGATTTTTAGCCAATCCCAGCTTCTTCCAAGGTGTCCCGTGCCATATATTTATCACTATCTGACCGTCTCTTTTTACCCAGCCATCCGGGAAATATGTTTCCGTGATCAGATATTTCACCGTTTCCTTCAGCAATCCGTATTTATAGTCAGACCTCACCGCTTCCGTCCGTTCCCAATGATTTTTTTGTATATATTCATTGACAATCGATTCTGTCTTTGCATTCACACGCACATACATGGTGAAATCACTATACAGCGGATTGTGATTCAGTTCATTGAGAATATACTGCATGCTTCCTCGCACATTATGTCCCAGCCCAAGCAGCAGCACCGTTTTTTCTCTGATATCATTATCGAAGTAAAAATCGGATATTGTCACCGGTTTCGGATCGCGTTCATGCCTGGCTAGCAGCTCAATGGCTCGCTCAGCTGCAGGACGTCTTCCCGTCATATCTATGATTCCCTGCAGTTTTTTCGGATATCCGTCTCCTTTACCCAGAATATACTTATCCTGATAATCCACCATCACCCGATAGATTCGTTCGCAGTTACTGTGATCCCGGTAATAGAAGAAATCATCCGCCCGCCGGACATACTCTTCCTTCATCTGACACCCATTCTGCATGTATTCTATCAGCAGATCTACCAATTCATCGTTGTCGTGGCAGATCTCACCAAACGCCATCGTGTCATAGAAGAAACTGCCCTCTTCATAATGCTGGGGGATGTCTCTGTGATGTAAATAGACCAGCGGTTTTCGCATGTACGCAAAATCAAACTGAATACCGGAAAAATCCGTGACCATCAAGCTTGACTCACAGAACATCTTTTCGTAGCTCATATCCCCGGCCGCAGGAATAATATCCACGTAATCATTCCGGGTAAAATCCTTCACCTGTGAGCTGACGATTGGATGCAGCACATATTTAATTTTATAACCGTATTTCCTGGCTGCCTCAATCAGCCTGGGATCGTTGATCAACGCATTGTAGACTTTAAAATAAGGGCTTTGTTTAAACAGCGGATTGTAGGAACGCTGCATCCCCTCGCTGCCCTGCACCGGCATGGCCGCCTGCATTCGCCAGGTCGGGCTGATCATGATCTGCTTCTGATCATTGTTCACAAGGCCATCATATCGCGGAACGCCCGTAAGCTTCAGTGCATCATAGCCTACGTAATCATACGCCGGATGCGACAGATTCTTCAATTCGTATTTTGATGCACAGAAATACAGACGCGTGTTATCCCGCAGACGTGTCTGTGCCAGGGCAATCTTCTGTACCGACATGCCGTGCTGAACACAGCACACATGAAAATCCGGAAGATCCCGAATGTAACTGGAATTGATCATTCCAAAATTATTAAAGGTAAAGACTGTGGAATTCGAGATGACCATCATATCCGCCATCAGAAATACCAGACGATGCTTAATGCTGCCTCGCACGAGCGGATGATAACCTTCTTTTTTCAGTCTTCGATAATCAGGTGTCTTTTTGTCCAACAGGTAGTAATGTTTGAAATTATTATCCTGTTTGCTGGCGTATTTGTACAAATACTCCGCAGAATCCCCGCCCTTATAAATCTTATCCAGATACATCCAGATCGGCCGCCGCTTGAAGTAAGGACGCAGAAGAAAGAATACCATTCGAATCAGAATAAACAGAAGTGCCCGCCGATCCTCGGTGATGCCCACCTTCCACATCTCTTTGCGAAGCTTACGTTCCTGCAGTTTCCGGTCGTCCATATGCTGTCTTCGAATATACAGCGCCTCATCTTCCAGCGTCATAAGATACGGCCGATTGCCCCCAAACCACCAGTAACTGTTCTGGAAGCGGCTGCTCATACGACTGGTATGCGAATCAAAGCTGTATCCGATACGCACTTCACGGCCATCGATCAGCGCGCAGCAGATCAGATGATCCGCCTCTTTTTTATATATAGGTATGGAAATATGAAATCCATGTGCTTTATATATACTGACGCCGAAGACCTTTGTCAGGCCATATCTCCCGTTGTAGGATATGGCATATTTCTTGTCATCAAACCGGAAATAGACCTCTTCGGCCAGAGAATACAGGATTGGATGGACCGTTCCGTCTATTTCCAGATAGCCTTCCTTAAAATCCATAAATTGGATATTTGTACGAAGGTTCGTAACGGTATTATACGTAACACGTCCGGCACCATAATAAGGATTTCCGGCAATAAATCTCACATCAAACCGAAAATCAGGGCCATTCCGCAGAATCCCCAGGACCCATGTCAGAGAATTGTTCATCGAACATTCCGGCATTTTTTCAGCATTAAAGACAACATCTTCATCCAGCAGACGAAGCAGCTCTCCGGCCGTCTGCAGAAACTGCTGCTCTTTACCCTCCGGTATGACATGCTTATTTCGATTATTCCAGTTTGCCTGAATGCGGCAGTTCAGCGAAAACAGAGCATGATATTGAATAAAAAGAGGGATGCTCTCTTCATTTTCCCTTCGTTCGCTCAAATACGGAATCCAGAATTCACGCAGGGAAGGCTCGTAATATCCTTCTTCATAGATTCCCGGAAAAAACAGCTCATCTCCTTCTCTCCGGACACTGTCATATAGTTTATGCCCCCGAAGGAACAGCAGCTGACCAATTCCTTCTTTCCGCAGGAGCTCAAAAAACATGCGGCGTTCCGCATCCCATCTCGGCACCTCAGGGAAGGCATATTCCTTTAAAAGAGAGGCACGAATGACCGTACCGGAAAAAAACCAGGGATAGGTCTGATAATTATTGTTTAGCATTATCCGCTTCGGGCTCTGGTGCGCCAGGCCCTGGCTGCTTCCAAAAGGAACGGCTTTCTTTTCCGGAGAGATCTTCTCCAGCATGCAGACAGACGTCTCCCGATGAAGGATCATCTGCCGTTCCGCCTCTGCAAAGGCTCCCTTTGAAAATGTATCTCCTCCATTCAGTGCCGTCACAATATCCGCCTGTCCCAGACGGCAGGCCGCATCCTGATAGCATTCCATATCGGAAGATTTCCCAAAGCCGACCACATATTCCAGATCCACTTTCTCACAGGGAAACTCCTGATACTTTTTCTTCCAGGAGTCCGGAGCCCGGTAAGCCAGGATCTGCACTGCGTCCGGATAGTCCCGGCACTCCTTTACCAGGCAGTCCCAGGTCTTTTTGTTGGTCTTTTCGGACGGCTTTACCATCCATATGATACTCAGCTTCATTCCTGTTCCTCGCTCGTCTTTCGCAATTTACGCGTCCTTTTCTTCCACCTGGGCCGCAAAGCTTGCCGCCAGGCGCTCATACATCTGCGGAAGATCCGTCCGCGGCTGCCAGCCCAGGGCCTGTAGCTTATCGGAATTCAGATGCATAACGACATCCGGGGCGTAGCCATACTTCATGGCGTCCTCCGGAATGTCAAAGACCACACGGCTCTTCCCGCCGCCGATCTTGTCAGCCACCATCTGTGCCATATCGCAGATGCGGGTGGCCGTGCGGGGATTCGCCACAGTATAGGTACCGCCGTTCTCCCCTTTCAGGAGAATGGTCAGAAGACCGGTGATCACATCCGCCGTATAGCAGTAGTTCCCTATAGATCTTCCGGCGGTATGGAGCACGATGTCCTCCCCCGCCATGGCGCTCTTCGTGAACTGGGCGAACACGCGCCCTTCGGAGATATCCACCCCCGCACCAAAGGTCTGCGCCAGCCTTGCGGATTTCACCGGCACGCCGTACTCCGACGCGTAGCAGGCGCACATCAGCTCACACACGCGTTTCCCTTCCGGGTAGCAGCTGCGCACGTTGGTCAGGTCTACATAGCCCAGGTCTTCCTCCCGCACCGCAGCAAGCGTCGGGTCCGGACGGCCGAAGGCCTCCATGGAGGAAATATAGACCATGCCCTTTACCTGCTTTTCTTTTGCCAGTTCCAGCATCGTCTCCGTTCCCTGAAGGGCTGTTTTCAGCGTCTCCACAGGTCTGGTGACCATGATCTTTGATGTCGTAATGGCTGCGCCGTGGAAAATATAATCCAGAGGAGCGGCAATCTTCAGATCCGGATCGCACAGGTCGCCGGTCACAAAGACCAGCTCCTTCCGTTCGGCCAGATCTCCGTAGATCTTTGCCGCCTTCTGCGGATTACGGACCAGTGCATAAACGGTCAGATCCAGGCCGCGCACGCGGTTGGCGGTCAAGAGCGCCTTCACCAGCATGGATCCTACCAGACCGGTCGCGCCGGTCACCAGAATATGGCTGTTCTTCAGGCTTTCCCAGGGCAGGGAAGCGTCGCAGACCGCCATCAGGTCCTCTGCCAGGACCGGGTCATGCGGGCTTTCGGGAATAAACTGCATCATGAATTACTCCTTGTGGTGTATACGGCTGGCAATACGGTTGGTCAGCCCCAGGCCGAAGGCCTGTTCATTTTCCTTATACTGCAGAAGTGCCCGGAACATGTACACATCCTCCGGGGTCGTTACCTTTATGTTGCCCCGGTTCCCTTCCACCATGTGGGCCGTGATCCCCTGGCTGCGGATAATGGTACAGGCATCTACCATGTTCTCATACCGCTGGGGCCGGGCGCGCACCACATCGTGGGCGGCAATGATCTCCCCCAGCAAAAAGCTCTGGGGCGCCTGGGCGGAATAAGCATCCTTGCGGTGGGGCACATCCTCCACCTCCGTGCCGCTCTTGCTGATCAAAATGGTCTCAAAGCAGGGCGTGCAGGTGATGGCATTTCCCTTTTCTCTTACGCAGCGGATGTTGTCCGTGATCACCTCCCGGGAGATGAAAGGACGCACGCCGTCATGGATGAGCACCACGGAATCCGCCGGGTTCTCCGCCTCCGCCCGCTTCAGGGCGTTGTAAATGGAATCCTGCGCGGTCTCCCCGCCCGGAAGCACGGCGGCCACCTTGCTCAAACGGTAGTCCGCGACCAGCTCCTCCATATAATCCTGGTATTCCGCGATGATGGAAACGTAGATCTTGTCAATCTCCCGGTGATACTGGAACAGCTGCAGCGTATGCACGATGACAGGCTTTCCGTTGATCTCCAGGAACTGTTTGGGAATACCGGCGCCCATGCGGACACCGCTGCCGCCGGCAAAAATAATGGCAATATTCATACGAAACCTCACTAGTATTCTATTATGCAGCAGGAATCATTTTCCTAAACAATAATTGTACCATCTCTCTGACGGGGTCCGCAACCTTTTTCGGTTCAGCCCCGCCCTTCGGAATGCATCATTTCACCAGTACGGCGTCTATGATCCGGTCGCAGGAATGACTGTCGATATAATCGAAGCAGCGTTCCCGGTAGGCCTCCGCCTTTTCTTCCTCAAAATCCTCCTGCCGGATAGCCTCCGTCAGTTCCTCGAAAGTCGCCGCCACTTTTCCCGGGGCAGATGTCCGGTAGTCCAGGTGGAAGCCGCGTTTTCTGCCGTACTCCTCTTCATCAAAGGCGTAAAAAAGCATGGGCTTTTTCTGTACGGAAAAATCATAGATGTCCGAAGAATAATCGGTGATCAGAAGGTCCGCCGCCGGGTACAGCGCCTCAATGGTCTCCTGTCCGGAAAGATCCATCATGATCTCCCGGTAGCCGGCCGGAATAGGCACCGGCGTCTTTACCCAGGGGTGCATCTTAAAGACGACCATCCACTCCTCGCCGCAGGCCTCCTTCAGCGCCTTAAAATCAATCTTTTCATAGGGATAGCCCGCGTCCTTCCGGTTCTTTCCGCGGTAGGTCGGCGCGAACAGGATGACCTTCCTGTTCAGGCCGGTGACCGGGAAATAGCGGCTGATGAACCGCGCCCGCAGGGCTTCCCGCCGCCCCGAATCCACCTGCGCATCCAGTCGGGGCATGCCAAGCGGCAGGACCCGCTCCCGGTCTATGCCCCAGATCTCCGCAAATATGTCCCGGGTCTTTTCCGACCCGCAGACCCCCCAGGTATACTGCCGGTGGCAGGAAAACGGGGCCGGGCTTGCCAGGTGGCCCCAACGGCTGTAGCCGGACGCCTTAAATCCCACGCCCGCGTGCCACAGCTGCACCACCACGGTATCCGCGGAAAGACGCAGCCAGTCCAGCACCGGCGCGTGATCATCCATGAAGATGATATCCGCCTCCGCCATCTTGCGCACCACTTCCATCCAGCTTCCAAAGCCCAGGTGCTGGTCCGTCACGGAGATCCGGCAGGATTCCGTAAACTCATATTCCCGGTCCAGCCCCCGCTCCAGACAGCGCAGCCGCAGTGATGCCAGATTGCTGCCCAGCCGGTCGCTCTGCTCTGTTAAAAAGAGCACCTTCTTGCGCGGCTGCTTCGCGGCCAGCCGGTGTCTTTCGTGATAATATTCCTGCAGGAACCGCCGCATTTCCCGCCGGTAAACGCTTTTCGCCAGATCCACCGGCTTCCCGGAGGCCTTTTTCAGCCGTCTGTCCACCACCCGCAGGAAAATGGTTCCCTTCTCATCCGTCTCCCATAGCGCCGCATAAGCCCGGCTTCCGTCCCCGTAAGGGAATTGCCGGCTTCCGTTCCGCAGCAGCTGCGCCTGTGCCGCCGGCGCCACCGTTCTGTGTCTGCGGGCCCGTCTTTCGGCCAGCCGTCTGCGCAGACCTCTTCCTCTGCGTGCCGTTCCAGCTTCACCGTCGGCCGCAGCACCATATTCCGGCACCAGGGTGTAATAGCCTGTCGGCAGACATTTGCCGCCGCCCGGATTGGTAATGTTCATCCGAAAGGTATGGCCCGACATTTTCTGCCACACAGCGGCCTCTTCTCCTTTTTCATTCCGCAGGAAAAGTCTCTCCGGCACATCGCCCTCCTCCCGGAAAACGATCTCACACCAGATCCGCTCCCAGCGGATGCTCCTGATATCGGCAATCACAGTCTCTCAGCCGCCTCCTTAATACGCTTCGTAGCCTGACCGTCGCAGGCGCCCATAAATCTCTGTCTAAAGGCCCGTACGCGTTCCCTGTCCCAGTCTCCCGCCAGGGCCTTCTTCATCTCACAGATCAAATCCTCGGTCGTCCGACACAGAGCCCCGGGAATAAACTCCCGGTACGGGAAGTAAAACCCTCTCTCGTCATCATACCGTTCATAATCATACGCGTAGAACAGCATGGGCCGCTCGAACAGGGAAAAATCAAAGACCAGCGAGGAATAGTCTGTGATGCAGATATCCGCAGCACACAGATAATCCTCCGTGGAAAAACGTGTATCTCCTGTGACATCCAGAAAGAAATCTCTGCAGGATTCCGGTACCGCTGCCGCCTCTTTCACCGCAGGATGCCCCCGGAAAAAGAAAACACAGGCCTCCCCCAACTCCTGCTTCAGACATAGAATGTCCGGCAGCTCCGGGCCTTTCGCGTCCGCCACATTTCCGCGGAAGGTTGGCGCGAACAGCACCAGTTTCTTCCCCTTCAGAATGGGGAAGGTATCCTCTATGGCCGCTCTCGCGACCTCGGCCCGGTCCGGCTCAAAGAAGGCATCCGTCCGGCTGACGCCGGTGGCGCGCACGATCCCCGGGCGCTGGCGCATGGATTCCTCATAGATGGGAACAATATCCTCCGCGCTGACGGTCACCAGGTCATACTTTCCGTAATAGCCCTCCGCCGTGTCGGACAAAAGTCCATGTCCAAAGCGCTTAAAGGCGCCGCAGGCATGCCACGCCTGTATGACCTTCGTCTTAGGCCGAAGCGGCAGTGCCGCCAGCACATTGCTGCTTTCATCCACATAGACTATCTTTGCATCCGAAATGGCCCGGATCATTGCCAGGCTTCGCTTTATATAGGCCAGGCTTCCGCCGTCCGCCTGCAGGAAGAAGGTCTCCGTCCGGTATTTTCCCTCGGATACGTACGCATCGTATAGACGGCGCAGGTTATCCGTCAGCTCGGAATAGCGGATCTCCAGGAAGAGCACCTTGCGGCGCACAGGATGGCGCACCGCGCACAGCACATAATATACCGGGAACAGCCCCTTCAGGATCAGCGATTTTCCCAGGGATTTGACAGTATTCTTCCGGACACTCTTCCGTGGCGCACCGCCGTGCCACGCCCGAATCTGCTCCGCAATACGCTCCGTGGCCCTCCCGTCACAGGCGGAAAGGTAACGGCGATTAAAAGCGGCCTGTTTTTCAAAATCATAGCCTGTATCCGCCTTCAGGACCGCTTCTTTCAGCCGTGCGGGATCCGTAACGATCTCCCCGGGAAATTCTTCCAGGTCCAGGTAGGTGCCGCGGCTGCTCATGTATTCCTCAAGGTCCGGCGCGAACATCACCATTCTGCAGCCCAGCAGACAGGCATCATACATCACAGAGGAATAATCCGTCACAAATACATCCACCGCCGGCAACATCTGTGCCGTCGTCAGCCGCTGTTCCGCGTGCACATGGAGCATATGCGGATGCAGGCTCTTCACCACGAACCAGTCATCCCCCAAAGCCTTCGCCATGGCATCCACCTCTGTCTCTCCCGCCAGGACCGGAGAAGCCGCATTCCCACGGAAGGTCGGCGCCCACAGCAGGATCTTCTTGCCGATCGCCTGGGGATATGTTTCATAGAATTTCTGCCGGCAGGTCTCTACATAATCTGCCTCCCGATATTCATCCATGCGGGAGATTCCCAGTGCCTGCACCACCCCGTCCGGCTGTCTCATAGCAGACGAAAACGGCCCCACGCAGGCCGGGCCGCTCACTGTCACCAGATCATAATTTTTATACACATTTCCGTGATAAAACGCAGGGATATCGTCCTTCGCGTCGTATCCAAATTTTTTGAACGCGCCGGGGCCGTGCCACAGCTGCACCACGCGGGTCCCCTTCCTCTTCCGGCAGGAGGACGCGGGTAGGCAGTTATCGCACAGAATCACAGTGCCGGCCGCCGCGTACGCCTTCATGAAGCGGACCGATTCCCTCAACTGACGGACGAGCCCCTGCTTTCCGAAATCACAGTAGAACTCCTGCAGCTTCCATGTGCCCTCCGCCTGCAGCAAAGTGTAAAGACGGTTCATACTCTCCGGACGGCTGTCATGGTGCACGTCCGCGAACAACACCACATGGTCATCACATGATCTCAGGCAAAACAGGGCATACGCAAGCGGCAGCACCACGTGCTGCATTCCCATTTTACCGATCTGTTTAATCAGAAAAGTAATCATAACCATTAGTCCGTATCCAGCATGGCCGCATAGATAGGGGCCACGTCCTCTATGTTCCCGTAGGCCAACATTTTCCCGTGGTGTAAGATCATCGCCTTGTTGCAGAGACGCTGTACCTGAGGCAGATGATGGGACACGAACAGCACCGTTACCTTTTCCCCGAACATGGAGGTAATACGTTCCTCACTTTTTTTTCGGAAGCGTGCATCACCCACGGAAAGGACCTCGTCCAGAATCAGGATTTCCGGCTGTACCACTGTAGCCACAGAAAAGCCCAGCCGGCTCTTCATACCGGAGGAATAATTCTTCACCGGAACATCAATGAACTGCTCCAGTTCGGAAAATTCAACGATCTCATCAAATTTGGAATCGATAAATTTACGGGAATACCCCAGTACAGAACCATACAGATAAATGTTTTCCCGGCCGGTATATTGTCCGTCAAAGCCGGCTCCCAGTTCCAACAACGGTACAATCTTCCCGTGGCGCTCTACAGAACCCAATGTGGGTTTAAAGACGCCGGCAATCACTTTCAGCAGGGTGCTTTTTCCGGCACCATTCATCCCCAGGATCCCCAACCGGTCTCCCCTGTTCAGAGAGAAATTAATATTCTGAAGTGCCCAAAACTCATCGTAGGAGACCTCCCGCTTCAGCGATGCCAGGACATACTCCTTCAGGCTGTCTACCTTCTCTGAACTGAGGTTGAACATCATGCCTACATTTTTCACGCGCAGCGCCGTATCACTCATAACTCTTTGTTTTCCTTATATATAAAGAATAAATTCATCCTGATGTTTATTGAAAACATACAGGCCGACCACCAGTGCCGCCAGGGAAAATAGCACCGCATAAGCCATCATGCTCCAGTCTAACGGTTCCCCAAACACAATATGCCGGGCGTTTGCCACCACACCATACAGAGGATTCAGCCGCAGCACGAATGAATACCCGCTTTTCAGCAAGCGGTCAGGATAATAAAAAATGGCACAGGTGTACATAATGATCATCAAAAGCACATCCCATAAATATTCCATATCACGGAAAAAAACGGCCACCGTAGCCAGGATCATACCCACGCCAAAAGTCATCACCAGCAGAATCAGCAGCGGGAAGAGAAGCCCGAACCAACGCCAGTTGGGATAGGCCTTCAACAGAACGCCCCAGATAAACAGCACCACCAGGGAAAGCAGAAATATCACATAATTAAAGAGCACACTGGAAAGCGGGTACAGATATTTTGGCACATATACTTTTTTGATCATGCCTGCATTGGCCCGGATCGATCTCAATGCACCTTTTGTCCCTGATGAAAACGCAGAATACAGCAGCCGACCTGTCAGAATATACAACGGGAACTGGCGATTTGTGTTCCCAAATAACGTTCCGAATACCATGGTCAGCACAATAGTTGTCAAAATCGGCTCCAACAGTGACCATATGATTCCAAGATAAGATCGCCGGTATTTTAAGACGATTCCCTTTTGAACCAGTTCATACAGAAGGTACCGATAACGCCAGAAGTTCTTAAAATATTTTGTCATACGAGGCTTCCTTCTCTCCGTTACTGCTTGTGGAGGTCCGCCTTGATCTGCGTGGTGGAAATATCCGGAGTGCGCGGCAGATACACCACATCGCAATACTCCTTCAGAAAATCAAATTTTCCTTCCCAGTCATCACCGATCACAAAGGTATCCACATGATATTCCTTCACGTCAGACACCTTCTGTTCCCAGTTTTCCTCGGGAATCACCAGATCTACATAGCGGATCGCTTCGAGGAGTCTTTTACGCTCTTCATAAGTAAAATAGCACTTCTTTTGTTTTTCGTTCCAGTTGAACTCATCCGTAGATAGTGCTACGATCAGGTAATCCCCCAACGCCTTCGCGCGCTGCAGCAGATTAATATGACCATAGTGAAGCAGGTCAAAAGTTCCATAAGTAATGACTTTTCGCATCTTTTTTTCCTCCGCTCGTTCGTATGATTGTAGCACGTTCCCGTCTCAGTGGCAAGAAAAAGCGTATTTTCTGCAGCCGACAGTTACATTTCCCATTTCAAGATTGTCTTTCCCAGCCACTGACGTATATCTGCTTCAAAGGCATTCGTAACATCCCTCAGTTCCCGCACTGTCACCACATTGCCCACCAGATTTTCCAGGTAAGCAGGGATCTCCGGATGCTGCCGGTAAAGATCTAAGACGCCCAGAAAATCCGGCCGTCCGCTGCGGCTGCTTCCAAACAGCCGCAATCCTTTCTCCAAGACCATGCGGGTATTTAACGGCGCCAGTTCTTCCGTCACGCCCAATAGGGAAATGGTTCCCTCCGGCCGAATTACATCAATGACCTGATTGACCGCGATCGGCGCGCCCATACCGCCCACACATTCGAAGGCATGATCCACGAATAGTTCCGGCGGAATCTCATCATTCAGATAAGTCTCATCCGCAAAGGTGAAATCTGCCAGCTTGGCGCGGTTCTTCCCAACCACAGCAATCCGGCTGTCCGGCAGCATTGCACGCAGCAAGAGTGCCGTTATGTAGCCAAGATTCCCGTCGCCCCACACACCTATACTATTTCTCCGGCTATGAGAAAACTCCAAAAAGCGTCGGATCGCATGATAACTGACACTCACCAATTCGGTAAAAGCGGCCACCTCCGGATGAAGATTTTCCGGAAGTGCCACCAGGCGATCCGGCACCACCGCCACATATTCCTGTAAAAAACCATCTGCTCCACTGCCGGCAAAGCGGCTTGTCCGCAGATAATTTTCCGCCACCACCGGGTCTTCCTCGACCGGCGTGTTGGGAATCATCACCACCGGCTGGCCCGGACAGAACGTCCCCGTAAAGTCGCAGACCACCTCTCCGATCCCCTCGTGAATCAATGCCATAGGCAGCTTCCTGCGCAGCACCTCCTGCGGCCGCAGGCCCTGATAGTAGCGCTGATCCGCACGGCAGATCGAAAGCCAGGTCGGACGCACCAGTACCGTCTGATCATCCAGCGGAATATGCCGGAAAGCAATTTCAAACTGCCTTGGCGCCTTTAACCGACAGACTGTATTCAGCATGAAAGATTTCCTCCCAGAATGCTCTCCGCCACGCGCAGATCATAAGGATAAGTAATTTTTATATTATAAACTTCTCCTCTGATCAGCTTCACGGGAATTCCCTTCATCACCAGGATCTTACAGGCATCCGTCAACACATCCTTCTCCTCCGGAGAAAGGGATTCATAGGCATCCCTCAGCAGCTTTGCGTTAAAGGACTGCGGCGTCTGCCCCTGGAACATGTGCCTGCGGTCCGGGATTCGCGTGACCCATTCACCATCCGTACTCTCCACAATGGTGTCGGTGGCCGGAATCACCGTATTGCAGGCGCCCTTTTCCCTGGCATATTGAATATTTTCCTGAAGAATCCGATGTGTCACGAAGGGGCGCACCGCATCGTGCGTTACGATCACCGTATCCTCCGAAAGACCATCGTTTGTCTCTATAAAACGAATCCCGTTCATCAGTGTTTCGTTCCTGGTCTCTCCGCCGGCCGTCACGAATACATTTTTCACCTGCGGCAGATAACGACGTATCAGATCTTCCGTATAGTGTACCCATGTAGCCGGGCAGAGCACCACGATCCGCTCAAAATCCGGGCAGACTGCAAATTTCTCTATAGTATAAATGATGACCGGCCGTCCGCCCAGTTCCATATACTGCTTCGGCTTCTCCACATTTCCCATACGGGCCCCTACGCCGCCCGCCAGTATCAGGCCATATACTTCTTTCATGCCTGTTCCTCCTTCTCCGGAAAATACCAGTGCACCAAATGCCGGAAGACCTCCATATCTACCGGATACGTAATCTTAAGGTTAATAGCATTCAGCGCGATCACCTTCATAGGAATCCCGTAATGCAGCGCCATGGCGCCGGCGCTGGTCATCTGTGCCATCTCCTCTTCTGTGCTCTCATGATAGATCTTGTACAGATCGCCAAACCGGAATGCTTCCGGAGATGCGCCGGATACGATCTGTTCCCGCGGCACCACCTTTTGCAGCATGTGAGTCTCGGCATCCATCTGATAAACGGTATCATACTGCCGTTCGCCCAGCGTGGCTCCGCCGTACTGTATGACAGCCTCTATCATTTCCTGTGTGCCGGTCTCATCCACATACGGATGCGTGGCATCATGAATCAGGATCACATCCGTGTCCTGCGCCGACGCCCGCAAAAATTCCAGTCCGTTCCGAACAGATTCTGAACGAGTATCGCCACCGTTTACAATTCCGGCAAGCTTATTGATTCCCTCCCGTTCTCTCCATTCTTCCACAGTCCTGTGCCAGTCCGGGTGTGTGACGACCACCATCCGGTCTATACATTCACAGGCGTCATACCCCCGCAGAATATACGAAAAAACCGGTTTTCCATCCACCTGTATAAACTGCTTCGGTATGTCGGCCCCAAAGCGTACGCCGGAACCGGCCATCATCAGCATCAGAATGTTCATGCCTTTTCCTCCGCGCCTTCTTTTTCCGAATCCTCAGATCTTTCCTCCCAGGTAGCCCACCGCACCAGTCGGTGAGAGATCTGCTGATGCTTCGGCGGCAGTTTCATATAATCTCCATACTGCATAGTCAAAAAGACATCCGGCCGCTTAGGCACAGAAACCTCTACATCCTCAAACATGCCGCGTTGATACGGCAGCAGATCCCCCAGGTCAATATAGGTAAAGCTTGGAACAAAGCTGGCTACAACAGTGTACCCTTTTTCTTCGGCCTCCGCATTATAGCGTGTAGCTGCCGCCAAATAGGCCTGCTGGGTTGTTTGTAAGTCCGTCTTCCAGTATGTTTCCAGCAGATTCTTTTGCTCCTCCAGATATTTTTCTTCCAGCTCATTTCTGGGAATGATTTTCGACGGCTCATCCGTAAACTGATGTATCGCCACGTCGTTATGTGCCCCAGCCAGCGCCAGCACTTCCTGTATATACCCATCACATTTTTCCGGCTTATCCGGCAAATAATCGAACGGGAACAGATCCAGACAGATCCCTTTATGATAATCACGGGAATCACTATAAGAAGTCACATATTCCGTCCCATTCATGCGTACCTTAGAAAACAGGTACGGAATACGAGGATCTGTCTCTCTGGTCTGAAGAAAGAATTTTTCTCCGAGTTCTGCCTGAGCTTCTGCCAGAAAGCGGTCATAATCCGCCCTCAGCATAGCAATGTCTATATCATCGTCCCAGGGAATAAAACCGCCGTTTCGCATATACCCCAGCATCGTTCCGCCGCAAATAAAATAACCGATCTTTAGCTTTCTACATACCCTGTCAAATTCTCGCAGAAGAATCAGATCTGCCTTTTGTACTGCATGCACCTGCCGATCCAAGGCTTTATCCATTATCGGCTGCCATACAGAATAATCGTTTGGTACACTGATCGAAATACCGCGGAAGGGCAGTCGCCGCAGCGGAAAAAGCTCTGATTCCGATATGTTTTTACTGCGTCCCATACTGACCCGGGACCAGGTGTGCGTCCTATCGTCATCATTAAAGACTTGTGCCAGACGGTCTATCTCCTCTGCCAAAGTCCGAAGGCTCACACTTCCATCCGCTCTTCCTTTTTCCTTTTCTTCCTGTCCTACTCTCCACGCATTCCCGCCGCGCATGGTCTGCTTCTGAAGCTGCTCCAGAAAGCTTTTGGGCATATCCAGCTTTCCCTCATAGGTCTTCTCTCCGAGCAGTTCCTCATACATCCTGTTCCTTTCCTTTATATCCGCTATAAAACCTCGGTACAGGAAGGGGTCCTCCGGGACCTTATCCATGGGAAGAATGCTGACAGTCCGCACGGTCCCATCATCCCCCGGCAGCGAAACAGTTTTCTTCATCAAAGGGATCTCTCCCTTTTCATCCAGATATTCATTCAGCTGCAGGCCGTAAGCCGCCCCGGACTCCCGCAGGCATGTCAGCATCCGCTCGTAATCCGGACGCAGTATTGCAAGATCATAGGCGCGATCATTTACATCCGGAACATAATCGTGATACACAGCTGCGCCGATCAGCAGATTTGAAATGGCAAAATACGAGATTTTGTTTTCCTGCGCCAGACAATCTATTTTTTTCAGTACCTGCTCCCGCGCCTCTGCCACATATTCAGCAAAGGCATTATCCTTCGGCTCATGCCAAAGATAGGGATTGGCAGGTACAGAAATTTCAAAATCCCGGAAGGAAATTCGCTGCCCAGGAAATAACTCCTTCCGATAAAACACCCGGACCATATGATCAACGATCGTAAACACCTTCCGCGAAACAGCTTCATCTACATTATATTTTTGCCGTTCCCGCTGGAAACGCTCATATTCTGTCTGAGAATCTTTCCCCTCCAGATCCGGCGTCCGCTTTTCTCCCTTTTCTGCCTGTACCAGACGATAATAGCGATCGGCCGCTTTTACCATTTCCCCCACAAATTCATTCGCCTGTGCGTATTGTTCCGGCAGCGAATCCAGCGGAAAGATCGCCAGTGCATTCCGGTGTTCGCCCGGGTTCTTCTTGCCATCATCCGCCGTCATAAGGCAAAGCCTGTGCGCATGAATGGAAGGATAATCCTCCACATCGTCGCACAGCCTGATATCCAGCGACTCCTGCTGTGCATCTAGTATCTGAATTACCTTCTCGTAATCAGGCCGCCACAGGCCTACACGCCACTCCCGAAGTTTTGTTGCCTCTTCATAGTCATGCACATGCACTGCGCTGCTGACCAGCTGGCCCATGGAAACATACGGAATAGAATTGTCCGCGCATACCTGATCAAATATTTTCAGCACACGCACCTTACGGTCCATGATCTGCTGTTCCGTCTCTTTTTTCCCCAAAGTCTGAAACGCCTCAGGATGCGACGGAATATACAGTTCGGTTCCCAGAAAAGAAATTTTACGCAGCGGCAGAAAATCTTCCGTTTTATGTTCTGCATACATGATCAGCTCCACGCGTGCCGCGTAAAGCGGATTTTTCTCGTTCCCATACCGGTGCAGTGTTTCCCGGAATTCATTATGCTCCTTTTTCATAGAAGCGCTCCGCAGCTTGTGGCGCAGCTTATCCACCAGCCCTTTCCTGCTGTCTCTTTTCTGTACGAATTCGGAAGAAAGAGCACGGAAGCGTGCATTTTCCCGCCCCAAGTCCTTCAAATACGCCTTTCTTTCCGGCAAAGAATCCGGCAGATATTCATACGGATCAATGCGCAGCTTTACATAGTACCGCACATATTCACCTGCCCGCTTCACGGAGCGATCTGCCCGCAGGAATGTGTGCATCTGACGCTCATCCCGGATTTCTCCCGCATCCCTGTACATCCGCTGAATCTTCAGATCCCAGTCCCTGGCTTTTGCGGCAATCTTTTCCATGAACACATCATAATCCTGACGCATCATGATGATCAGATAATCATGTGCCTCCGGGAACAGATCTTTATCCGCCAGCGCATGCGTCAGCAGCTTGCCGGAGGCAAAATACTGCAATTGATTCTCCCTGCAGATCTGATTCACATGTTCGATCAGCTCCTGCATGATGGCAAGCTTCAGCTTTTTTTGTTCTTCCTTCGCGCTCTCAATGACCGCTGCTGCAGCCTCATTCATCTGCTGCCCTGTATGCTTCTCTGCCATGACTTTTCCTTAGCTGTTTTCCAGCAGAATCCTCCCCTTTACATTACTTCTGTCCCGAAAGCGCTCAAATGCCTGCGCCGCCTCCTGCATGGGATATATACCGGCAAACATTTCTACGGGTGTCTGCATGGCCCCGGAGGCCAGCTGCTCTCCTGTCATGCGCCATTCTTCCCCGGGGAACGGAGCAGAATAAGACATCCAGGAGCCAGTGACATACATTTCCTTCCGATTCAGCTGTTCCCATTCCCGCACAGAAAAGCACATCTCCCGCGTCGGCGTTCCTATCATACACACCCTGGCCCTTTTTGCCGCCAGTGCAAAAGAAAGCTTTAACGTCTCCACTGCACCTGCAGCCTCAAAGACATAATCATATCCCCTTCCATCGGTCAGATCCATGGCTTGCTGCAGATAATCCGGCGTAAGCGTACTGATTACAGCATCCGCTCCAAGCCGGGCCGGCAGTTCCAGGTGTTTTCTGTCCCGTCCCAGAACCACAACTTTCGACGCCCCCAGAATCCTGGCCCACTGCAGGGCAAAGATTCCCATGGTACCGCCCCCCAGCACAGCCACACTCTTACCGGGCTGAAAATCTGTCAGTCGCAGCGCATGCAGCGATACCGTGGACGGCTCAAACAGAGCACCCTGCCGCCAGGTCACACCTGCCGGAAGAATGACTACATTCGCGGCAGGCACCGTTACATATTCCGCCATAGCCCCCGGCTGTCTGGATCCGATAAAACTGTAATGTTCGCACAGACTGTAATGCCCCTGCCTGCACGAAGGGCAGGTATGACAGGGAATCAGCGGCGCCGCTGTCACCCGGTCTCCCACGGATAACATCTTTCCGCCCGCAGCAAAAGCAGTCCGGTTGACCTCCGCCCCCAGTTCTGCAATCTCGCCCGCAAACTCATGCCCCAGAATGATCGGATACGAATGCGCCCCTCTGGCCATGACCCGCGGAATATCGCTCCCACAGATGCCGCAGGCGCGCACCGCAATCTTTACCTCATCCGGCCGCATTTCCGGTTCCGGCACCTTATCATATTTTACCACACCATCCCCGTAGCAAACAACCGCTTTCATAATCCTACTCCTGTCCATCAAAAATCAGAAGATCCCGCCGATCATATAATTATACTTCACTGCATAATTATAGTCATCCACCACGGATACAACCGCATCCTTCACCAGTTCCCGGGCTTTAGGTACCAGCCGGCCATCTCGCACCTTGGCATATTGAGACGGCATGTACTGGTGCAGCATTCCCAGCGGTATGTCCGTTTCATCAATATTGGCAAACAGCTTTTCCATAGCCGCCTCTACTTTCGGATGAATAAAATAATAGCGGCTGCGGTCCGAAAAGCTATATTTGCGGGAGAGCGCCTTTTCCTGCTCTGTTCCGTGGTAGTGTTTCTGCCAGTCTTTTGGATTTTCTACCATGACGGCCTCTAATGTCTCCACAAAGTGCGCACGTTTCTCTTCCGGAATCAATTCCTCCTCCATACGGCTGAGGGCGAAAATAGCTTCCCGCACGGCATAGGTGAGCGCCGGTCCCACCTTAATAATGGCTATTCCGTCTTCCACCATTTCCTTTAACTTGGTAGGAGACTGATAATCCGTAGAATGTCCTTCAAACACAAGATCCGGATATTGCCGCAGTGCACGGCAGAGTGAGGCTGCCTCCAGGCGGTCATAAGGATGAATACCATGTTCCCCAAACTCCACGCCGGGCTGCACCACAATGGCTATTATATGTCCCTGATCCCAGGCATCTGAAAGCCCCCGCTCCCGGAAGACACGCCGATAGGTAAGAATGGTGTTTTCAAAATCAGAAACTCTGGTCACCTTCAAGCCTTCTTCCGCCTGTGCCCCGCCCGGAATCGGCACCTCACTGCCGATCACATAGACCGGATGAACGGCTTCCGGTTCCGTCTGCTGCAGTTCTGCAAAGGCCTGCTCGCACACGGCGTACAGCTCCGCCCCGCGTTCCGCGATGACTTCGTCAGAAAGGCGCTGGTCCGCAGCATCATCCCCCAGCTTCATGCTGGTATCCAGGTGGATCTTCCGGTATCCGGCCAGTACGCAAAGCCGCACCAGTTTGCGGGCCTCTGCCATAGCCTCCTCCGCCGGACGATCGCACCATGGCAGCGGCCCCATGTGATCTCCGCCCAGAATAATCTTCTCCCGGTCAAAGCCGATCCGGTCCGCAATACTGTAGGTATATTCCCGGAACTGCTCCGGCGTCATACCCATATACCCGCCAAACTGATTGACCTGATTGGAGGTGGCTTCAATCAAGACCATATCATCAAAACGCTGAGACTGCTCCAAAATCGCCTCAATCACCAGTTTATTCGCGCAGCAAAACGAAGGAACGCCGCAGTGAATGCCGTTCCTTCGTTTTTCCATCATTAAAAGCATGGGGTTTTTCATTGGTTTCTTCTCCCTGATCATCATATCTTGGCAGATACATCAAGCAATTCTTTTACAAATGGTATCCTCTATTTTCTTTACCACGTATGATAAAAGAATCGATATTCCTATGATTACCAGCCACCTTCGTGCACTGCCTGCCTGATAAGCCACCGGCAGCAGATTTCTTTCATACAGACGCTTCAGCGCCAGGTGCATGACATATAGTTCCAGGGACATATTTCCCAGAAATCGCAAAAACACTTTCAACCATTCCGGCACATAGCGCATAAAACCCGCCAGCAAGAATACCAGCGGCACTCCCGCTGTCATATACCACCATCGACGCCAGGGACCATGCAGTACATCAGCCTCCAGAACAATCAATGACAACACCAGCATTGCTGCAAACAATATCCATAGAATGGCAGGTATCTTTCTTTTTTCGTATACCCATTTCCCGCATCCGCAGCCCAATACGAATACCGGAATCCTGGTCAGCGCAATCTCGACCATTTTATAGTTCTTCCTGCTTTCCGGGGTTCCCCGAATACACAGGATAACGATCATGAGCACCAGCATCAGCCCCATCGCGCGAAGAAACACCCTCTTGTCCGTGGATCCATGACCGTCATCTCCCACTGGTCTGTACAAAAAGGCATACAGAAAAGGGTACAGCAGATAGCAGAGGAGAATCAGAGACACAAACCAAATCTCCTGATTTCCATCAAACCAAAATTCCCATCCGGAAAGAGACAGCACCACGCGCCGCCAGGCGAGCCCCTCATAAAAATGCATTCCTACCCAGTAAGCTCCGCCAATCAACCATACCGGCGGGTAGACTTTCTTGATTCTGCGAACTGTATATGCATACAGGTCTCTGTTTTTCTGATACGAGTAGTAAAGGCCGATCCCGGAAAGAAACAGGAAGCACTCCACCCCAGCATTTCCATAGTGCATCAGACGTCCAACATACTGCAAGGCAGGAATGCCGGAAAAATATTCCACCTTTACCAGATAGCCATGAAACAGCATGATCCACAGGATGGCAGCCCCGTAAATTTCTGCGCGATAGCGGCTGAGGATGGAACAGTCCGTGGCGGATACTGTGAAATTTTTCCTGCGGTCGTTTGTTTTCAATTCATTCCTCCCTGTTGGGCATTCAGTCATCTACCTTGATCAACTCTATTGCTCCGTCTGAATTAGTGATCCGGTAAAGGGTCTTTTCCTCCCAATCCTCCCCTTCCGGAAGCAGCTCGGCGAGATGCTCTTTCTGCTCATCACTTTGTTTAGCCGTATATAAATACTGGCAATTTCCTATCGCTGCCAATGCCTGCGCCTTCATATCTTCATCAGAAAGATATCCTATTGCCATTCTTTTCGATATACGTTAGAAACTCAAACATGTAGCGCGTCATACATAATTCCTCTGAAAGCCTGACGGCTTCCCATTTCAGGTAAATATCATACACCTAAAGTCTTATACCCAGAATTTTTCTGTTGGATCTCCCATATTCGCATCAGTCAACTTTTCAAAAGTCTCCGGTCTCTCAGAAAGCATCTGATAGATGTGTGCAGCATAATTGACGTCATGAATAGAAACACCTATATTGTAAGCTAAGATTCTTTCTTTATCATTTTCGCGTCCTTCCGATTTGCCTGTAACCACATCACTGACCTCGGCATAGTATCTGAATTTTTTGAAGTTTTTAAAATGGTCAACATGCCCCGTGTCATCAGCAAAAACTTTATCAAAAAACAAGTCGCAATTGGTGAACCCTCTGGTATGTACAGGAACGACAAGCACCCCTTCATCAAACCAATCATCGGATGCAATATCATTCTCAAAATAGGTTGCGCATGAAACGATGACATCCATGCCCTTAACCACTTCTTCGACTGAATCAACAATTGTAAAATGAAGATTATCGAATTCCTTGAACCTTTCAATGAACAGTTCTGCTGTTTCAAAAAATCTTTCTTTAATCCAATTCTTCTTTTAATGCTCTGATCAAAACATTATTGTCTTCAGTATTCCGGATTGCCAATCTGAGATAATTCCTACCATTTGTTTTTGTGGTCAGTTCTTTAATCAACAGATCATGCTTTATAAGTAACGTCTTCAGAAGTTCCTTGGGAGAAATACTCTCATCCAATTCAACCATTACGAAGTTGGCTTGAGAAGGTATTACTCGAACCCCCTTAATCTTAGCAAGTTCGCGCTGAAATCTATCTCGTTCAGTTCTAATCTTAACTAATGCAGCCTGATAATCCTTCTTGTATTTCTCTTCAATCTGCATATAGAACTCACCAAAAGAGTTAATATTCCAGATGGCTACATCCTTTTTCATAGCGCCGATTATAGCTGCATTACCGGATGCAAGGACTCCAAGACGGAGGCCGGGTACGCCATAGGATTTTGAGATACTCTTCATCACAAAAAGATGCGGATTTTTCTCAAGAATCGTCTGGTCAATCAATGTGTTATTGGGTTCATCTGCAAAATCCACGAAAGACTCATCGATTACAAGCCGAATTCCTTTTTTCTTACTCCAATCACTCAGTATAAGCAAATCCTTCTTAGGAATATAGTTTCCACTCGGATTCTCAGGGTTAACAACTATCAGGTTTGAAATATTCTTGTCTTCAAAGAATGCCATCAGATCATCAGCTGTATATGAATAATCTCTGTTATCCGGAGTAAAATCTACAGAATTCTCTCTTGTATACCGATTCGGATATTCATCAAATGTCGGGCGAATAAAACCTACTTTTCCATCGAGATATCCCATCAGACTCTTGATCAATTCAGCCGCACCATTACCGACAAGTATATTCTCCTGATGAACCCCAAAATTCTTAGCAGCCAAGAGGCTGTTAACTCTCATTCCCGAAGGATACTCTGTGAGCAAGGTGTCAAAATTCGCTCTTATTTCATCCTTCATCTTCTTAGGAGGGAAGTAAGGATTTACCAGATAACAAAAGTCAAGCAGTTTCGGATATCTCCAGTAACCGCCGTATCGCCCCTGAAGAAGACGAACCCGCTCATCTTCGTCTGGCGTAAAGATCGACTCGGCTATATCAAGGTCCTGAATATCATCAATCTCATACCAACGTTGACCTGCAAGTCTTTTTGCCTTGATTTCGGGATCATCCAACATGGTAATTACACGCAACACCTGTTCATAGTATTCATTCTCGCCTAAAGCAGACTGATAGGCATCAAGGAATGGAACATAATGGGTCTCAGAAAAATGTTTACTAAATTTATAGATATTTACAGTTTTATAATAATCCTTAATCTCATTAAACCTAAATTTCTTACCTGGGACAAATGCCTCGATACTGTCATCATCCCCGAGCTTTACGCATGTTCCATCCATCCAGGACTCGTACTTGTCGACTAAAGCAAGTGTTTCACGCGGATCATTAACAAGGGCATCTAAAACAGAATCCTCAAAAATCAGATCTGATTCAAATAGAAGTGTATCATCTTTGCAGAGCCAGTCTTTAGCAAGTGCAAGTGAATAGATGTTGTTAGTTTTATCATAGATTGGGTTGTTGATGTAAATAATAGGCGTCTGAATATCGAGCGTCCCGATATAATCGATCAATTTCTTTCCTTCATAGCCAACAACAATGATAATACGCGAAAGATGCTGTTTTTCAATCTGATGAAGCATTCTGTCTATGAGCGTTACACCATTGACTTTGACCATGCACTTCGTATTATTCTGAGTCAGCTCTTTTAAGCGTTTACCCATTCCCGCCGCTAAAATAATTGCCTGCATAGATTTGAACTCCTTATTACACAACGAATTATACTAATACCATCGTTTCAACAAACTATTATACTCTTATCCAGCATTAATTAAAAACCGCAAAAGACGAGGTCCGACACCTCTTTACGGGTCGAACGTCGTCTTCTTTCTGATATCAACATTCATCTAGTGCCACAATACCAGCAACCTGCAGCCCATATCTCTGGCAAAGTTTAATCCATGTTAACATCTCCCTGCGGGAGGTCTTTTTTAATCGAACAAGCAAAACCACCGCTTCCGCCTGCGAGAAAACCTCACGATCCTCGGAATCTTCCAACGGATCTCCTATTTGTAAGGTTAAATTTGAGTTATTATGCTGCAGACCTTTCTGGACTTTTGTTCCGATATCATTTCCCCAGTCATTATTTTTTTCACACACCATATATACTGAATGACAGCCCATCTTTTTTACTTTTATTTCAAGATCTACCTCCAGCATATTGATTTGATGAGATTCTTCTTCAACGAGCGCTCCCATTAGCAGCCGTGAGATTCCACCAAATAAATGGAATCCTCTCTTTTTTCGATATAATGTATCTAAATAACTATCACCCGAAATATATGCCAATTCGTTGCCGCTCTTTACGGTTCCGTCGAAAATATATCTAAGCACCATAAACGCGCCTGAAAGAACTACTCCCAGAATTGCTCCAATGAGCAAAAACAGTAAAAGAGACTTTTCTTTAATCGGCATTGTGTCCTGTTCAGAATATTTTTTCAACAAATTGTAATAACTTTTTTCGTCTGATTCCAGTGGCTCTACATAACGTGATTGCAACTCTGCTATCTGATTATTCACTGTATTTAAATAGTTGACAGCATTGTTCTGCCTTTTGTCCAAAAATTCAGATACGTCAGTGGTAAATGTTTTCCCCAGATTTTTCATCCCCGCTTCAGGGTCAATCTCCTGCAAAGACTGTATTTGTCTGGATAAGGCTTCTTCAACAACCTCCAGCACTGCATTGGCCTGTTCTTGATTTTCCGCCACAATATCCACTTGAAGGAGCATCGTTTTCTTTTCTTTAGCTTCGGCCTCCTCAAGATTTACATTCACATCCGATAGCGACACACCATTTTCTTTCGTACGTACCACTTCTCCGACACTGACTCTTCGATATACATCATCCATTGTGGAGATATCTTTGTTAAGAATTTCTGCTATTTTCTCGTACTCACTGGTGCCTAATGCCACCTGTGCCAAAACCAAATTATAGCCCGAAACAACTGAATTTACATAATAAATAGAGGTAAGCCCAACATTTCCGGCAAAATCCTCCTTTTTATATAACGAATCTGACAAATATGATTGTAGTTCTTTTCGGTAGGCAATATAAGATTCGTATTGAATATGCAGTTGCTCTACATTGGATGCCGCATCCTCTGGAAGCAAAGCGCGTGCCGCCTCAATATCTTCCTGTGAAATCTTCTTAGCGCCCTGATTCTGGGATGCAAATAAATAACATCCCATCCCTGCAGCCATACCTATTACTCCCACCACAAGAATCCACTTCCAGTTGTAGAAGAGCTGCGCCAGCAGGTCAGAAAGATCTATCATAAAATCCGTTCCTCTATATGTATCTCCTCTTTTGCTCATACACTCCTCACTTTTTCCAAAATTCCTACTGCTGTTACATCATCAGACTAATTACCGTTCCAGGCTTAATTACATGCCTTAAAACATGATATCGCAGATGATTTTGTATTTCAAGCACAACCTCATTTATAATCCGCTGTATAAGGCTGACTCAGTAACTACATCCGCCATATCCCGTGAAAAAACAGGCAGAATGCTACTGCATCATTTCACCAAGTTTTACTATAATCAAATGATTTCGCATAGATATATATCCATAATACGGATAACAGTTCATGTCCTGAATTCCTTTAAGTATCTCCTCGTCCTGAACTTCGTCTATACTGCCCATCGGAATATTACAATTCAAATACCTCTTTAAAAAATACTCCCTGGAATAAATATTCAACAACGAATAAGGAATCCCTTCCAGCTCAGGTTCATCAAAAAACGGCTCTAATGATTGGTTGTCCGGCAATTCTCCCACAAAAACAATTTTACTGTTCTCATCAAATCCCGGCATCATATTAACCTGTGTAATAATCGTTGAATACGTCGCTTTCATGTTCTCATAGGCAAACTCCATTTGCAGCCAGCACCTGTTAGCCGTGTAAACATTGACAGTAATAACCAAAACCATCGATGCAACCATTATTTTTCTGACCCACTCATGTGCCGCGGTTTTTGATGAATTCGCCTCCATCAGAACGGCCGCAAGAACATATACTGCAAAAAAGCCATATGACTCCATTGTCCCCAGATACTTCGGCTTTATAACAATAAACAATGAATTAACAGCAAGCGGGAACAGGCCGATCAACAATATAATAATTGCATTTACCTTTGTATTTCCGATTCTGATGCACGACTTCAAAAGCAGTGCTATCGTTAACCCCCCGCAAACAAGATGTATAGCCTGCGACAAACCGGGAGCAATCAAGCTAAAGCTTCGTTTCAGAAAAAAGCAGGCAAAATACTTATATGCATTACCAATATTGTAGAGCAGATCTTGCCAGCCCATGGCATCTGAAGCAATTGAATTAAATTGGGTATCGAATAATATCAACACCCTTTTTGTAATCACAAAATATAAGAGTCCGCCAACAATGATAATAAAAACATATCGTATACCATCAAACAGAACAGTTTTAATATCCTCTGGCTTTATATTTAATGCTTTCTGTAGTACCAATATTAAAAAATAACTAACCACGATTGGCAAGTATGCCTGGTAAATTCCCAATGAAAGAACCAGCAGCACTACCGGTACAATAATACGGACGCCCTTCTTTCGTAATGATGCAGCCGTATAAACCGTCATCACAGCAAGTAATAACCCGATTGCATATGCCTCAACAGTAAACATATAAGCATACGAAGAAATCAATGCCGGAAAGGATACCATAAGTCCGGCTATGGCACACTGCAGATATTTCTCAGTAATTTTGAAAATTTCTATTGTTACGCATGCCGACAAGCTAACAATGACGATACTTACAAAGCCCCATAACCACGGCAAAGAAAAGTTGGGAAAAAGAATGTCCATATATTCCAATACCCAACGCCCTGAGGAAATGGTAGTACCTTTTGAAAACATTGAAACAGCTTCGTCCCAATTTGGAAGCTTATTTGTCATCATATACAGGTATGAAAGCAACCCAACAAAAATACCTGCCCCCAAATGTTGTTTATGTTTTTCCAATAAATTATTCATTTTGTCAATTGTTTCATGTCATAAAAACAGATTATATTTACAATATGCCCGGCTGCACAAAACATATGATTTCTTTACTCTAAATTCCCCAACTAGACAGGTTCTGCAAAAGTGTCCGGGTGACCGGGATCAAACATTTCATTTGCCCACATTACAGTAATGAGATCATCTGTATCTGACAGATTAATGATATTGTGTGTATATCCAGGAAGCATATGGACAGCTTGAATTTTATCTCCGCTTACTTCAAATTCTATAACCTCATCTGTCCCAATTTTCCTCTCCTGAATAAGCCCATGACCAGATACAACAATGAAAAGTTCCCACTTACTATTATGCCAATGCTGCCCTTTGGTCACGCCTGGCTTACTTATGTTAACAGAGACTTGCCCATGATCTGCAGTCTTAAGAAGTTCCGTAAATGTCCCTCTTTCGTCTACATTCATTTTTAAGTCAAATTTCATTTTGTCTTTGGGCAAATAACTCAGATACATAGAATAGAGTTTCTTTTCAAATGATCCATCCGGCAGAGCCGGCATTATCAACGTCTGCGGTTGGTCATGAAATGTGTATAGCAGATTTGCAATTTCACCCAGCGTTGCCTTATGCGTTACAGTTACTCCACAATATTTCCCATGTTCACACCAACACGGTGTGAGCCCATCATATCGTACACCCCCAACAACCGTTTCAGTCATAGGATATTCACATCGATGAGCCTCTCCCTCAAGTGCATTAAGCATTTCTTCAACCAAATCGTCAATAAACAACAGTTCCAGTTCAACTGCAGGATCATTAACTGTGATCGGAAGATCATTGGCAATATTGTAACAAAATGTACCAACTGCACTATTATAATTAGGTCGTATCCACTTTCCTGCAAGATTAGGAAATCTGTACACCAAAACAGGTGCGCCTGTTTCTTGCTCATATTGAAAAAACAGCTCTTCCCCTGCTTTTTTTGACAATCCATATTCCGAAGTGCCGAACCGCCCCGCCAATGTGGCCTGGATCGATGACGAAAGCATCACAGGGCATTTATTATTATTCAGTTTCAGCACATTCAATAAATTCAGTGCAAAGCCATAATTCCCCACTTTAAAATCATCAGGATTAGTAGGCCTGTTAACCCCCGCAAGATTAAACACAAAATCTGCATCGCGGCAGAAATCGTTTAATTCCTCTGCAGTGGAATCCAAATCGTATTCATATATTTCATCGATCTTCAAATTCGGACGCGTTCTATTTTTTCCATCGCGTATGTTCTTGAAGTTCTCGACCAGGTTTCTGCCGACAAACCCCTTCGCGCCTGTTACAAGTATCTTCATTTATCCTTTCTCCAAACCATTTTATTAACGACTCCGACATAAGACTGAATTATTTTTACTACCTTATCAGATACATTTAGGTCTGTGTAATCCGGTACCGGTATAGCCCCGCCATTTAACTCGTCTTTGACCATCTCAATAGCCAAATCTACCGTCTGCAGTAATCCATCTGTATCAATACCCGACAAAATAAAGCATGCTTTGTCCAATGCCTCCGGCCTTTCTGTCGATGTTCTAATACAAACTGCCGGAATCGGATGTCCAATCGATGCGAAAAAACTGCTCTCTTCCGGAAGAGTGCCGGAATCTGATACTACTGCGAACGCATTCATTTGCAGAGAATTATAATCATGAAATCCCAGTGGTTCATGTCGAATCACACGGGAATCTAACTGAAAGCCAGACTCTTCCAATCTCTTTTTTGATCTGGGATGGCAAGAATATAGTATGGGCATATCATATTTTTCCGCCATCTTATTAATGGCAGTAAATAAGCTGATAAAATTCTTTTTCGTATCGATATTCTCTTCGCGATGGGCAGACAGAAGAATATATTTCCCTTTCTCCAATCCCAATCTCTGATGTACATCTGATGCCAATATGGCGTCCAAATTCGCTGTCAGGACTTCCGCCATAGGAGATCCCGTAACATATGTTCTTTCTTTCGGAAGTCCGCAATCCGCCAAATACCTTCGCGCATGTTCAGAATATGCCAAATTAACATCTGAAATGATATCAACAATTCTTCTGTTAGTTTCCTCCGGAAGGCACTCGTCCTTACACCTATTACCGGCTTCCATATGGAATATAGGTATGTGAAGGCGTTTTGCTCCAATGACGGATAAACAACTATTCGTATCCCCTAATACAAGCACTGCATCCGGTACTAAAGCACACATAGCTTTGTAACTTTCTGAGATAATATTTCCCATAGTCTCTCCCAGATCCGATCCTACTACATTCAGATACAGATCCGGGGCTTCCAGACCCAGGTCCTTAAAGAACACATCGTTTAAATTATAATCGTAATTCTGACCGGTATGAACCAATATAGTATCAAAGTATTTTCTGCATTTTTTTATGACAGCAGAAAGCCTAATGATTTCCGGGCGTGTACCAACAATTATCATCAGTCTGATTTTACCGTTTGCTTTCCAGTTCGGATATTGCATTATATTATCCCCCGATAATTCATTGTTAAGCTTCAACAAGATGCGGTCTTCCTTCTAACTCTTCTTTCACATAGTCTGTCGTCATAATCTTAGCCACTACACCATCTACATCTAGCCTATTTGTATTGTGACTGGTATAGGCTTCATCCCCCTCCGTTTGAACAGTGCCTTCAACATAGAATTTATCATAATTAAGCCCTCTTGCATCCGGACTTATTCTGAAATAATGTCCCATGTCCGTTGAACGCAGACGTTCCTCCCTGGTCATCAATGTCTCATACAGTTTCTCTCCATGTCGTGAACCGATCATCTTGCATTCAGTCTCACCAAAAAGTTTCATGACGCCCTTGGCCAGGTCACCAATTGTACTTGCGTCGGCCTTCTGAATAAACAAATCTCCCGGTTCAGCATGTTCAAATGCGAAAGCGACCAAATCTACAGCCTCATCAAGATTCATCAAAAATCTGGTCATGTTAGGATCTGTAATGGTAATAGGTGCATTCCTTTTAATTTGATCTATAAATAAAGGAATAACTGACCCTCTGCTGCACATCACATTTCCGTATCTGGTACAGCACAGCACTGTCCCTGCCCTATCAAACGCGGTCTGCGCTCTTGCTCCAACAACTTTCTCTGCAACAGCTTTAGTCATTCCCATCGTATTAATCGGATAAGCTGCCTTATCAGTACTAAGAAATACAACTCTTTCAACACTATTCTCGACCGCTGCAGTAATAACGTTGTCCGTACCATTAATATTCGTTCTCACAGCTTCCATGGGGAAAAATTCACATGAAGGAACTTCTTTCAATGCCGCCGCATGAAAAACATAATCGGCTTTATACATTACGTCTCTGACGGAGTCAATATTCCTCACATCTCCGATAAAAAATTTCACCTTGTTCGCATAGTCTGGATAACTGGCTTGTAATGTATGCCTCATCCAATCCTGCTTCTTTTCATCTCGCGAAAAAATCCTGATCTCTCCGATATCTGACGTCAAAAAATGTTTTAAAACCGTACTTCCAAAAGATCCCGTTCCTCCTGTAATAACCAAGGTTTTATCTTTAAAGGAATCGTTAATCTTCATTCTATTATCTATCCTCTCTTCCTATATTTCTGCGTCATATATAAGAACGTACGCCCTATAAATTATGCCCTAATCAATACTGCTGTGATCTCTTTGTCTCACAGTTTTCAACATGCTGTAGAATTCATCAAACCTTTTTGATACAGGTAAATATTTCCCCCAATCACCATATATTCTTTCAAGCACATCCTCATATCCGATGGGAATGAAGAATGATTTACCATTAATCTCTACCTGTGATGCCTCTTTAAATGCTTCTGTCTTATAAGCTCTTTTTTCAGCACCTAAGGAGCAGCAATACTTAGCATCTGCATACGGATATTTTGAAATCAGTTCCTTTTCTTCTTTGTCAAGTTTCTTTTTACTGATAAAAAAGTATTTAACGCCCAACAACTTATCAATTATTCGATCCACTTTATTTTCGGGATTTGAAAACCAGTAAAGAGAATATTTCTTTATACGTTTTCCACAATATATATTAAGCCTTTTTAGGAATGCTTCCTGCTCCTTTGCTCCTTCAGGGCACCCTATCAGGAAAAAAATATCCACATGTAATGCATTAAAATGATGCCCCTTTTTCCCAATTCTTATACAATAAGCCGGGTATTTGGGAGTGTTATCCAAATAAGAATAGTAAAAATCCTTTCCGAGTTTATTTTTCAGTACATTAAGCATTCTCGCTCTATCATCGATTGATATCTGAACGTCGATATCATAGTCCCAGGGAATCTGTCCGTGATCTCTGACAGCTCCCAGAAGAGTTCCATAAGCCAAATAGTATTGTATTGAATTTTGTCTGCAGATCCGATCAAACTCACATAAAATCTCAAACGCTATATTTTGATATTCTTCAAATGATCGATATTCCTCTTCTACGTATTCATGTATTTCTTTAAGAAACTCTGCACTATTCATTCGTCTCTCTTCCTCCGATCAATACTTTTACAATCGCTAAAATCCTTGTACGCAAACACACTATCACGATAAACGCCATCAATACAAGGCCATATCTTATAATCCACTTATCATAAAACATTCCGACACATAAACAGGATATCGTAGTAATTCCTGTAATTGCCCAAATGATTTTATCATTAAAAACTCTCTCCTCGCCTACAATCCTTCGATAATTGGCGTAATGTAGGAACGTATAGATTAGATACGCGATTTCAGTAGTATATGCCGCCGCTATATATCCATACTTAGGTATAAGGATATAATTTAATATAATGTTGATACCAGCCGCTATAATTGTCATGATCGCAGTAGATGTTCTCTTATGATGATAAAAAACAATGGTAGAATAGATACCATAAATCGCTGCCAGCAAACTGGAAGCAGCAATTGGCGGGATCAGCTGTATATTCTCCATATATTTTTGGGAACCAAGTATATAGACAATCTCCGGTCCAACTAACGCCACGCCAATACAGCAAACACCAAAAATACCTACTACTGCGATAACTGCCCTGTTTACTTTGTCATATTCTTTTGTATTTATATGCGAATACATGTATGGCGTAAGCGATGCCGCCATTGCACTCCACGCCATCAAAGCTATGCTTGCAACAGTACTTCCAAGCCCATATAACCCTGTCGCTCTTTCCCCGCAAAAATAAGTAATCATCATTTTATCACTGGAGCGGAGAACATATTGCGCCAAATAGTGAATCAGGAGCGGAGCATTAAAGGCAAATGCATACTTGATATATCTCCAATCAATTTTCCATCGCGCATTTTTGCCAAGGAAGTAATAGACTACCAGCGCAGTAACAATCTGTGTCAATGACATTGACCATATCTTTACAGCTCCCAAATTTACGTTTTTCGCAACAATCACACAGACAACGGCAGTTCCGAGATTAAACGCAACAGAAAAAATGGAAACAGCAGCCACTGTCTTATATTTATACTCATATCTTTGTTTAGCCATCCACATCTGCATTGCAGGGTAAATCAGCAAATACAAAAACATACAAAAAATCAGATCAGGAGTAAGTTTGATGATATTTATAACTCTCTCTCTTAAAACAAAAATTATTGCAAACACTACGATAGTAGCCAAGTTTGAGAGAATCATACTAGAGAACGTAAAGGTATCTCTATCACTTGAAAACTCATTCA
The DNA here is from genome assembly GCA_946537305.1 of uncultured Lachnospiraceae bacterium. GTDB lineage: Bacteria > Bacillota > Clostridia > Lachnospirales > Lachnospiraceae > UBA3305. The sequence continues at coordinate 32,486 of CAMNFR010000003.1, read as the reverse complement.
TCGCGACCTGATAAACACCTGCTGATAAAGAAAGGGTGGCAACAACTGTCACGACTTCTAACACAGAGTTATACTGTGTTACAAGGCCAAACTCTTCCACAGACATTAGTCTCGTAAAAACAGGTGTTGTAAGGAAGCCAAAAGCGCTGGTAATAAAACTCGATATCAAAATCACTGCTGATGCACGTGCTTGAAAAGGGATTTTTTGAATTAATATCGAAAGTGCTTTCATACTCATCACCTTACCAGGTTTTCAATCAAGATCCATAATGACGGACTGATATGAAAAGCAGTGAGTTTAAATCTCCTCTTAATAAACATCCTCTTAGTTAACATCTGAACTCCGGATGTATACGGATAAAAATATCTAAACTGTTCTATCAACTCCTTTTTTATTGTATTTTCTTGATGACTGCGGACAGCATTGGAAAAAATATCTACGGCAAAATTTGCTGCTATTGCCGAAATAACTCGCGCAAGTTCCTTTTCTCCATCACCTTCCAACTTTGTCTTCCAATTCCTGAATTCGCCAAAAATGCATAATCTGGCCACTTTAAAGGATGAATTGGTATTCCCCGGTCTGGTGATCAAGTAGTTATGCAGCACCTTGTTGACATGTGCTATTTTACCAGCTGATTCAAATAGAACCGAATCGAAATGTACATCTTCAGCAACTTGTCCAGGGACAAATCTAACATCTCCAATCAATTCCCGGTTCCAGAGTTTATTCCACACTTCAAATCTCATCGTCTTGCCCGATAACAATCCATTTATGATATCTCTATGATTCAGGATTTTTACTCTTCCATCCTCTTCAACATGTGCCGCTTTTCCATCAATTATATCTCTTGAAAAGCAGCTGCTGATCAATGTGTTGTTATTCACTGCTGTATCATGCAGTATTTGATACATCTCCGGCTCAATCCAGTCATCGCTATCCAGGAATGCGATCCATTCCCCTTTGCTTTTTTCAAGCCCTACGTTTCTTGCAACAGATAATCCTTTGTTTTCCTGATGGATTACTTGTACATTTTTATATTTTTCCGCCAGTTTATCACAAAGCAAGCCGCTTAAATCTTTGGAGCCATCATCAACCAGAATAATCTCAAGATTATCCCATGTCTGGTTAATCACTGACTCCACGCACTTTTCTACATAGTTCTCCACATTATATACCGGAATTATGACTGATATTAAATCTTTCATTCGTCTAACACCTCTGTCTCGTCACACTTAAACAATACACTATACGTGTACACAATGATAAACAAGGTTGAGAATGCACCAATTGAAACAATGAAGGTCTTTATATTCAATATCGGCAGGCTGATAATATAGACCAGAGCAAAATAGAACAAAAAAGAACTGTCTAATTTACGACTGTATTCCTGGCCCAGCTTCCACACCATTTTGACAACTAAAAGATACAGAACGGTCATATAAGCGATCCCGCCAAACCATATGTCGTTAATATATCCTACATCCGAATAAGCATCTAACTGACCGCCGCCCATAATCCGACTGCCCGTTCCCAAGAGCAGCGAAAAACCCGACGGTAACTGCCATCTTCCATTTTCAGTTAAATATTCAAAGTACCCTGAATCTGTATCTCCTCGAACAAAGCCCAATAATTGTCCAATCCCTGATTTTACCCATCCAAAAGTCAACGGTGATACCTGGCGAAGTACCATAATTCCAATTGTTATACCGAGGACAGCCGCTACAAATATAAAAAGTACTCTTTTGACGCTTTTCCCTGTTGCATATTTATTGGCAATGAACATTGTAATTATGCCGATACCTATCACAACGATACTGGTTCTGGCATTGATCAGTGCCGAAAAAACAAGGGTCGGCATGAAAAGCAGGTACAAAATATTCTTATTTATTGCGAAGTATAATGCAATGCAGGCAATACCAGACATGGCGGCCGGCATATCGAACGTCAGCCCTGACGAAAAGCCAAACAGTCGATAATATATTTCATTTTTGTACGTTGCCATAACGAGAGTGTCATCTGCCTGCAGCTTATCTATCAGGAATAATTTGATGTCATTGTTTAGAAATGCAGCAATCGAAAACAGACTTTGTACAAAAGCCGCCCATAATACTAATGATAAAACATAGTCCAACGACTCGTTATGCTTTTTTGCATGAAGAGCAATAGCTATTGCTCCCGGGAAAATAGAAATCATCCAATATATGTAGTGAATCATCACAGATCTTGTCCCATCATTAAGAAAAACCACCAATGATGCCCACACAAACATTAGCAGCAATCCCACATATATTTTGCCCAAATTATAACGGTCAATTATCCTAAAAAAAACACCATTATTAACCAAAATATATACCCATGAAAAAGCCGCAACAAAGTACAGGGAATGTATCCCAAAAATAGGCGGCGCGAACATAAGGTAAAAAGCTAATATGATAAAAACTAATGTATGTTTCCTGTTTTTCTTCAAGATAATTGTCATGGTTTCCCTCACATAGAACGCAATAATCCATCTAATCTTGACATCTGAGCTTTGGGATTCTTATTTTGCTTTATAAACTCTCTGGCATCGGCCCCTCTCCGAATCCGCTCTTCGGTATCCATTTCACACACCGATTGAATTGTCTCTGCCAGAGCTTTATCTGATTCATCCTTCGGATAAAAAACATACTCACCATATTCCTTTGGATTGCAAGGAAGATTATGTGCTACGTACGGGATTCCCGAAGCAAGGCATTCTAAATTTTTGCTTGCAAAGCTATACTTTACATACTCATGCTCAGATGTTCTTGGATTAACCAATACCGTTGCTGATGACTGAATTGTTTCAACTTCTTTAGGCGTAATGAAGCCAAGAAAGCGTATCCTTGGATCTTTTCGAGAAGCTTTCTCCACCTGTTTTACCGCAGTGCCGCTGCCGGCGATCAAAAATTCGTAATTCGTATCTTTTATAAGAGCAAACGCTCTAAGCATGTGACCAATGCCATATTCTTCACAAAGCGCCCCTGCGTAAAAAACTCTCTTTTTACCATCTTCTGATTTCAGAGGCAAAACTTCATTTTTTACGTCATACATTCCTTCAAGAACAATATGAGGTTTATCTGTCACCCTTAAAGCATCGGCCATATTTTCGGTCGCAAGCGCAAAAACATCACACTCTGATGACATTTGATCCATTTTCTTATGAACCAGATCCAGCAGCTTTCCATGCAGCGTTTTTTCGGGCGTCAATCCATATTTCCCGTAAATATCCCCAATCACATCACAGATAATAACATTGTCATACTTCTTTTTTATCCGTCTCATCGCTATAATCGGAGCCGGGTAAGTGTTATAAACCATCAATACTATCTTTTCATCACGATATCTGGCGATTATCTTTTTCAGTTCACCATAGACCGCCACAATCTGCGTAATGTAATTAATAAGCTGAATATTAACAAATCCTACGCTTACAGCTTCCAGATTGTATTTCGTTTTGAACGCTTTCCTTTTAAACAATATCTTTTTGTAATCCGGATAACGTCTTATTCTGGGGACATTTACTACGCTTATATCGCAATCATTATCTGCCAGCCCGTTCAACATATTCATCTGAAATTTATGTCCTGAAACAGAATTTGGAGACTTAGAATTTTTAACATTTTCCTCAACATCATCAAACATGAACGAGCAGAAAATATACTTCATAGCTATTCACCCTTTAGAATTTTTATTGTGTGAAGAACTCCATCCTCCAAATTAAAGCACCCGCTCCAGCCAAGGCCTTCGATTTTATCGCTCGTCAAGCTCGAATTATCCATCATATTATACCCTCTTAATTCTGCTTCTGAGGGATGTTCAAATATAACGTGTTTACCCGATTTTTTTGCTATTGTCTCGGCCAAATCTCTGATCGAAACAACTGACGAGGCGCAGGAGACATTGTAGGAATCTCCTTTTTTCCCATTAATCAGGACAGATAAAATTGCTGAGACGCAATCTACCACATATGTATATGAACGCATTTGCAGTCCCGCACTTTTCATGACAATATCATGCCCGTCCAGCACATCATAAAAAAACTGAGACGATGCTCTGGTATCTTGTCTGACAGCTGTCGGCCCATAAACATGGCCTAAACGAACAATGACACTGTCAACATCATATTCTGCTCCATAAGAAGCACATAAGGTTTCGCAGGCCCTTTTGGCTGAAGGATAACACGCCCTGGGATTTAGTAAATCAACATATCCGTATTCTTTCTCGCCATAGGGTTTCGAAGAATCCTTTTTACCATATACCTCACTGCTGGATACAAATAAGACCCGCTTGACATTATGTTCTCTGGCATATTTCAAAATATTATTAATACCTATTATATTGGCCAGCATTGTTTCGACCGGCTTTGTGGCATATAGTGCAGGATTTGCCGGACTGGCTCCATGTATAATATAATCTAATTCATAGTTCCAGTCGATATCACTTAAAGCATCATACTCGACAAATACTGCATCATCTCTGTCAAGCAATTCACCAAATCTATCAACAGCTTTTTCCTTATTTCTGGCTGTTATATATACTACGAGCCCCAAATTCATGGTGTCGTTCAGATTCAACAAAAAGTCTGCTATAGATGAACATATCAATCCTGTTGCACCAGTAATCAGAATACGGCCCCCTTTTAATTGAGCCAGATTCGGTATAACTTTCTGTACTCGAGCCAGATCCTCCAAGTATGTAGGTGTATAATTCATAGTTTTTAATTTTTTATCCAGTCTTCCTGCCTTGTGTGAAGAAGTGCTTTAAAAATTCTCAAATCATCTAGGGTTGTGATCTTAATATTTTCTTCTGACCCCTTAGAGAAATACGACTCCCGGCCCAATTCCTTCATTAACATGCACGATGCCGCAGTACCTTTAATACCCAGTTCTCCTGCCTTTTCATGTGCCCAAAGCAGGTCATCCAGCTTATACGTATGCGGGGTTTGTGTTCTGAAAAGTTTTTCTCTTTCTGTAGATACACAAGATGAAACACCATCATCGCTTTCAAACACAACCTCTGTACAAGGAATTACTGCGACTGCGCATCCATATTTCGAAAACGTAGCAAGGCTATTGGAAATAATTTCTGATGAAACAAGAGGTCTGTTACCATCATGAACCATTACGTTAACGTCCTCACCCGATAGTTCCTCTTTAAGTTTATCCAACCCATTTTTTATGGAGTCCTGTCCTGTAGCCCCACCCGGGACAACCCATTTTAGCTTTGTTATATTAAATTGTTTTGCATATGCCCACAAAACGGCTTCCCACGAATCAAGCGTGACCACAATAATAGCATCAATACTCGGATGCCTTTGAAAAGCCTCCATTGTATGTATAATCACAGGTTTATCATCCACATGAATAAACTGCTTGGGTATATCTTGATGCATTCTTGTACCTGTTCCGGCTGCTGTCAAAAGTGCAATATTCATATTGTCTGGCCTCCTTCTACTCAAATTCTATATCATAGATAAAATGTTTTTCTCTGTCCGCCTTTTCAGGCACTTTCATATAATCTCCAAACAGATTTTTAAGATATGCATCCGCATTACCGGGAAGATAAGCTTTTTTCCCTTCAAACTCACCCTCCGACACCGGGATGAATGCCTCAGAGGGAAGAATTTCTCCAAAATAGTGTTTTCTCCCTGTTGGTATTCCCATATATTTGCCGGATCTTTTCCATTGGCATACTCTATCGACCGTATTAAACCATTTATATGCCGGCCGGAATGAAAATAGCCTTCCTATTCGCATCCGCCTATCATATTCCTTTTTTCCCTTTTCGGATTTATACATAAAGGTTTTAAATTGATCATTCCTCGCCTCATAAGAATCAACCTGTCCAGCTATAAACATCATGCCGGTACAGAGCATTCCATGTATATATCTTAAAAGTTTATTGGTTGGTATATTCTCTATAATAAACAAATCTATTTTAATACATGCATTTTTATCATCCGGCGACATCCCCAATTCAACCAATTTAGTATTTTTGATTAGTATCTTAGGGAAGCGATTGCTGCTTTTCATTCCTGTATTAGGTGCATCCAGCGCATAATATTCCCCTAATTCTTTTTCAAAAATTCGTTTAAATTTATTATAGTCCTTTCGGGGCATTGCAATATCAAGATCATCATCCCATGGAATAAACCCCTTGTGCCTCACAGCACCCAGTGCAGATCCTCCGACAAGCATCACAGATAAATGGTGTTTTTGACAAAACCGCTGAATACGCATATAATTATCCAGCAGCAACGCCTTTAATTTTCCAGATTCTTCATCAGTCAATGTTCTCAAATCGGAGTCGTTTGACAACGAATTCAGGATATCCTTATATGACATTTATACCACCTTTTCACAAATAAATATTACAACAAACCTTCTATCATTCTATAAGTTGTCGCACGGTCAAATTTTTGTTCCGCACACTTTCGGGCGTTTCTTCCCATCTTTTCTCTCAAATGGGCATCTCGCAAAAGCAACTGAATACTTTGTGCCATTTCTTCCGCACTTTCACAATTGAATCCCATCTGGTACCTGTCAATAAGTACTCGATATTCTTTACTCTTCTGGGTATTAAGTACTGGCTTCCCACTTGCAGCGTAATCGGCATGCTTATTTATAATGCTCGCCACACTTTTCCCAACGATTGGATTAACAACCAAATCGCATGCTTTTAAAACGCCGCACATCTGACTATAGTCAAGCCTCCCGACAAATGTTACATTTAATCCCTTGGCCTTTTCCTGAAACTCTTCCATCAAAGGTCCGTCACCCATAACAATAAAGCGGAGGTGTGGATTCCTGATTTTTTTCATAGCATCAAACACAATCGGCAAATCATAACTTGTTCCGAGTGTACCGGCGTATCCGAGCCATATTTCCTGCGGCATTTTAATCAGCCCGCAATAACCTTTGGTGTCTGTCAAAATTTGCTTTTCTTGAATTTGGGGGATCAAAGACCTATTCAATCTCTCCTCTGCGCACCGTCTAGCGTTAACCCCCATCTCTTCTCGCAGCTTAGAATCACCGACCAGTATCTTGAGTTTTTCTGCCAGGTCGTCCGTATCTCTTTTCCTGCAATTGAAACCCATGTGATATTGTTCGATCAGGCCCTTAAATTCATCGTCGTCCAACGTATTTACAACCGGCTTCCCGCTTGTCACATTATTATCATGCTTGTGAAGCATGCCCTGTGCCGCTGCATACGCGACTGGATTTACTGTAATATCACTGGCCGAAAGCAAATTACACATTGTATTATATGGAACCCGGCCAACAAAATCTGCGTTGACCTTTTTATTCTTAGCATATTCCTCGTACTCATTTTTCCTCGGCCCATCGCCGATAATAATGAACCTGATACAATACTCTGTCAACTTTGCCAATGCATCAATTACATCCATCAGATCATCACTGTTCTCTAATGATCCACAATAAGCCAGCCAAACCTCTCCTGTGTTCTTTTCCAGAATCGGATTACCACGGGCATATCTATCAAAAACCGATAATTCTGTCCCAAGAAAGACGGTTGTTGTTTTCTTTACCTTATTATTTACACGCGCTGCCCTTCGACAATATGTTTTCGATACAGCACATATGGCATCCGCACGTTTATAAATACCATTGGCCAGAGCTTTAAATGGCAAAAAGATCAAATCGCTCAGCAGTGGCACGTTAAGCACCATCTGAAACGCCTCAGGCCAAAGATCCTGTACATCAATCACAAATCTTATATTTTCTCTCTCACAATATTTAGATACACAATTGGCTCCCGTGAGAGAAGGTACTGCACAGTAAACCACGTCTGGCTTATTACGCTGACGCATGTATTTTAGTACATTCTTACCCCAAATATAATGACTAAGAAACCGCTTCAGGCACACATTCTTCGGATACCCCGGCTCGTCAATAAAAGTAATTTGGAACGGCCATTCCACCGCCGGCTTATTTCGATGTCTTTTTGTTGTGTGATGAAAAGAACTGGTAATTATTTCAACCCGATTCTTGTCCGAAAACAGTTTTGCCAAGTATAAAAATCTATCATTATCTGTTGTTGAGAAGTCATCGCAGAACTCTGAGATAATAACTATATCCATTTGATTTCTTTCTTCTCCTCCGACAAAGCATGTAACGTCTCTTTTTATTGTGCAATACTTTAACTCGATATTGGGAATAGATACCTTATACTTTCAGGATGACAGAATCTGCCTCTGATCTTCCGATTACTACGCTGTCATACATCATCATAACCACGCCTTCATCATATTGACCAATGATGCTTTCATTTGCCTGACCATGCAGATTGTTTTCAATCAATTTGATGAAATCTACCCCTGCTCCATAGGCGTGTAAATATGCCCCTCCAAATCTTGGATTTACCTCAGACAAATAATACTCCCCATCTTTAAAGAAGAAATCTGCATCAATCGGTCCGTTAAACTTAAAAAATGTCAGCGCTTCCTCTATGAATGCAAAGAGCTTTTTGTCTTTAAAGGAGATGGTTTTGTTCGCGCCGCCAATAACAGTCGATATTTTCTTTTTTGAAAAGATTGCAACTGGTTTATGTGTTATTGTATCTACATATATATCTGCATCAAGATCGAAGCATCCCTCCCCTGTCATTAGTTCTTGCGCAATCAACCCCGGATCATGTTCAAATGCGGCTTCCAAAGACGCCAAATCCTCCACTTGTCTGGCGCCAACGCTACCACTTCCGGTCCGCGGTTTTACAAAAACCGGAAAAGATACTTCTCCCGTCTCAATCGCGTCCTTTACCTCTGAAAAAGAACCCCATGTTTTAACGGTTTTAACACCATTGGCCTTCAAGTGCTTAAACATTTGATACTTATCGAAACATATCCGGGCACTATCCTCATAAGGCGCCAGCACTTCTACTCCGATTGCCGAGAACTTTTCGCGATTCTCTGCCAGAAGCATAATCTCCGGATCTATAAAAGTTGTGACTGCATTAATATTTTCATCCTTACATATTTTGAGTATTATATCAAGGTATTCCGGCGCATCAATTCGCGGTACAATATACTGTTTGTCAGCAAAATATAGTGCCGGAGCGAATGGACTATTATCCGTTGCTATTATATGAGATCCGTTTTCCATAGATTTGCGGAAATCTTTCATCAATTCCCCGCGTCGTCCCACACTGAGCATTAAATAATTCATTTTTATACTGTCTCCATTCTATAGTAATCTTCAACACTCATTTGTTTGCGTACCAGTTTCACTTCATCTTGCATTTCACAATAAACAGGCGGGTATGGTCTAATAAAAGGCCCCCCAAAAGTCACCGTATAGTTGCCTACCCGCCGATAAACGATATGATCATTAACCAATAATTCCGGTTCATCTTCAATAACCATAATCCTGTCATGATCCATACACGTGTATCCACAAACAACCTGACGATGATGTTCTCCTCTTGTCGAACTGACCGAGTACAAATATTTTTTTTTCAACCAGAGAGGGTCAATATAAATCCGACTTCCATCTGTGGTCACAATTCGACCACGTGCTGTATCCTTAACATCTATAACCGAAGTATGTAAATCAATAGCGGAACCAACTGCTGCTGACCCCGGTTCAATTATTAACTTGGTTTTCGAGATATCAACACATGAATCTAATCTATTTTTTATAGCTTCAATATATTCATGCGGCGTTGTTTTCCCGGGAACTCCGCCAAAGAAACCTCCCCCTATATCTATGTAAGAAGGTTCAATATTATATTCTTTAATTATACGTGCCGCATACGTAGCAATTGATTTATATACATTCAGAGAGCGCGTAACAGAATTCACATGTAGATGTAAACCAATGGAAATGTTTCCGTATGCTTGAAAAATTGTCTCCAGTGCTTTTTTTAGCTCTCCATTTTCAGGACAATATCCAAAACGGAATCCATCTTCTTGATAACCAATATCATTCGAATCAAAAATTGATGGATCTATATTTACACGTACACCCACCGCACCGTTAATGAGCGGTTTTTCGCTTTTTATAAAATCAATTTCATTCTGGGAATCGATATTAACAATGGATCCACCCTTAAACGCCTTTTTTAAATATTCGTTTGTCTTTATTGGCCCATTAAACACAATCTTATTAGTAGCATATCCTGACAACAATGCCAACTGGTATTCCTCGTCAGAAACAACTTCTGCGTATACTCCATGTTCATTCATCCATTTTAGAATCCATGGAAGAGAATTCGTTTTTACCGAGTATGCAATTATAGAATCAGGCCATAGTTCATCCAATGCTTTTCTGAATCCGGCAATATTCTCTGCAATCAGGTTTTCATGTATTAAGAAGTACGGTGTTTTAAATTGATAATTATTCATGAATAGCTCTTTCCTGATCAAGAAATGTCTCTACGGTATCGGTATTTACGACAACATCCTCTCTTGCAAAGACCTTTCTAATTGTTTTCAGTGCAATTTTTACATCCCCTATGAACGTAATATCGCTTACGTACTGAACATCATATGCTAAGCGTTGATCCCAATCAACCAGATTTCTCCCATTTACCTGGGCAAGCCCGGACAGCCCTGGTCTTACGTCATGACGATGTCTCTCTGCTGCTTTATAATATGGAAGGTACTGAACCAGCAGAGGGCGCGGTCCAATGATACTCATGTCTCCCTTTGCGATATTTAACAGTTCCGGCAGCTCATCGATTGATGTCGCACGCAAGAAAGAGCCGAGCTTTGTAAGTCTGTCTGCATCTGGCAGCAATTCTCCGTTCTCATCTCTCTTATCAGTCATGGTTCTGAACTTCATCAGTTTAAAAATCTTTTCATCCTTACCCGGTCTTTCTTGTGTAAATAGAACAGGTGTGCCCAGTCTGACTCTGACCAGTACCGCTGTTGCAACCAGTACCGGACTCAGCAAAATTGTCGCCAAAACCGACAGAAAGAAATCCAGTGGACGCTTTACATACTTTTCATAAAAACCCTGTTTGTGTTTCTGTCCTTCATGGTTAACATCTATTACATTTTGAATGGCTACTACAGCAGTCGCTGCACTTAACAAGCCGCCAATTAATAGTGCCGTTTTCTTTAACTTTCCCATTCCTTTTCCTTCTTATTCGAAACAATGCCTAATGACATCAATAATCATATCCTGCTGTTCCGGTGTCATTTTATTATCACTGGGAAGACAAAGTCCTCTGTCAAAAATATCTGCCCCAACATCTACAAGCCCGCTCTCCTTAATATAAGCATTGCTTCTGGCTCTTCCGTTTCCTCTTGCTGTAATGAAGGCATGATTCCGATAAATTGGCTGCATATGCATCGGCTTCCAAATCGGTCTGCCCTCTGCATTGAGCAGCGATATAGTCTCCAGAATTTCTGTCGGGCAGGATTTCCCAGGCTCCGGAATATAGAGTGCATTTTTGTCATCTCTAACCTGTTTACACATAGCATCCTCATCTATGATCATGCAGCTGAGCCAGAAGTTTGGTCTGGTGTTTTCTGCATCATACGGATTCATGCTAACCGGAAGTCCCTTCAGCCCCTCCTTATAACGTTCATATATAGCCTTCTTCTCATCAATATGCTTCTGTAAATATGGCAGCTGCCCTCGAATTACACCTGCAATCACATTACTCATGCGGTAATTATAACCGATTTCTTCATGCTGATACCACGGCGCATCCTCGCGGGATTGGGTGCTCCATTTCTTGACTTTTTCGGCATCCTCTTTAGAGTTCGTCAAAAACATCCCTCCACTGGATCCCGTTATTATTTTATTTCCGTTGAAAGATATACAATTGTAGTCACCGAGAGCACCTGTCTCTACCCACTGTCCGTTCAGCTTATACTGAGCACCGAGGCTTTCTGCAGCATCCTCGACAATTAAAGCGCCGTGTCGGTCGCATATATCTTTGATTTCCTGCATTTTAGCCGGCGTTCCGTATAGATGTGCAATGACCACAATCTTTGCTTCCGGATATACCTCGAACGCCTTTTCTAACGCTGCGGGATCCATATTCCAGGTATCATATTCTGTGTCGATAAAAACAGCTTCGCCATCTTCATATGCTACCGCATTAATTGTAGCGTCAAATGTCATATCGCTACACAACACGATTTTCTGATCCAGAGTTCCTTTATTCGGTCTCGGCTGTCCGTAAATCTTCTCTCCGGCAAGCTTTGTGGCAAGATGCAGAGCTGCTGTTCCTGCACTAAGTGCTACAGCATATTTCACGCCAACGTATTCCGCTATCTGCCCTTCAATTTCATTAATATTCTTTCCAACAGTACTCATCCAATTAGTATCATATGCTTCCATCATATAATCTCTGGATTCAGGATACATTGTAGGACTGCTAAGCCAGATTTTAGATTCAAACGGTTTAATTTCTCTGCTCTTTATAAATGCCATTTTTTTACACGCATGATTATTCCGGATGTGGATATCATACTTTCCTTTCCTTAATTATTCACCAATGTTTTTAACTCTTTGACTTTTGTATAGTTACGGTGCCGGATGATAGGTCGCTACCATCCGCTTTACCTTTTCTCGTATATCCTTTCTGTTGGAATAGGCTGCCCGCATTAAATCCTGGAGTCCGGCAAGGAATTCATCTACTTCAAACGGAATAGGACATCCAATGTGAATAAGTTTATTATCCGTCTTTTTAAGCCCTTCCTCTGCCATTAGTTTTTCTTCATAGAGTTTTTCTCCAGGACGAAGTCCTGTATATTCAATTTTGATATCAACATCCGGTTGAAGTCCCGAAAGTCGGATCAAATTTCTGGCAAGAGTATCTATTTTTACCGGGCTGCCCATATCTAAAACAAATATCTCGCCACCATGAGCATACGTACCTGCCAACAGCACCAGACTAACCGCTTCCGGAATAGTCATGAAATACCGAATAATATCCGGGTGCGTAACCTTTACTGGTCCTCCCTTTTCAATCATTTTTTTAAAGAGCGGCACAACCGACCCATTGCTCCCAAGCACGTTGCCAAATCGAACTGCTACAAATTCCGTCTTTACACTCTGAAATACCTTTCCTGTGCCATCCTTGTCAGCATTCTCAAAACCTACATGTGTGAATAACTGTGGTAGTTCATTGGCCTTTCCTGCCTTGATTTTAGCATCAAAGCTCTGTATAACCATTTCGCATAAACGTTTACTTGCACCCATTATATTTGTCGGATTGACAGCCTTGTCAGTGGAAATCAATACAAATCGCTCACATCCATGAACCATTGCTGCATATGCTGTTTTATATGTTCCAATTGTATTGTTCTTTATGGCTTCATTGGGGCTACCTTCCATAAGAGGAACGTGCTTGTGTGCAGCCGCGTGATAAACAATCTGTGGATGATACTCTTCAAACACCTGGAACATCCTGCGGCTGTCTCGAACAGATCCTATTAATGTAACCAAATTTAGTTCCGGATATTTTTCTTTCAGTTCATTTTGTATATCATAAGCACTGTTTTCATAAATATCAAAAATGATCAGCTGTTTAGGTTCATGATTGGCAATCTGGCGGCAAAGCTCACTGCCAATGGACCCACCCCCGCCAGTAACCATTACTATCTTGCCACTGATGTATGTAAAAACCTCTTCCATATCTGTTGATATGGGTTCTCGTCCCAGCAGGTCTTCTACTGAAACATCTCTCAATTCATTGACAGTAATATCTCCTCGAATCAATTGATACATGCCGGGCAAATTTTTCAATTCACAACGCGTCTCATTGCAGATACTCAATATATCTCTTCTTTGTTCAGCCGAGGCACTGGGTATTGCCAGATAAATCTTATCGACGCGATATTTTTCAACGTTCTTTAAAATTGTTTCCCGTCCACCAACAACCGGAACATTATCCATATATCTGTTCCACTTGTTGGGATTGTCATCTATTATGCAGACAACTCTGTCCTGTGTCTTATTACTTCCTCGAAGTTCTCTCAAAAGAGTTTGACCCGCTTCACCCGCACCGATCAGCATAACTCGATTAACAGAATTCTTTTCATTTCTGTTTAGTTTTAGGAACAAAACCAAACGATAAGAGAACCGAATAAGAACTACTAGCACACACTCAAGCAATCCTCCGAACGCAAAATATGATCTGGGCATAGTTCCCAGACTGATCGTAATTAAAATCGCATGTAGCACAATAGTAATCGCAGATGCCCCGATAATACGAATCATCTCCGCATAGCTGGCATAACGCCAAACACTATTATACAATTTCATCCGCCAGAAAACCAAAATACAAATAATCGTATTAAAAGGAATGAATTGGATCCATGGATTCAAAAATCTAGCCGGTATGTTGGAAAAAACACAGTCAAACCGAAACCAAAGTGCTATAAAAAATGCTGCGTTTACCGCTACCACATCATATATAACCAGTAAGATCGCTATTACTTGCCAATGTTCAGGTTTAAATCGATTTTCTTTCTTCGTTTCCATTTATAATGTTGTCCTCCCTCCCTTAGGGAATAACGGTTCCTTCAACAGTCATTTTGACCGATTCCTTAAGAGTACCATCTGTATCATATTGAAAGTGTAATTCATGAAAACCTTCCAAATTGTTGACCGGCTCCATCTTTTCATCCCAGTATGATTCTAAAACAATTCTTGCATTTTCATCATAACTTCTTTTCACACAAGCATAGCCTATAGCAGTCATACACAGGTTGCCATCAATATCCAGAAATCTTTCCTCCAGCAGATTTCCAACCGAATCGAAAACCCTTTCTTCTGAACTATATCCCCACGATAATAATACCTGTTTGTCATCTGCATCAAAATATGTGGCCAAGTCCCATGTATCACTGTCAGAATAGTGATATTTAACTGCTGACCATCCTTCTGGGGTTACAAAGGATTCTCCGTCTGCTGCATACAAGTGTTTTTCGACTACACGCCCGTCAAGATCTCTCTCATATTCCTGCGCCGCCGGTTTCTCCACTGTTTTTAACGGTTTAAGATCTTCATCATAGAATTCTTCACGTATTACACGGTCCCACTCATCATAGAAAAATCTGATTTGTGCATAACCTAACGAAGAAAGAACGGGGCTGTCATCTTTTCCTAAATACGTTGTTTGTGCATATAATCCTTTATCATTATATTTCACTTTAACACCATACTCGCCGGATGCCAGTGCCACTTTTTCTCCATCAGTACCATAATATTTCTCTTTAATGAACCTATGATATCTATCATACTTTCTTTTTCTTACGGCACATCCCATCCTGGATATGGTTAGCTGATCATTTTCATCCAAATACTCAATAACAACTCGGTCAGAACGCTTATTATATGAATATCTCTCTGCGAAACACTTCTCCGGCCCTAACGTTTTGATACCATCTGTAGTATAGTACTCCACCTTTGTTAAACGATCCGTATAGTCAAAGGTGTTATGAACATCATACTCTACAAGCTGTTTGATTTCAATTTCCACAGGATAATTACTTTCAACATTCAAAACAGTAGCATATCCCATATCGTCCGAGACAGAAAACTCAATTGTATGATCCACGCTCTCGTCAAAAGTCAGTTCGCCGCTCGCACTTAATTGATCATGAGTTTTATCCCATATTGTCAAATAAACTTTAGTATTCTCTGTGCTATAATTATTATCACCGAAAGTAACATTTGCCGAATAATTACCGTTATAAAGAGATATCTCTCCTTTCCACATTTTTTCTTCGGTATGCCCATCAGCCAGTTTCAACCATCGCGCCACATTATAGTAACCTGTTAAATGGTATCCTGCATTTTGCAGCGCTTCTATTAAATGTGTATCATCTGTATAAAGCACATGCGCTTCAGACATTTCCAAAAACAGAAAGCCTTGGTTAAGCAGCCGCCTGTTTTCTTTACCCGATTCACTAATAACAGTCGTCTCATCCGCACGGATCACTCCATCGCCCCGAAAAATCTCTCCGCTAATATGACCAAATTTTCTTTGGTATAATTCCGGATATTGGTCGACACAAATTTTACCGTTTGCAGAATCCCTTAAAATTTCCATAACCTCCCGCTCTTTTTCAAGAAGCGGTGCATATTTTTTCTCTGCCTTTAAAACTTCTATGTGGCAAATAACAACCAATGTAGCACTTATGCCACTAACAATCCACAGTTTTCTTATCAAAAAAACAAGCTCTTGGGGATTCGTTAAGTTGTGCTTTTTTAGAGTGACCCCCATTCGGAAACAGCAAATCATCAATCCCAAAGTACAAATAATTACGCCGCTCCACAATACTCCTTCTGTCAGTAACGCATCCCAACCATGACTCTCCGCCATAAACTGAGCCGTCGTTCTTACAACCCGTATAATCACCGGCGCCTGTGTAGCTTCCGAAATCAATACCGCCCCCGCCACACAAGCTCCGCACATAACCTCCCGGCGTATCATCAGCGGCTTTTCACTCATCACAATTCCGGACATTGGAATAAGGAAGATCATTACAATCTCCCAACGAAACGGATCATATGTTGCCATCGGAATCAGCATGGCCGTGACGCTGATGGCCAATCCTTGTATATATTTGTTATCCGACCGGATCTGGGAAACCACCTTTTCTCCCCAGAGAAATAAGCATACAACAGAAATCAGCCCGAATTCAAACCAGGACGTAAAATACTGGTTATCTATGCATCGAAAGGTCGGTCCATAACAATGTGGCGAATTCTCTACAAATTCCCAGGATGTGGCATATCCCCACCCAATCAGCTGATGAAAAAAATCTGTTTCCTGCGTCATGTATTTCCAGGTGTCCTGAATATGCTGCAGGCGTGCCAAAACCGACCCCTGTGTCTGAAAGTCAGCAAAGCGGCGAACAATGAACTGAAAATATTCGCTTTTCAACAAAATTGCAATAGCTGCCACTCCTCCGACAAGGCCCATTAACAATCCTGTCAAAACAATTTTTTTATCCCAATTTCTAAAGGAGAACAATGTATATACTAGCAGAGAAAAAGCCAGACCCAGCCAGGCATTCTTGCTGATCGTAAAAAAAATAGCAAGAACAAAAGTAAGTTTGACCGCCCACTGCAGCCATTTTTTTTCGGTGGGAAATGGCAACCAGAATCCTATCAACCAAGCACTGCCGGCAACAATTGTATTTCTGAAAACAGAAATAATTCGACCACTATTTTCGGCTTCTGAGTAAAGAAAAGGAATTTCCCCGTATATAAAATGTTCTACTATTCCATATACTGCAGTTAACCACAGCAATACTGCTAAAATCTCAATTCCGCGATAAACCCCCTCTCGGTTCGCCGTCCAATTCTCCAGCGTCGCTATCAGCACCAAATCATACATAACCAACAGCAACAGCTCTTTTAGAGAAATCGCCCCCCTATGCCACGCTCCAATTGTAGACAAATGCGATGTTGCGATACCGATTACCAATAGTGTATTACGTGCAGTTAACCTGCGTTCTCCTCCTTGGCCAAGCCATAGCAGAAAACGTTTCCCCGCCATTGCAACACTCGGGGTAGAAAATACTAAAATGCCTGCATACCAAATATGCCTGGCTCTTTCCTGAGACATGAAGATATATACCGCATTGCCTGCACAATGGTACATATATAATAGAGTCTGCAAAAAGACCAGAGGCAGATACAGCATGGATATCATAGAAAACAAATCTCTATTATGTTTTTTGTTCTCTTTCAGTCGCATCTTGGACCTATCCCCGTTCTCTCTTCTGCTTTAAAGTCGTTAGCCGTATCGCCGGATTAGTGTGATCACCACAGCCGCCTCCAGAAAGACTTAGGTGCAGGTGCTTTTTTTTCAACCCGGATTCCCAAGTATTCCTCTTTGCCAATAGTATCGGCAGAAAACCCTTTCTCCCTTAAAGAATCTGGTAGTTGCTTAAAGTGTGCCAGACTTCCAGGCTTCCTTTTATTTCCCACCGGCCATTCCACGAGACTGTCCCCTATGGCCGTACGAACAAAAAATGAATACGTTCCCTGCGGATTCTCGGATTCTTGTACGAATTTTACCAGTTCAGCCATCGGAATCGCCAACTCCCACAGCTGTTCCTTTCCTGCTAACGGATGGAGTCGCAACGGTTGCTCATATATTACCACATTGTCACTTTTTTTCAACAAGAAGTCCATTTCCCCTGCTATTTCCGGTAGCTTCCATCGAATAGTACCGCTCATTTGCAACTCGGAATCAACCCAGACGAGGTTCTCTATCCAGAAGCGGGAAACAGCCGCATTTTTTTTAAGGAAGTATAGACTCATTTTCCCTTGTGTATGAAACCCGGGCACCAACATACCACTCTCTTCGGAAAGGAAATAGTTTGTAAAACGCTCTCTGAGCGCAATATCTTCCCGAAGCCCCAAATGTACGGCTTGTTCTGCCCCATTCCATTGAAGCGAAAGGAACAGATCCCATCGCAGGCTGTCGTTCTTGCCGCTACACTGCAGAATCTGTGCAGCATTCAGAGAAACACCCCATTGCTTCACCCGGTCACTTAGCATTTTCCCCTGGAGAACTAATGGAACAGATAGCGTTGACACTTCTTTTCCACTCGCTGCCCGCAATTCTCC
Source organism: uncultured Lachnospiraceae bacterium (assembly GCA_946537305.1). Lineage (GTDB taxonomy): Bacteria > Bacillota > Clostridia > Lachnospirales > Lachnospiraceae > UBA3305. The sequence goes on along the minus strand of CAMNFR010000003.1, from coordinate 13,895 downwards.
AGCAATAGTAAAGTCCGGGGCATTCAGCAGTACAGAATCTATCAGGCCTTCTATATGAAGAAAGTCTTTTTCCCAGCATAGTTCCTGCACAGACACAGACGCTGAATTCCTCAATGCTTCGTCTGCTGTCTCGAATATGAACATCAATTCGTTCTTTTCAGACGTCTGTAAACCCAGCAGTTTGTCGTCACTGAAATATTGCCTCTTAAATCCATTCTTCAGCAAGTAATTTTCATGTGTGGGGAAAATAACCGGCATAACCAATTGTCCCCTCGGATTACTTACAGAAACTATTATTCTATACGTATTAACAGTTTCCGCATTCCGGCAGAAGGTCTGCAGATCTGTTCTGATTTGCCAGGAATAGTACCCACACTCTACATTATATACCGCCTTAATTTTCAGCGGAAATTGATTCTTTTCTGCAGGCAACGACTGTTTTGCAGGACAGTATTGTTCTGCCCACGCGCAAAAGGTTAGTCCATCCGGTGGACATAACGGCCGACTCCATTTGCCTTCAATCAGCAGTTCTCCCTCCGCTTCTTCCAGCAAGCATGCCAGAATAGCACAACCGGCATTCAATTCACACTGCTGCAGCTCCTTACGTGTATTTTCCAACGTTTGTGTAGGAAGATATTTACTGGTATCCACTCTCTTTCCTAAGAAAGTTCGGTTAATCTCCGCCACCAGATCCTTAACTTCACAGTTCCGAATCCACTTATAGTGTTTCTTCTCGCCAAAGAAACGTCCCCATTTTTTTATATAATCTACTGCTGCTCGGCCAAAGACCTCCTCGTCTTCTTTTTCATCCGAGAGTAGCCCAAAGACAGCTTGTTTATACTCCCGCCAGTGTTTATTCGGTGCAAGCAGAAAAATGCTGTTCCCTCCCTGTACGGACGGAAGAAAATTGCGGTAAGCATCTACGTAAGTGCATCTGATCCCTCGGGCTTCGTTCATCGTCAGCTGAACTCTTACGATCTCATGAGATCGGTTCAGAATGGTCAGATGAGTACCGGGGCGGGCAAAAAGTACCATGTGTGATATCGTCCCCATTGTAGTCACAAGCTCATCGGCACCGGCAATCATAGCCACCTGCTCCGTAATAGTGTACTTTTCCGGCGCTACCACGTGATAACCCTGAGCAGCGTAGAAATCCTCAAAATATTGCTCGCCGCATACATTATTAATCATAAATGCAGTGCGGGTAAGATAGATTTTTTTATAAGGAGCCGGTCTTACAGCCTTGCGGACTGCATCAAAAAAGGATATCCACTCTTTCCCATAGTGCCCTGACAATGAATGAATCGTCTCCTCCGGCACGATGACTTTGCGGAACCGAGTCGGCTCATCGATGATCTCCACCCGGCTTTCCTCTATTCCCGCTAAGGAGAGCAATTCCTGATAGGGAAATCTCTGTCCCGGGAAGCGAACGAATACTATTTTTGTGTGATTTTCCGGATGCATAACCGGATACCAAAGACGGGATGTTGCATCTACCAGCATGTGTCCCCAGTGGCTCACCAGCATTCCGCCAAAAATGACGGTTTCTTCCCGCTCGTGTACAATCACATCATCGGGGATCTCATAGCCTTGCGCAATGCTTCGATTGCTGTACGGTGCCTCCATGGATCGAAACTGACCTGCAATGAACTTCCCTTCAAAATCGATCAGACCACCCTCAAACACACCATCGCCAAAATCTTCGACCGTTCCCGGTATACGTCGAAGCGGCAAAATTGTCCCCCCATCAATTTCAATGATTCCAGCCTCATGATCCTTCAGTACAGCTGTTTGCTCCAGGGCTTCTTCCCATTCTTTCGGACAATATCCGAAGTATTCATAATCAACAGCACTCATGAAGCTTCCTCACTTACAGTATTCTTCCGCACATATCCAGCGCGGAAGCGATGACCGCATCCATATCATAATACCGATATTCGCCCAATCGTCCACCAAAGATGACCTTCTCTTCCTTATTAGCCAGATAACGGTACTCCTGGTAAAGCTGTCCGTTCTTTTCATCGTTTACAGGATAGTAAGGCTCATCCCCGGGTTTCCACTCGGAACTGTACTCGCGAGAGATCACCGTCTTCGGCAGTGCAAATCCCTCGTCGTCCAAGCCAAACTGAAACCACTTGTGTTCTATGATACGCGTCCAGGGTGTCTCCCGGTCCGTATAATTGACAGCCGCGTTGCCCTGGAAGTTGGGGATATCCAGAAGCTCCGTCTCAAACCGCACGGAGCGATACTCCAGCGTACCCAGGGAGAAGCCGAAATAGGCATCGATCGGACCGGTGTAGATTACCTTCTTTGCCAGGGCGTCCCACTTGTCCTTGTGCTCCAGATAGTCCGTATTTAACTGTACTTCCACGCCATCCAGCAGGTTTTCCACCATTTTTGTGTACCCACCCACGGGAATCCCCTGGTACAGTGCATTAAAGTAGTTATTGTCAAAAGTCAGGCGCACAGGCAGCCGCTTAATAATAAAGGCGGGAAGATCCTTGCAGTCCCGGCCCCACTGTTTTTCCGTGTAGCCCTTCACCAGTTTTTCGAAAATATCGCGCCCCACCAGAGAGATAGCCTGTTCTTCCAGGTTCTGCGGCTCTCCGGTGATTTCTGCCTTCTGCTCCGCGATCTTCGCCGCGGCCTGCTCCGGCGTGGTCACGCCCCACATTTTGTTGAAGGTATACATATTAAAAGGAAGCGAATACAGCTCTCCTTTGTAATTAGCCACAGGAGAATTGGTAAACCGATTGAATTCCGCATACTGGGTGATGTAGTTCCATACTCTCTTGTTGTTGGTATGGAAAATATGCGCCCCATACTGATGCATGTGGATGCCCTCCACCGTTTTGGTGTAGACGTTCCCGGCAATCTGGGGTCTTTTATCGATCACCAGCACAGAATATCCTTTTTTCTTTGCCTCGCAGGCAAAGACTGCGCCGTACAGTCCGGCGCCGACAATCAGAAAATCATACATTTCCGCATTCCTTTCTGCCCGCCTGCGTTACAGCCTTATACCGTTCTTTTCCAACAAGGCCCGGGCGGATTCCATGGAATCCACACCGGTCGCGTTTTTGATCGGCGCAAATTCATGCTCCCGGATCACCTCATAGGCCAGGCAGTTGTCCATCATGTGAACCATGTCCAGAATCAACGTCTCAAACTTATATCCATTGGGAGCTGCAGGATGGTGCATAGTGCCATCCACGTCCATATATGGAATTTTCTTCTCCACAATGTGCATGGGCAGAGACGTATTTGCAATCTCATCCAGTTTATCCACACGGAACAGATAGTTCAAAATGACGCCGAAGGTGTACGAATACTCTCCCTTTTCATTTTTGGCATAGGCCATCTCATCCGTCAATTCATAATACTCCACAATAGAAGGACGACCATCCTCCAGACAGAGGACACCTACCTTCTCTTTTGGATCTGCCTTACGAACCACCTTGGAACCGGATACGCACCCCGAACAGATCACCGCCCCAACGAACAGAGGGTCACAAATGCGCTGCAGCACATTGTCTACCGCAAAGCAGTTCAGCCATTCCACGCCCATGGCTTTGGCCTTTTCGGCAAGTCCGGCACGGGCAAAAGAGGAATACCATCCGCCGTTTCCGTTGGGAGAGATGGCCAACTGTCCCGGTCCCTCCATCAGCAGGCGGTGTTCATAATCGATGCAAGGAGCCATGTCCTGACGAAAGAAATAAATATATTCTTCATTGTAGCCGAAATAATTGTGTTCCTTCAGGAAAGTAATTGTCTCCTGGTGATTCTTATCACTGGTCATGATAGAGAACGGAATCCAAGCGCCTGCTTCCCGTACCACCTCCAGGGTATTTCGAAAAAGGCATTCAAAAATGAAAAGGGGATGCGTCAGACCAATGTCCACCACTCCCTTGGGACCGGAGCAGCCGAGTCTTGTCCCCATGCCGCCGGCCAGCAGCATGGCACCTACCTTACCCGCACGGATAGCAGCAAGACCTTTTTCGCGATATTCTACCTCCCGTTCCCGGATATCTGCTGTACTGACCGTCTCCGTCAGCGGTGTGATCACACCGCGTTCCGGAGCAGTATGATTCTCCACGGTACGCAGGTAATTCCAGTCGATCATGGAGATCTGATCTTCCATAGCCGCTTTCCCGGCGTCATCCAGCTTGTTATAATAATCCAGCAAATGAAGCTGCCCATGCTGCTGTAGCAGCGCAAACAAATCCTGTCTCATAATCATTACCTCGGCTTGCAATTTAAGAATTTCACGCTTGTCCTAGCTCTGTTGATATTCTCTGTGATTCCTTTTTTTCAGACACGCTTAGTCTTTGTATTATAGCATATATTGTATTTCTTGTCGACAAAAACCGGCATACGGACTATATCTGTCGTATGCCGGTTTTTACTCCATTTAGTGGCAGCCATCCTTCTTACACTTGTAATACATGTTAGGATCAGTAGGATCCCAGGTGTGGCTGCTCTTTACCTTTAACGGGGTAGGTTTCCCAAAGGGATTCTTGCAGCCGTTCTTGATAACGACCGTTGTGCCCAGGCGGCAGTTGTCATAAATCCACTTGGCATCTCGGCAGCACAGACGCACGCATCCGTGAGAGCACTTGGTGCCCAGCTTGTTGTAGGCGCTGGTGGACAGGTCGTTTGCATTATTGTAACTGTAATAGTACACGGAGTGGAACAGCACACCGCCGTGAATGCGGGTGCACCACTGGCCGTACAGCTTACCATTCAGTTCATGCCAGCGGTACTTGGCCGGCGTATAGAAGGTACCGATGGGGGTTGCCTCTCCGGTAGAACAGCAGAATGCCTTTACCGGCAGGTTGTAGGTGCCATTGTCGCCCTTTGCGTAGACCGTCACAATATTCTTGGAGTAGTCTACCTCCAGCTTATAAGAGCTGCGCTTACCAATGATATTTTCCACATCGGTGATCAGATTGCCCTTTTCATTGTAATAGAGCTGCAGCCCGTCCTTCATCTTCTTTTTGATGGAGGGTGAACCCTTTACACCATTATTGTCATACAGGCCCTTGATTTTCTTCTTGCCATATTTGCGCCAGGCGCGAACACTGTAATAGTAGTCCTTATTCGCTTTAATGGTGCGATCTGTATAGGTCAGCGTCCGCCATCCGGTCTGACCGATCTTCTTCCATTTGCCGCTCTTCTTTGATTTGCGGTAGATGTAGTAACCCTTAGCACCCTTCACCTTTGCCCAGGAGACCTTGATAGCCTTGAGCCCTGCGCCCTGCGCGGCCTGCTTCTCCGGTACCGCCAGAATGGAACGGCCTTTAACGCCCTTATTGTCCCAGGTGGCGCATTTCTGCTGCTCACCGTCATAATTAATATAGGCACGGACCGTAAAATAGTACGGCTTATAATAGGAACACTTTTTATCCGTCCAGGTCAGGGTCTCCCCGCCCGTCACGGTCTTGCGCTTTTTCCATTTACCGCTGGATGTGCGGCGGTACACCACGTAGCCATCCGCGCCTTCCACCTGCTCCCAGGTCACAGTGATGCTCTTGTAGGCAACGCCCACAGCACTGACCATCTTGGTCTGAGGCAGGCTGACCTGATCCTTGGCCACCGTTTTTCCCTTGATGGTCTGCACATCTTTTGCATCCAGCGTCAGCGCGCCGGAGGCATAGAAGCTCCAGTAGCTCTTACCGCCACTCTTTACGCAGGCAAGCACTGCATAGGTGTATTCCTTTCCAAACGTTACGGTGCTGTCCACGAAGTGATTGTCTGTGATGGTTCCGGAAATGCTCTTGCCCCACTTGCCGTCATCTCCCTTGCGGTAGACGGCATAACCGGTCGCACCTTCCACTTCTTCCCAGCGAAGCTCCAGTTTGTTCTTTCCACGGGACAAAGTCCCCTTATACTTCGGCTGCGGCGGACACACAACGCCGGTCACGCCGGTGGTGTTATAGGCCGTTTCCGCATTCTTCCCGGAAACTGTTCCGACCGCTGTTACCGTATATTTGCAGGAAGTGCCGACCGCCATATCCGTCGTAGGATCTGTAAAGGTATTGGTCGTGGGTGTTCCAAGCTTTACCCATTTCTGCCCGTTATGCTTATAGACTACATAGGAAGCTGCACCCTCTACCGTATCCCAGCTGACCACCAGGCTGTAATTGTTATTAGCCGTCACCTTCAGATTGGCGGGAATGGTCAGTGCCTTGCCGTCATCGGTGGTATATTCCCCGGGGACCTTTACAGCAGTAACTTCATCAGAAGTCTCGGCCATCTCTTCCGCTGCCGTCTCCTGTGCTTCTGTTTCGATCGCCTCTGTCTCCGGAGCCTCTGTCTCGGCAGCAGATGTCTCGGCAGCAGATGTTTCCTCCGCGGCCGTCTCCTGTGCAGACGTTTCCGAAACCACTGTTTCCTCTTCTGCCTTTGTTTCCATCTCCGCCGGCTCCTCGGCTGTTGTTTCCTCCGATGAGACCTCCGTCTCCTCAACAGCGGTCGATTCTTCCACGGCAGAAGACTCTTCTTCCGCCATCACAGTCTCCGCCGGAGCACCGGATTCATTCTCGGAAGCCAGGGTCGGCGCCGCAAAGCAGGATACTGTCAGGACCAGCGCCAGCAGCAAAGACAGAAAACGCCATGTAGTCTTCTTTTCCATCATCTAATGCACCTCATCTCATAGATCAGTCATCAGTTACGTTACATCATCCATTTCCGGACGCCATTTATAGCATATCCGGCAAAGAAACAAGCAGAGGCCAACGGACCATAGCCCATATAGCGGTACACCCGCCAGGTCATCAGTGCCGATTTCCATTTTGGGCCGGACTTTCCGTCCGCTGACACCTGGTATTTCAGGTACGGCCCCGGAATACCCCGCGCTTCCTCATATTTCTTCAAGATCTTCAGCCAGAGAATGTAATCCTCATGAGCCCGGTCATATTCCATGGGAAATTCCCTGGCCACATCCGTCCGCAGCAGCACGGAGGAGCAGTTGATCACATTCCCCATCAATAATGTACGGTAACGGATCGTTTTTTGTACTGGAATGATCCTTCCCGCGGAAGTACCATCCGGTTTCATCAGCTCCCGCCCGGTACAGATCAGCACCGCACCAGTCTTTCTTGCCAAGGCAAGCTGTTTTCGCAGCTTGCCTTGCGCCCACCAGTCATCTGCATCCAGAAAGGCCACATACCGACCGCTTGCCTGACGCACGCCCTCATTTCTGGCTGCCGCTACCCCACTGTTCTTTTCCTGTCGGATCAGCTTTACCCGGGAATCTCCCTCGTAAAGGCGGAGCACCGAATCCGGAGATTCCGGGGATCCGTCATCGATCACCAACACCTCCAGCGGCACCTCCTGTGCAAGTGCACTGTCGATAGCCCGCCCAAGCGTATGTGCGGCATTATAATAAGGAATGATCACAGATACCAGTATCATAAGCATCTCCATTTTATCTGCCCGCAGAATGCGTCTACACTAGTAAATGCTTTTGCGTTTAGGGTCAGCTGCTGTCCGCTGGCTCGGATCCACGCCTTCGGTATTTTCCTTCTGGAAGAGGATCTTGAAGGTCAACATACATAATTTAATGTCCATCCATATCGAATAGTTTTCGATATAATAAAGATCCAGCTTCAATTTGTCATAAGGCGTGGTGTTGTACTTGCCGTACACCTGTGCATAGCCGGTCAGACCCGCCTTCACCTTCAGTCGATAATCAAATTCCGGAATGACCTTATGATATTTCTCGGCAATTTCCGGCCGTTCCGGTCGAGGCCCCACCATGGACATGTCGCCCTTCAAAATATTAATGAGCTGCGGCAGCTCATCCAGGTGAAGATTCCGGATCACCTTTCCCACCGGGGTAATGCGCGGATCGCCCTTGGCCGCCAGCCGGGCGCCTTTTTCCTCGGAATCTACCCGCATGCTCCGAAACTTGTAGATCATAAATACCCGGCCGTCCTCTGTCAGCCGTTCCTGCAGATAAAAGACCGGTCCTCTGTCATATAAATAGATCAAAATAGCGATCAAGATCATCAGCGGGCTCAGCACGATCAGCATCGCCAGAGAAACCAAAACATCAAAGAACCGCTTCAACGCCTGCTGCTCCGCAGAGAGACCTCGGTTCCGGCACAGCTGCAGCGCTGTATCGAACAGATTGATAGTCTCCGAGCTTTTCAGCATAATATCGGATATTTTCGGCACGGTATAGCAGCGCACATTATTGCGGAAGCAATATTTCAGGAAATCGTTGCGCCGCTGAGCCGGGATATCCCCGATGACCACCGCGCGGTAGCGATCGATCTTCCGGAATATTTCCTCATCCGTTTCCGTCTCTATACAGGCAGTCTCCCGGATACGATACTTATCACGCCGCGTAGAGAACTTGGCAATAATACTGGCCGGGCTCCGGTCCCCATAGATCACCAGGATCTCTCTGGGCGGATAGATCACAGAATAGAACCAACGCGCAAAGAGGGCCCACATGGCCACGGCCACGGCATCAAATGCGGTCATCCACACAAGGGGCATAAGATGCTGTCCAAAGGTCCAGTGACCGATCAGCGCCAGCTGAATATAAGTAATTGCATTGACAAAGAACACGGCAATGAACTGCGAAAACAGAATATCCATCACGCGCAGATATCCCACCTTCATGGCACCGTAGACCTGTCCAAAGAAGAAGATCAAAAAGCCATACAGCACCAGGATTGCGTAGTGCCCCCACTTAAAGTACAGGGTTCCGATGATGCTCCGGTCATGGTAGTAGTGGAACCAGAACCAGGCATAAATCCCCGTTAATACAGCGACGTTCAGAAGGGACAGAAAAAAACGCACCAGACGCTTGTATTTTTCTCTTTTCTGCATGATAACTAATCGCATTTTCGGCCGGGAACACGTAATATTCCCGGCCGATAATTTCCTTCCTCATTTGTAACTATACCGCTGCTGCAGAATCTGCGGATCCTCTCGCATCAGCGGACCACGGCAGTGACACCCTTTGTATCGTAAAATCCGCGGTAATATTTTTTCCCTTTCTTCCAAGCGGCGCGAACTGTATAGGTCTGCGTGCTTCCGGCTGCAAGCTTCGTATCTGTAAAGGAGAGCTTCTTACCCTTTACAGTTCCTACCAGTGTACCCCACTTACCGCCGGACTTCATGCGGTAGATACTATAGTATTCCGCACCTTCCACGGCTTCCCAGCTCACCTTTACGCTGCCAGTTCCTTCCGATACGGCGGAGACCAGCTCCGGTGCGCCAAGCTTCATGGTCACGGAGAGACCCTCTTTATCATAGCCGCTGGCGATGGTCTTGCCATTCGCCTTGCTGACGGCGCGCACCGTGTAGGTATACTTCTTGCCAGGCTTCAGGCCACTGTCGGAATACTTGGTGCCCTTTACAGTGGCAATCATTTTATATTTCTTTTTGCCGATCTTGCGCCATACCTGATAGCCGGTGGCTCCCTTCACCTTTTTCCAGGTCAGAGTGGTCTTGCCCAGGCCCGTGATCTTCAGATCCTTCAACTCCGGTGTAGGGACGGTCATCTTGGTGGTAACGCCCTTCTTCACATAGGAGCTCTTGGTCTTGCCATCAGCGCCAACCGCTACCAGCGTGTAGGTATACTTTTTACCAGCCGTCAGTTTCTTTTCCTTGTAGGTCGTCTTGGAAGTGATCCCGATATTTTTCCACTTTCCGCTCTTTTTCCGATATACCTTGTAGGTAGCAGCACCCTTCACCGCGTTCCAGCTCATCTTCATGGAAGTGGCGGTGGCCGGTGTGACCTCGGTAAACACCGGTGTGTCGATCATGGTGCGGGCGGTCTTGCCGACAGTATCGTAATCGCCCTTCAGGAGCGTACCATTCTTCAGCGTGGCGACAGCCCGAATGGTGTAGGTGTAATCCGTGTAACTTGCCAACCCTTTATCTGTAAAGCTGGTGCTGGTGGCGCTTCCCACGCTCTCCCAGGTACCGTCCGCCTTCTTGCGAAGCACTTCATAATTTACAGTGACTGCGGAGGGAACCTCTTCCCATTTGATCTTGACTGTGCCGGCCGCGCTGGATTTTGCGGATGTGATCTTTGTCTTTTCCGGATACACATAGACCGTAGCCTTGGCGGAAAGATTACCGCCCACATACATGGAAATCACAGCAGATCCTGCCTTCTTGGCGGTAATCTTACCGGTAGTTCCCACGGAAGCCACCTTGCTGTTGGAGGACTCCCAGGTCACGTTGCCGGATACAGTAGAAGTGTAGGAAAGCACCTGTGTTGCGTTGGTATCGGTATTCAGATTCACAGTGGTAGCTGAAAGCGTCACCCCGCTGTTCGCCAGGCTGGGAGCCACTTCCCCATCCAGCTGCACGGCGGCGCTGGGGGTATATACGGCAGCATCCCTGGTCTTGCAGCGGATCAGCTTGTACCCCTTGCCCCAGTACTTATCGTAGAAATCAGACAGCTTCTTGGTACCGCCCTCACCCCAACGGGTGTAGCGGGTGCTGGGAGGCGTCTGCTCCATGATGTCAATATAGACGATCTCATCCCCGCGGTAGCCAATGTCGCTTACCAGCACTACGTGGCTGCCGGACTTGTTGAACGCATCGCCCACCTGCAGGCTGTAGATGCTCTTGGTGGTCACTTCGGTCGCGAAGTAGGCGATGGAGCCTGTGTACTGACGGCTGGCCAGATCCCAGCTCCAGGAAACGAAGGAACTGCAGTCACAGCTGTAGTACGGAGCGGAACGATTGTAGGTAGCCCGCTTGGTGTACATATCGCTGGAGGGGTCATTCACCGCAGTGATGAAGTCCACCAGACTTGCCTGCCAAGGTACATAGTAGCCCTTGGTAGCCGGCTGTCCGTAAGGAAGTCCGGAATAGGTGGTTCCAGCGTTGAAGGTGTAGGCATTGCCCCAGCCCTTGATGTTCGCCTTGGGGGTCCACTCAATCTCATGCTGCTGTCTGGCGCGAAGCACGATGTTGTACTGCCCCTCGCTGACCATGCCGCTGTGCAGGGCGCTGGTGATGCCGGTCGCCTTTACGGCGCTCACGGAATCCTTATCCTCCGCCAGAGTAGCGGTGCCGTTCTTGGCATTGGCGGCGCACTCTTCGCACTCGCCGTCTTCTTCCAGGTTCTCCGCAAAAGCCTTGACCGCTGCGGTGGAATCACCCAGGTCATACTTCTGAATGGCGGAGGCCGTAAAGCCATCAAACAGGTCATGAATGCGGACCTGATAGTCACTGCCGTCTCTGGTGAACAGCAGATAATCTTCATAGGTATAGAAACTCTCAACGTCGTTCTGGATGGTACGACCGTCTGCACAGAGGGTGTAAGCGCCGCGTTTGCCCTTGGCAACGATCACGCCGTGAGTGGTGGGAATGAAATGCGTGATGCTGCCCTGAGCGATGATAGTGCTCTTATCTGCATCTGCCTGACGCTCAAATACCTGACCGCCAACCAGATAATAGATGGTCCCCTGGCTGTCCACATACATCTCCTCGATGGTCTGGGAGGTGCTGAGGAGTTCCTTCTTCATACCGCCGCTGCGTCCCACGCTCATGACAGCGGAGCCGCTGCTCTTTTTGGTGGTATAATAGACCGTATCCCCGATCACGTTGATGTTCTCGACGGGATCGTTGGCGATCAGCTGATCATCCCTGTACAGGAAATCCGCCTTATCCGTATTGGCATAATACAGATGCCCGGAAGCATCCTCCGCCAGCACGCCGCCGTTTAATATATTTTCGCTGTAGTTTCCATAGCTGACCGTGGCAGCCTGTGCACCAAAGGCACCTGCTGTGAGAAGAACGGCTGCTGATGTAAAACCCAGTACATAATTTAGTAATTTTTTCATAGTATTTCTCCCGATTTCCACCCATTCGGTTTGATTTACTTCTGAAACCTGCTTTTTTGACCTGCTTCCGCAAAGTCATGTACATTCTATCACGTTTTTTTTGCCACGTCAAGATGTTACAGATTTTTTACAAACTTGTGTCCGGGCTTTTTCTTCGAAAAAACAGTTGATTTCAAGGGATTCTGTGCTATACTATAGGAACAAATTCGGCTTTTTGTAATATTTGGGCTATATTTTTTACCGTAGTTATTTTGTAAAATATTTATAAAATTTTTCGAACATATCCGGGAAGTCATATTTTCCGGACGGAAAGGATCCTATTTATGAAGAAACCAACCGGACTCTTTTTGTGCGCAGCAGCCGCCTCTTTACTGCTGCTGTCGCCGGTTCCCGCCGCCGCAGCGGTGGAAATCAGTGATACAACGGTCCTGGAAAGCGGGATCACGGTCCTGGGACAGGACCTGGGCGGTATGACTGTGGCGGAAGCCACCCAGATGATCAACAGCTATTACCAGGGCATTGCAGGCTCTACGCTTTCCGTTACCTTTGATGACAAGACCGCCACCACTACCCCGGCGGCGCTGGGCCTTTCCTGGGATGCGGACACCCCCGTGCGGGAAGCCGCCTCCTACGGAAAGAATGGCCCTATCATCAGCCGCTACAAACAGCAGCAGGATCTGAAATACAGCAACGTGGCGCTTGATCTTTCTTATTCTTATGACGCCGCTGCGGTCCAGCAGTTCGTGCAGGATGAAATTGCATCCCACGATACAGAACCTGTAAACGCGGAACTGACGCGTGAAAGCGGCGAGTTTATTGTGACAGATGGCGTAAACGGCCTGGTGACAGATGTTGCCGCGACCACAGCCTCTATTACACAGCTGTTGGATTCCGACCTCTCTGATCACATGACAACGGCTGCCACCGTACAGGTGACAGAGCCGGAGATCACCACGGAAATGATGTCTGCGGTACACGATAAGCTGGGGACCTACAACACGGACTATTCCTCCAGCAGCTCTGCCCGCAAGAAAAATGTCCGCACGGCAGCCGAGCGGCTGAACGGCCAGATCCTGATGCCCGGAGAATCCCTCTCCGTCAGCGATACGATCTTAAGCCGAACCCCCGACAACGGCTATGAGCTGGCGCCGCAGTACTCCAACGGCGATTCGGAAATGGCCTACGGCGGCGGTGTATGCCAGGTATCTACCACATTATACAATGCCGTCATCCGCGCAGAACTTCAGATCGACGAGCGCCATCCACACTCCATGATCATCCACTACGCGCCTTATTCTTCGGACGCCGCTATTTCGGAAGGTAATAAAGACTTCATTTTTACCAACAATCAGGAATGGCCCATTTATATAGCAGCAGATGCCGACGGAAGCACACTGTATTTCAGCATCTACGGCAAAGAGGTACGCGACCCGGCCCGCACTATTGAATTTGTATCCGACACCCTCTCCTACTCCGATCCGGAGCCCAAGGTAGTGGAAGATCCGGACATGGCGGAAGGCGAGGAGCGCTCTGAGGGCAGCAGCCATCCCGATGTCAGCTCCACGCTGACCAAGGTCATCTACATGAACGGCGAAGAGGTCGATCGGATCCAGATGAACAAGGACCACTACATGGGCACCTCCAAGACCATCTATAAGGGAACCAAGAAGAAAGAAGAAGAGACCACCGAGGAAGAGACCACTGAGGAGGAAACCGAGGAAGAAGAGGACGAGACCGAGGAGTCTAAGAAAGATAAGAAGAAAGACAAAGAAAAAGAAAAGGAGACCAAGGCACCGGAGACCACCAAGGCTGCAGAAGAAGAACTTGTTGATCCACCGGAAGAGGATTTTGAAGAAGGCGAAGTCGACGGTTAAATAAAAAGCGAACTGCAAAAAACAGGGCAGGCTCTGAACAAAGAGTCTGCCCTGTTTTTTCGCGTTTTTACGTCTGCCCCTCCAAAGGTTGTTCCTCCGGAAGTTATTCTCCGGTCTGCCCCTCCAACGATTGTTCTGCAGGTATATCTCCCGGAGCCTGACCTTCCGGTGTGGTTTCTTCCGGTGTCGGGTCGGTCGGATC